>CAIWDD010000113.1 GCA_903911355.1 uncultured Nodularia sp. | reverse complement strand
TTTCGTTTTCATTCGATTAGTGTCCCCAGCGAGTGGGGACTCTAGACAAGGAGGACAAACTGCACTTTTTGAAACCGTTTTCATTCGATTAGTGTCCCCAGCGAGTGGGGACGAGTGGGAGGACCTATCGAACCGTCAAAACCCATAAGTTTTCATTCGATTAGTGTCCCCAGCGAGTGGGGACAAAAGTTTTCTGTCTCCTATGTCTTTGACCGTTTAGTCTTGGTTTTCATTCGATTAGTGTCCCCAGCGAGTGGGGACCCTTATATTTTAAACACAGTCCCAGTAAGAAGTCTAGAGGCACTTTCCGAGGTTCAAGAAACTTAACGGCTGAAGTGGGATTTAGCATAGTAATCAAACGGCTGAAACTCTTATATAGCAAGCGACCGAGGTTCGGAACGGAAAAATAATCATTTCGGCAATTTTGATTGAACCTCGGTGGCGGTTAACTAGTGCATTAAAGTGACTGTTGGTTAGTTTTATTATCCCCATAGTTGACCAGTCAACCAGTCCGGGGAATGAATTCCCCGTCTGAAAGCAAAAATCCTCTGAAGAGGATTGATGAAAATATTCAGACAATTTCTCATCGGTTTTAACCGATTTCCGCTATTAGCCCGGAAATTGATTTCCGGGCGTTGGGGATGCATTGATCAAAAAATTTGAAGTAATCCAGGATTGTTTAGTATTTTTTTTAATCCACAAATACAGCCATTTTGATTGAACCGTCAACAGTCAACCGTCAACCCTTCAAAGTAAATCTGGAAAAAACTCAGTTCCCAACCCTTCCAGAGTAGATACCACCAGAGCGCGATCTAGAAATTCATTGCGGCGTTCGCAGGATGTCTCTGCAATCAGTAAGCATCCATGACAAGCGGAACCATGTAAAAAACGCTCTTCTTGTTCATCATCAGGACGATGTTGGGCGCATACTGGGTCATTAGAACATAATTTCCCCTGCTCTAGTGCAACTTGTAAATGGTGTTCAATGCGGTTACCTACTTCTACTAGTCCTCCTAAAGTTCCTTCGGAGCCGGAGGAACCAGTATATAAAAGAATGCCATAATTCCCTTGGGTAGCATAGATACGTTCACGGATAGAACTAGCAGCATAACCGCATTCTAGGGAGACAGACATAATTAATAGATGTGATAATGAATGCAGCATAATATAGGGTAAACCCGGAAACTTCACATTGTCTTTTTCCTGGTCTTTACCTCTGCGGGCGCACCAGATGTCAAACCCCCTAGATAGTTGACGTCCCCGTTTTATGACTGATTCCCGTTGTAACCAAGCGTCTATAGCTTCTGGACGAAAGGCAATAAATACACCCTCCCCCTTGTTCTCAATAGCTGGAGCCCAGGTAGGTTCAATATCCAAAGCAGCGAGCTTGACATTAATATCTAGTTCACCATCAATATCTGGTATTTCTGCCTCAAACCGTGTAAATCCCACCTGGGCGATTACTTCCCGTAGGCGATGTACTAAAACAATTTGTGCAATCAGGGGAGAAAAAGTAGGTGTTAAATCATCCAAACTGCGCGCAGTTGCATAAAAATCACTATCTGGGTGATCTTCCCCCACGACAGGACTAGAAAGTAGGGTTTCAATTTCTGCTTGTTTGATACTTTTATCGTTTTTTTGATGATTTTTTTGCCTTTGGACTTCTTCCCATACGGCTTCATTGCTAAATTTTTCGATCGCCGCCTCTACTTTTTGCTTTTTGCGTTCCCTCTGAATATCGCTGGCATCCTCTGCATATTTTAAAAAATCTTCATACACTGCACTAACGGCTTGTTGTAAGGCCGCGTCCCGGTCAGGAAGGGAAATAACGCTCAGGACTTGGGAGAAGTAGGCGTTACTGGCTGACCTAACTAACAAACGATTGTATTCTGGTTGATTATCAGATTTACGAGTACAAGAAAGTTCTTGGGCAAATGATCCAATCCAGGGGCGGTGTCCCCGACATTCCCCTAATATTTTGCTATTGGGAATGGTAGCATTAGCCAGGGGGCGACGTTTTTTACAGGCTTCGCAGCGGACATAGATTTCGGCAAAGTCGTTACCGGAACCTGCTTCATCTAACCATAATCGACCGCGGCATTTTTTCTGGGAGCCATCATGGACAAAAGCAGACCAATCAATATCACTGATATGTCCTTTAACGCAACCTTGTACAAAGCGAACGGGGACTACTGGTACTTTCTTTTTTTGAGAATCGAGATATTTACCACTAACTAAATCAGACCAAGGGACTAAAGGACGGGTACGATAAATTTTTTTACTCTTGGTGTTATTTCTGGGGTCTTCCCAGGTTTCTTTAACTTGAGCTAAAAACCAAGTAGGGAAAATAAAGGCTTTAACTCCTGTGCCGATATCCCGTGGGTCTTGTGTGTTAATTGGCGGTGCATATAGTTGAATACTATTGACACCCAAAATTTGAGCAACTCTACTGGCTAATCGCGGTTCATGGACTAGTTTTTTGTCACCACGCCAATGATTTAACCCGGCGATGATTACAGAGTCGTTGGGTAAATCTACCATGGAACCGGGGCCAAAGGTGGAAAGAATTTGACTTTGGCGTATTTCCCCTGCTGGGGGTTTTTTGTTGTCGGACTTACTCATGATTTTTCTTCTTCTAGTTCTTGTTGAGTAGGAATCCAGATGTTGACTGTTGGTTCAACATCGCGCAAACTCCGCTGGGCTTTAAATTTTCTAGCTGCTGAAGTTTGATTTTCTAATTCGGGGTCGAGGGGGTCAAACAGCAGGGGGGGTGCTGCACCTACTTCCCGTTGATATTGCAAGGAGGTTTTCTTGTTGGCGATGGTTTCCCAACTATCGAGTAGGTCTTTAACTCGGCTTTCGACTGTTTTACCCTGTCCTAGGATTTGGGCGCGTTGGGTGATGGTGTCAATGACGAACTGTAATTGCTCACGGTGTTGAGTAATGTCAAAAGCGCCTGTGGGTGGGGTCATTTTGGCATATCCCAACCGTGCTAAAGCCACGGTGATGGCTGCAATTCCTCGGTCAATGGCGCGGGGGGAAAAGGGGGTAACGCTGGTGGCTTCTACGGCTCGGTAAAATGTAGAATGCCAAGCACTAAAACGTTCATAATGGGAGCGATCGCGGGGACGATGAATATTTAGTAAGGTGACGACTAACCCTGGTCGTTCTTCATCCCTTCCCACTCGACTGGTAGCTTGGATATATTCCGCAGCGGTTTTTGGTTGACCCAGAACTACCATTAAACCTAAGCGGGTAATGTCTAAACCCACGGAAATCATGTTAGTAGCTAAGGCAACATCAACTTTATCCCCTTGGGTAAAGGTTGACTCCAGGTGTCGTTTAGTTTCTGCAACTTGGCTGGTATTGACGCGAGAAGTTAATTCTTCAATTTCATCGGCAATTTTACGGTCAGCAAATAAGCCGGTAGTTTCATCAATTCTCAACCTTTGACTATAAGTTAATAAACGAGATTTAACTTCATCTTCGACAATCCGGCGACTTCCTCCCAACTCCCGCACTGAATTAAAGTAACCTAACAGGGTCATATAGGGGTCAGCGGGGTTATGGGGGTTTTTCTTCCCTCCTAGGGCTAACCAGTGCTTCTGGGCTGCGCCTAATAATGCTAAGTAGGTACGTAATAATACTACCTTTAAACTGCGTCCTTGGGCGGCAATACCCACATAGACGCGGGGGTTTTTCACAGTTGGTGAAACGGTTTTCGCAAAGAATGAATCTCGCCTGTCTGGACCTGGTGGGGGGAAGATATCAACTTCACTGCGACCAAATAAAGCTTGAATTTGTTGATGAGCGCGACGGACTGTAGCGGTGGATGCGACGATTTTGGGGCGAATTTTTTTCCCGTTGATTTCTTGGGTACACAAAGCATCAATGGCGGTTTCATATAGTCCTACCATTGTTCCCAAGGGCCCAGAAATTAAATGTAATTCGTCTTGGATAATTAAATCTGGGGGTGGTAAGTTACCACCTAGGGGTTTACCCCCCTTTGGTTGTGTCGGTCCATAAAATCCATCTTGATCATAGCGGTCTACTTTACCAAATAAGGCTCCTGTTTCTCCCACCCAAGGTAAACTGGCGAATTTATCTACAGTGGAAATCATAAAACAAGGTAAGCGGCGATAGATTACTTCATCCACTGTGACCATTGGTAAAGCTTGATTTCCGGAAAAGTGACAGCGCCGATTGGCACAAGATATACGCAGATTTGTGGGATGATCTGGGTTGGGGTATAGTTGAAAGGAGTTGCGGTTAAATTTTGTCCCACACCAAGGACAACCTTCTAAGGGAATTGGTGAGGGATTAGCATCGTTTTTTTGGAAGTCAAGGGTTCTTTTTCTGGCAGTATAATTATTATCCTCTGTTTTTTTACCCATGCGGTTGGGGGTAGACTCTTGTCCTACCCAGAGTCCGATTTCAAAAGGCCAGGTTCCTAACTGTTGGGGGTTGTTTTGACGTTCTATTTCTAGGGCGCAAATCATCGCCGCAGCGCGTCCGAGTTGGTCAAGGGTTAAAAGTCGCAGGGTGTAACGCATGAGGACACTTAACCCAGCGGATTTGATACCGGGGTAACGTAGTCGCCGGAGAACGAGGGTAAAAGCTGCAAGTCCCAGGTAAGCTTCGGTTTTACCGCCACCGGTGGGGAAGAATAATAAATCAACTAATTCGCGATCGCCTGTTTCTGGGTCAGCTATTCCTGTCAGGTTCATCAATAAAAACCCTAACTGGAAAGGTCGCCACTTAGGGGCTGCTACGGACTCCGGTGTAATATCTTTACCGTGGGTAAGCCGTTGACGAATATATCTGGCTATGGTACGATTAGCAATAGAGAAAGCGGTAAATACCTCCGGGTCTTGTAAAGCCTTGATACCAGCCTCAATGCGTTGATTAGCGATTTCTGCCCGGTCTAGTAATTTTTGAGCGACAGCAAACCGTTTTGGTTGAGTAGGACATTGATGGCGTTGGTTTTGAATCCACTCCGCGTAAGCAGTGATCATGGGAGTGAGCATATTTTGCAATGCTTCCGGTGTGGATGCATTAGCTAAAGCTTCCATCCCCAATTCCACATTGTCCACTGAACTAGCTATGACCTTTTCTACATCTGCGGTGGGTATCCAAGCGGTTTGAATATGATGACAATCCCCATGGGCGTTCGTGGTAGAAATGGCTGATACATTATGACCCACAGCATACTCATAATCATCACGGTATTGCAAATCGGCTACATTTTCATCCCAATCATTGTCATCTCTTCCCCGGAGGTTGGGACGGGGTACTAATGGTTCTGGGGTATCTATAATTAAGGTTGTTTGAAAGGTATAACTAATATCCCGTTGTTTATCTACACTCGCGAGACGATTATTAACTAAAAATACTGAAACTGAATAGGTTCCCTCTGGTATTAATTCTTGGTAACCTACATTGCGGATAGAAATAACCAGATTTAAACCATCACTGTCAGGTATGGGGATGGTCTGGGGATGGTCTGGGAGTGGGACAGTAATATCAACTTGTCTGGGTATACGTTTCCAGCATCCCGATAGGTTTTGAGATGGGTTTTGATTATTAGACTTATCTGGGGTGGTCTGAAGCTGTTCTGTAGATGAGGTTTCAAACTCTGGGTGATGGTCATTTTTGATGGGGAAGTAGTCGCCCCATTGTACTGTAACATTCAGTTGGCTGGCATTTTGAGGAACCAAAAAACTTAAACCCATGGATGATGGGAAGAACGCTTTTTTAGCAAAGGTTTTTTCTGGTACGTTTTCATCGTCAGCGCTGCTACCACCTGTCATGAGGTCTAAATCCTCATTACCTGTATCATCTATCCGTTGTTCTAAAGGCGCACCATGGGGGACTAAAAAACCGGAGAGGTACCATTTTGATGGTGCTTGGTCAAGGGTTTCTTCTTGGTGGTCTATATCTTCAGGGGTGGGACCAATGAGGTCAAGTTGTAAAGCGGTGATTAGCTGTGATCTAACTTGGTGGGATGTTGTATTGTTTTCCATGTATGTTGTTTGATGTTTGGAATGAATCCGATTATGGGTAAATCCCCATTTTTGGTTTTCATCAACCAGGGGTTATAAACCCCTGTCTAATAGCTGAAATCGGATGAATCCGACTATGGGTGAATCCTCATTTTTGGTTTTCATCAACCAGGGGTTATAAACCCCTGTCTAATAGCTGAAATCGGATGAATCCGATTATGGGTGAATCCACATTTTTGGTTTTCATCAACCAGGGGTTATAAACCCCTGTCTAATAGCTGAAATCGGATAAATCCGATTATGGGTAAATCCCCATTTTGGTTTTCATCAACCAGGGGTTATAAACCTGTCTAATAGCTGAAATCGGATGAATCCGATTATGGGTGAATCCCCATTTTTGGTTTTCATCAACTATGGGTGAATCCACATTTTTAGTCCTCTTCTAGAGGACTTGAGCTATCAGACGGGGAATTTCATTCCCCGGATAAATCCGATTATGGGTGAATCCCCATTTTTGGTTTTCATCAACCATTTTTCGTCAACCAGAATTATAAACCAATAAACCAGGGGTTATAAACCCCTGTCTAATAGCTGAAATCGGATAAAT
>CAIWDD010000112.1 GCA_903911355.1 uncultured Nodularia sp. | reverse complement strand
AGCACGGTCTGGGGATGTTACCCCGGTGACTAAACCAGAGAATATACCTGGTAATCAAGTATTAACCCCTAATGGTAATTCTGAGGTAGCACGGTCTGGGGATGTTACCCCGGTGACTAAACCAGAGAATATACCTGGTAAAGATGCACCAGCACCAACAAGTCAGGAGTTGGCTAGACGTGAGATATTGGGATTAACTACCCCTAGTAATGTAAGTACTCCTAAGGATATTCTACCGGTGGGAATTAAATTTGGTCAAAAAGATGTTTTATCTGGTGTGTTGGTGAAGGGGAATGAAGATGGTAGTCAAGCTGTGAACTTTGAGGAATGGCTGATACCCTATGAATCTTTTCTTAAGGCTTTTAGCTTTACAGTCACTCCTTTACCTAATGGTAATGTTCAGTTGCGATCGCCTGGATTAGTCAAGGAATTTAACCCTAAGTTGTTGATTGCAGACAGCGAGATTGGCGAGGCCTTAAGTATTGCAGAGATACGTCGTCAGTTTATGGTAGAAATTAAATTTGACATTGATAGCTATGCGATTGTCTTTGAAGGGTCTTGGCTATTTGCAACAAGTCGAGAGAAGAAAGAAGTTCAACCCGTAGTTTTAGAAGGTTTACCCCGTGTGACTCCTCCTGAGTACGCCTTGTCCGCTGTGAGTCAAAATGTCAATTCTTCTGTACGTACTAATACTTTCAGAAATAGTGGGTCAACCACCATCAGTGGAAAATTGGGAGACTTTACATTTAGTACCAGGATTGCTCAACCAAACCTAGAAAATTTTAACCAAGCTTACCTCCAAGACTGGAGAATACAAAATTTAGGCAAAAATAGGGATCACATTTTTGGAAGCCAGAGCTTATTTTACCCAGGATCCTCAAATTTTGGCGAATTTTGGGGTTATAGTTATATTAATCGCTTTGGTTATGAAGCAAGTCGTGGGGGGTCAGCCCTTGACATAAATTCCCGACTGAGTAACCGGGATTTTATCCGCACCATTGAAGGTAATGCTGTACAGGGGACTTTAGTGCAAATTTGGGGCGGTAATGTTTTATTAGGTGAAGTATTGGTAAGCGAGACGCAAAGATATAGTTTCCCTAATCTTCGAGGGAATAGCTTTACAATTCTATCTTATCCCGAGGGTAATCTGGCGGCTACCCCGCAAACAGAAACCAAAGTTATTGATCCTCAGTATCAGCAAATTCCTGCTGGTACTAGCGCCGTTTATACTTCCGTGGGTACATGGCGTCAGCGTCAACAACATCAAAGCCTAGGTTCCGTTAGTGGTTTAGTTACGGGAGCGGGTTATCGTTACGGAATTTCCAACGATTTAACTGTGGGATTTGGTGGTGTTTATGATAGTGTAAATTTTCGCTCCTTTGGAGAGGCAATTTATAGTCATTCTCAATTACCCTTGACTTTAGGGTTGCGTAGTCTTTCCGCCACCGCCAACCAAGCCAGCAGTTTAACTTTTTCCGGTAATTTCAGACTTAATCAAAATTCTAACATTTCTTGGAGTATGGGGGAACAGACATTTTGGCGACTGAGCAACAATTTTGAACCCATCAAAAATGTGAGATTACAGACGGAGTTAAGCAATACCGGGCTTAATGTCAGGAGCTTTCACAATTTATCACTGTTTGGGGTATCGGCGAACCTCAGTTTAGGGTATGAACAAAACAACAACTCTTTGCGAACCTTTGCGGAAGCATCAACCCGTTGGCGCTGGGGAAATCTCTCTCATAATTTAGATGGTCGTTTTGAGGGGGATGGTGGTTGGCGATTACGCAATAGTTTGCAGTGGAAAAACTGGCAATTAGATTTAACTAACTCTTATAAACAGATAATTTTCAGTCGTTTTAATGCCCAAGATTCAGAAATTTGGAATAACCTGAGTTTTCCGGTGACCAATAGCAATTCCTATCAAGAGATGTATCTAGCTAATAATTTAAACCGCTATAAGAATAATTCCATTAAAGACCAAATATATGGGCGTTATCTGAAGTCGGATAATCATAGCCTAATTGTAGCAGCTTGGCGACATAATGCCAACCCCGCTGCAATCAGCGAAAAGTTAGATATCACTAATTGGAGTTGGGAGTTAGGTTATGGTTTTGGTTCCCAATCATCAGGACTAGTAGCATCTGTAACCACCCCCAGTTTATTTGCTGGTTTAAGTTTAAAAGCCGGGTATTCAGGTGCAGCAGTTGAAGGAGTGAGTTCTCAATTTTCTGTGGGGTTGGTGATGAATTTCAATTTAAATCTGCAAGATGGTATCAATACAGATAAAAGAAATGCTAGTCAGTTTGAAGGGAATGGAGCAATTTTAGTACAACCGTTTTATGATGAGAATAATAATGGGGTGCGGGACAGGAATGAGGCTCTAATTACCCCGGAGGATAATTCTTTATTTATGCTGAATAATCGCTCTTTAAAAGAGGATAAAAGTTTGTTATCCATCGGTAATGGGATTGTGATTCCTGCACCCATAGGGGAACATAGATTAGATTTAGATCCAGCGGGGTATCCTGTCGGTTGGGAACCGCGGGAAGCAGCCTTTGCTGTGGAAGTAGCCCCGGGAGCTTATACAATTGTGAAAGTTCCATTTGCGAAAACTGCGACGGTGGAGGGAAGGCTGAGAAATCAACTGGGTCAACCGATAAATGGAGCCAGGGTAGAGGCTATTAGTGTTGCTAACCAAAAAAGATACTTTTCTATTACCAGTCCATCTGGGGCGTTTTATTTGGATAATCTGCCACTGGGAGAATATACTTTGAATGTGGGGGGTTTAGATATTACTCCCAGAACTCTGCAACTAAGTAAATCGGAATTTGTGCAGGATACTTTAGAGTTACAGGTTTTTATTCCCCGTGACGGACAAACAGCAGACCGAGCAGCAGTTCCCACTTATACGGTTAGTGGATATCTCAAGGATAAAGCAGCAGAAAATCTCAGGGGAATTAGAGTGACTGCTATTCATACTGAATCGGGGAAAATTTTTACTTCCACTACTGATATTCAAGGTTTCTTTAAGTTTCAAGATTTAATTCAAGGTGAGTATCAAATCAAGATGGGTGATTTTATTGTTGACCCACAGAAATTTATTATAGATAGTTCTTCCCCATGGGAGAATAATATGACATTGCAAGTTAACGCATTTAAACAGGAAATTTACGCCGATGCGGCTAATTATGTTGTACGGGGTATTTTAACCGACGATGCTGGGGCAAGATTATCTCAGGTTGAGGTAATATTAACTGATGTGGAAAGTAACCGGAAATCTTTATCAGAAACTAATGCTTTAGGTGCGTTTATTCTGGAAAATCTGCCTGTAGGTAAATATAAGATAGAAATTAAAAAAGGAGCAGAGGAATTAGAAGCCAGTCCCAAGTATTTGGAAATTAACGAGGAATCTTTTTTACAGTCTACTGTGAATATTGAAGTCAACTTGAAGTAGAAATAGGGAACAGGGAACAGGGAACGGGGAACAGGGAATAGGGAATAGGTAATAGGGAACGGGGAATAGGGAATAGGGAATAAGTAATAAGTAATAGGGAATAAGTAATAGGGAATAAGTAATAGGTAATAGGTAATAGGTAACACACAGAACACACAAAAAAAAATAAAATCCAGTCCCCTCCTCTGACAAGGGGAGGGTTAGGGTGGGGTCAAACAATACCTGGACTCCTGGGGTGTACGCACAAGTTAAAAGTAGCAAAACATGGTTAAAGCTTTTTTCAGGCTAATTCCGGTGTTCCCCGTTCCCCGTTCCCCATCTGTTTTTAGCAGAGACTTTTGATCTATGCTGAAAACAGAAACTTGACAAAAAGGCCGGGAAGAAATGGTTGTGAAGTTGCAGCGACCGATTTTAGTGGGAGGATTGGGACTATCCTTTTGCTTATGGATGTTACAAAGCTGGGATGATTATATCTTACAGATGAGTGAGGTGGGTTTGTTTGGCGCTCTGGCTGTGGGGGGCGGTTTGTGGTTATTCCAGAAAAATCAGCCGCTACGGAGGACACAGGAGTTAGATGGTATGATCAAGGAGCGGTCAAGTGTGGAAACTGCGATCGCCCAAGGGGAAGCGATGATTAAGCAATTAGAACAGGAAGCTGTCAACCACCCGGCCTTAGAGACGCTCCAAGGAAGACTGGGGCAGTTGCAGATAGAATTAGACAGGGAAGAAATTACCATAGCTGTCACCGGTGGTAAATCTGTAGGGAAAAGTAGTTTAGTTACACTGCTGGAGTCTAGAGGATGGGGGGGAAAACAGAACAAAGTCACCCTATGGGAAACCACCCCTTTATTTACCCACACAGGTGAGCAATCAGATATACCCATATTAGCAGCAGTTAAACAGTCGGATTTTGTCTTGTTCCTGACCAATGGTGATTTGACAGACTCTGAATTTCAGAGCTTACAGCAGTTAAAAGCAGCCAATCAACCGGTGCGGTTAATTTTTAACAAACAGGACCAGTATTTACCAGAGGAACGGGAGAGTATTTTGCTGTCATTAAAACAGCGAATGTCAGAGAATGTAGTGGGAACGGTAACGTCTCCCGTGGCGCGCAAAGTACGCAAGCATGAAAGTAATGGTAATATCCAAGAGTGGATGGAACAACCGGAACCGGATATTGAGGGTTTAATTGAGGATCTGAGTAAAATTGTCTCACAGCAAAGACAACAACTAATCTGGACAACTACCTGGAGAAAAGCCAAGTTGTTGAAAGCTGCGGGGAAAAACTGGCTAAATGAAACCAGGGGCGATCGCAGTATCCCCATTATTGAACAATATCAATGGATCAGCGCCGCTGCTGCCTTTGCTAACCCAGTACCTGCCCTAGACATTTTAGCCACCGCAGCGATTAACGCCCAGATGGTGATAGACTTAGGTAATATATACCAGCAAAAATTCTCCCTAGAACAAGCCCAAACCCTAGGGGTAACCATGGGGGGTTTAATGGTGAAACTAGGTTTAGTGGAACTGTCCACCAAAGCTGTGAGCATGGTCTTAAAAACTAATGCTATCACCTTTGTGGCTGGTGGTATAGTCCAAGGGGTGAGTGCAGCCTACCTAACTAGAGTAGCAGGTTTAAGTTTAGTGGCATACTTTGCCCAACAGGAAGATTCCCTAGATTCGGGAAATGTCTTGAATTTAGAGAAATTACGCCAGACTGTGCAAAAAGTCTTTGAGAGTAACCAGCAGATGAACCTGTTATCCAGGTTAGTTCAGGAAAGTATCAAACGCTTATCACCACAGACTGAAACTGTGAACTAATGGCACAAACAACCGTCAAGGACAAGTAATAACTTTGTGCCTTGGCGTAACTGTTAGTTTTGATATATTATAGCTTTTTTCAGGCTCATGAAGTAAGTACACACCAATTCCCAATTCCCAATTCCCTGTTCCCTTTCCTCATTCCCTGTTCCCTGTTCCCTGTTCCCTGTTCCCTGTTCCCTGTTCCCTATTCCCTTTCCCAATTCCCAATTCCCTGTTCCCTTTCCTCATTCCCAATTCCCTTTCCTCATTCCCTGTTCCCTGTTCCCTGTTCCCTGTTCCCTGTTCCCTATTCATACTGACTTAGTAAAAAAATATTAACTTTTCATTCACAGGCAAAACACAAGATGGCAGCAGACTATATTGATATTGCGCCATTTATCGACCATTCTCTGCTGAACCCAACAGCTACCCCAGAGCAGGTCGAGCAATGGTGTGAAGAAGCGTACAGATTTAATTTTGCGGCGGTTTGTGTTCACCCTAGTTATGTGAAGCAAGCAGCAGAACTGCTCCATGGTAAAAATCCCCACATTTGTACAGTAATTGGCTTTCCCACAGGGGCGACTACCTCAGGGGTGAAACTGTATGAAGCTCAAGAGGCGGTGGAAAATGGGGCTACGGAACTAGATGTGGTGATGAATTTAGGTTGGTTGAAAGCTGGTAGAATTGAGGCGGTACACCGGGAGATTGCCCAAATTTGCGAAGCAACCGGACAACTGGTGAAGGTGATTTTGGAAACCAACCTGCTCACTGATCAAGAGAAAAAACTGGCGGCGGAAATATCCATGGAGGCCGGGGCGGGATTCTTGAAAACTAGCACGGGTTGGCATGGGGGTGCAACGGTGGGGGATGTCAGACTGTTAAAAGAAATGGCAAAAGACCGGTTAGGAATTAAGGCATCTGGGGGAATTCGCACCTACAATGAAGCTATAGACATGATCTTAGCCGGTGCTACCAGACTGGGAACATCTCGGTCGATGGATTTGCTGCGCCAAAGCCAAGACCAACGAAACAACTGAGTAGTCACGGGTGGTTGGTGGGCAAAAATTGACTAATGACTAATGAGTAAAACCTATAAAGTTACTGGAATTAATCTCAAATCCAAAATTCTGGGAGAATCAGACAGGTTAGTGACAATTTTAACCCGAGAGTTGGGTTTAATTCGCGCAGTAGCGCCGGGGGCGAGGAAGCCAAACTCTAGCCTAGGTGCTAGGAGCGGCGTTTTTGTGGTCAATGACTTACTCATAGCCCAGGGGCGATTGCTCGATAGAATTATACAAGCAGAGACAGTAAAAACCTATCCCGGTCTGGCTGTGGATGTGGGGAAATTTGCCGCGGGGCAATATTTAGCGGAAATAGTGCTGTGTCAGGCCTTGAGTGAGCAACCCCAAGAGGAAATTTATCAGTTACTCCATAAATATCTTCATAAATTAGAAGTATTAGATATAACAGATAGATATAATATTTATGCTTATTTAGCTCATGCAGTGTTTCACTTTTATGCTTTAGAAGGTTTATGCCCTCAAGTACAAGCCTGCTGTTTAACTAACTATACCATCAGGCCAAATTTCGCAGATCCTAACTGGCGGGTGGGCTTTAGTGTCACAGCAGGTGGTACAGTCTGTTTACAGGCGTGGGAAAATTTGCGCCAAGAAAAACAACAACCCTCAGCCCTTGACTCTAACTTAAATTACCAAAGGGTTGTGCACAGGGAAGATATACCGGTAATTTTTGCTCGGTTGGATGCTACAGAATTAGCCATGCTCCAATATCTCTCAGAAACAGAGATAATAGCAACAGATACTAACCAAAATTATCGCTGGTTATCTATTGAGCAAATTTTGCGCCAATATGCTCAATATCATTTAGGTCGCCCTATTCGCTCTGCTACCTTGATTGACTCTTACTTTGCTGCTAACCATGATGCAACCGTCTGATGTAGATAGAAAAATCTCATCTTTATCACCAAACACCAAAAAACACAATAGGGTATCGGATCCTATAGTCACAAATCACTTAAGTGCTGTTCCCCACAGCCCAGAACAGTGTCAATTAGATGTGTCTGGGGAAATTGCTACTACCCGTTTATCAGTAGTGAGTTCCCCAACTAAACCGCCCCAATTAGAGGGGACTGGGGAGCCGGAAAATAGACCAGAGCAGGGGTTTTTACCGGTGTTAAAAAATCCTAATTTTCTGGCGCTGTGGGGGGGTCAGGTTTTTTGCCAGATAGCAGACAAAGTATACTTAGTATTAATGATTGCCTTAATTAATACTCAATTTCAGGGAAGTGACCAGAGCATTAGTGGTTGGGTATCAGCTTTGATGATGGCTTTTACCATTCCAGCGGTACTATTTGGTTCTGTAGCGGGTGTATTTGTAGACCGCTGGCGGAAAAAGACTGTACTGGTAAGCACCAATGTTTGCCGGGGGGTGTTAGTGTTATCCATACCCTTGTTACTGTGGTTAACACATGATTGGCAGCCGGTGGGGATGTTACCAGTGGGTTTTATCATGATTTTGGGGGTGACTTTTTTAGTCTCCACACTGACACAGTTTTTTGCGCCCGCAGAACAAACCACAATCCCGTTAGTGGTGGAAGAACAGCATTTACTCTCGGCTAATTCTCTATATACGACTACCATGATGGCTTCAGTGATTGTGGGGTTTGCAGTGGGTGAACCACTGTTGGCGATCGCCGATAGAGTATGGTTAGAAATAGGTGGTAGTGATGGACTAGGTAAAGAGCTGTTGGTAGGTGGAAGTTATGCGATCGCGGCGTTAATTTTGTTGTTATTAGCGACCAATGAAAAACCCCACCATCCGGACACAGAATTTCCCCACGTCTTAGCTGACTTGAAAGATGGGTTGAAATACCTCAAAGCTAACCCTATACTGCGCAATGCTTTAGTAAAACTGACGATTTTATTTTCTGTATTTGCAGCTTTAACGGTGCTAGCGGTGCGGATGGCGGAAATAATTCCCAACTTAAAAGCATCTCAATTTGGCTTTTTACTAGCATTTGGTGGAATTGGTATGGCGGCGGGGGCGACAATGCTCGGTCAATTTGGTCAACGCTTTTCCTACTGCGAATTGAGTCTGTGGGGTTGCTTAGGGATGTCAGGGACTTTAATTGGGCTATCGGTATTTACAACCCAGTTAGGGATAATTTTACTGTTAGTAACCTTGTTGGGTGTATTTGGGTCTATGGTAGGTATCCCTATGCAAACTGCGATTCAAACGGAAACGCCGGCGGAGATGCGGGGTAAAGTCTTTGGGCTACAAAATAACGTGATTAATATTGCACTAACCTTACCTTTGGCCTTAGCTGGGGTAGGTGAAACCTTAATAGGACTACCAGCAGTTTTTGTGATTTTAGCTATTACTGTATTTTGTGGTGGTATATTAACTTGGTATAGTTCCCGCCAATAGTCAACAGTCCAGATGATCTTGGTTTCGTGGTAAACTCAGGGGAAGTTGACAATATCAGAGGCTGTGAGCTGTGAATAACTCAAAGGTTGATCAATTGAAACCGCTTTTCAAAATAGCTAATAAAGAATGCGTATAGCCTGGATTGGAAAGAAATCACCATTTTGCGGTAATGTCACCTACAGTAGAGAAGTAACAAATGCTTTACTAGAGAGGGGACACCAAGTTAGTTTTCTCCACTTTGCTCAAGAAGAATCAGAAACAGAAAATTGTCCGAATTTCCAGGAAGTTTCCCTCCCGTTTATTTACAAATCACAGGTTTACACAATTCCCACGTTAAAAGCAACTAAGGTATTAACGGAGTCTCTGCGGGAAATCAAGCCGGATGTAGTCCATGCTTCTTTGAGTTTATCGCCGCTGGACTTTATGTTACCGGAAATCTGCGAGCAACTGAATTTACCTTTGATTGCGACGTTTCATACACCTTTTGCAGGGAAGGGGGCAAAATTCCTATCGGGAACCCAGCTGTTAGGTTATCAGCTGTATGCTCCTTGTTTGGCGAACTATGATCGGGTGATTGTATTTTCCCAAATTCAGCGGGAGTTATTAGCCCGTATGGGTGTAAAGGAAAGAAAAATCGCTGTGATTCCCAATGGAGTTGATGCGGTGAAGTATTCCCCCGGACCTTCAGGGGTGAAAGCACAATTCCAAGGGGAGCGGTTGTTTGTCTATCAAGGTCGTATAGCACCAGAAAAAAACCTTGAACCTCTGTTACGAGCTTGGAAGCAGTCACAGATGGGAACTGGGAGCAAGTTACTGATGGTGGGTGATGGGGTTTTAAAGTCTTCTTTGGAACCATTTTATGGCTCAGACGCAGGGATTATCTGGTTAGGATTTGTGGCGAATGAAGAGCGGCGCATCGAAATTTTACGGGGTGCTGATGTGTTTATTTTACCCTCTCTGGTTGAGGGTTTGTCTCTGTCTCTGTTGGAAGCAATGGCTTGTGGAATAGCTTGTTTGGCTACAGATGTGGGAGCAGATGGGGAGGTATTAGAGGCGGGGGCGGGTGTAGTCCTCAATACTAAGACCGTGCGATCGCAGTTAAGAACCCTTTTACCCCTACTCCAAGACCATCCGGAGTTAACCACCCTCCTAGGAAACAAAGCCAGACAGCGGGTGTTAGACCGCTATACCCTGAGTAAAAATATCAGTCAGTTAGAGGAATTATATCGGGAAGTCTTAGCAGATAGGTCTGTACCTCTGAGTCCGAGAGGTTAAGGTATCAATTCTACAAATATAGCATTTCCCATGCTCGTGAGGTACAAAGTTGTTTAGTTTCAGGGAATAGGGAACAGGGAATAGGGAACAGGGAATAGGGAACAGGGAATAGGGAACAGGGAACAGGGAACAGGGAATTGATGTGTATTTCATTAGCCTGAAAAAGGCTTTATTCACGTTGAGCTAGGGGATTGATGGCGATCGCCTAGATTTTTTGTGTTTTTTTGACTGGTAATACTGTATCAGATGTGACTTTCATGCCATTTTGTCAAGATTTAATCAAATAACTTTACAAATTTTAAGATTTATTTTACAATCTGTTACATACAGCGTAAACGTCTAATTATTTTGTGAATATGGCTTTAACTATCCAGTCGGCTCAGAATATCTTTTCTAATACTCAGGTTCCCAGTCAGATTCCTGCGACCATCGCCCTGTTCGACCAACTCAATGTTGACGACCAGCTAGCATATTTGTGGTTTGCGTATACGGAAATGGGGAAAACAATTACTCCCGCAGCGCCTGGGGCCGCCAGATTGCAACTAGCAGAAAGTTTGCTCAACCAAATTAAGCAAATGTCAGCGGAAGACCAAACAAGAGTGATGCGGGATATTGCGAGTCGTGCTGACTCACCCATCAGTCGTTCCTATGGGTTTTTCAGTGTGAATACTAAGCTGGCTTTTTGGTACGAGTTGGGAGAGTTGATGAAGCAGGGTGTAGTCGCTCCCATCCCCACTGGTTATCAAATGAGTCCAGGTGTGCAATTGGTACTAGAAGCCACCAAGAAACTTGATCCGGGTCAGCAAATTACAGTGCTGCGGAACACCGTAGTTAACATGGGATTTGATACCTCTGATTTAGGGCCAAGTAGCTACCCCAAAGCTGTAGAGGAACCAGCATTTACTCGCACTGCGCCACCTGTGTCCTCAGTAAAAATTGACGGGATTACAGAACCGGCGGTTCTGGGCTACATTGAAGCGATGAACGCTGATAACTTTGATCAAGCTATTAGTCTGTTTACTCCCGACGGTGCGCTCCAACCACCATTTCAAAAACCCATTGTCGGACATCAGGCGATCGCCAAATATATGCGCGAAGAAGCCCAAGGATTAAACATGATGCCACAAAAAGGTATCTGTGAGAACCTTGCTGATGGCTCTAAGCAGCTAAAAATTACAGGTGTTGTACAAACTCCCTGGTTTGGTGTGACTGTGGGAATGAATATTGCTTGGCGCTTCTTAATTAATCCCGAAGGCAAAATTTTCTTTGTCGCCATTGATATGCTTGCATCTCCTGAAGAATTACTAAATCTGCGTCGGGTTTAGATTTCTGGGGTAGTTGGGGGTGTTGCTGGGGCTTAAATTTCAGGTTCAGCAACGCCCAATTAATTACCTAGGTGAGTTGGTTGTTGATAAACCCGTTTGAGGGTGTTCACATCTCTAGGTGAAATAGGCGGGGGGTTGCTAACTTGGGAAAAGTATAAAGCATCGGTGGGTAAATCGCTATGACCCCAAATTCCCAAGGCGTGGCCGAGTTCGTGACGGGATGCGGCTTGAAGATATACCCCTGTTTGACTAGGACTCAATAAGATGGTACACTTATGATATAGCTTTCTGTTGTTTTCGTATAGTTTATAGGTAGTTTGGGCCGAACGGGCCCGCGGGTGGTCACCACGGGTAAATTGTAGAGGTGGGACTTGGCGGGTAATTGTAATATCAGCTACTTCCGGTTTGTCTACTACCACCAAGGGTAAATAAACATTCCACTCTTCTACTGTCTCTATAACAGTGTTGACCCATGCTTGATCTTGTGGATGATTAGCTGTTGTGGGTGGTTGTATATAAACTTGAATCGGAAATTTTGACCAGATTAAATAACCCACCCTGGTTTTTGCTACTTGGTCAAAGTAATCACCACTACTTGTGTGGTCTTGCCATTGCGCCAGGGATGGGGGTAGAGCATGGGTAGTATAGGATGTATTTACTACTGTAGCAATAGATGGCAGATTTGTCAAAACAACTAGCAGCCCGGTACTGATGAATAAAGACAGAACTGCTAGTAATTTGGGGATATGGAAATTTTCAGGGCGTGGGAATTTAGAGGTTTTTATCCGACATCCCATGATTCTATACCGGATTTTTACTTAGGTAACCACCCAGCACTCAATAGCAATGTTAAACCCATAAATATAACTGTCAGCGCCCAGGTAACTCGGTTTAAAGTATCTTCGGCACTTTTGGTGCTGCTAAATAATTGGGCTTGTCCGCCAATGGCTCCAATTCCATCGCCTTTAGGGCTATGTAGTAACACTAAAATAATCAAGCCTAAAGCAGAAAGAACCCAAATAGTTTGCACAATAGTAGTAATATTAACTGTCATGGTCAGGCTGTCCGTAATAATTTATGGTTATTTATGGTTATTTATGTTTTCCCAATCATAGGGATTATATCACATTCTGGTCAGGTTGTTTGAGCGGTAGTGCCCTGGCCTTGGGGGAGCAGTGAGGAGTCAGAGGGTCTTCACTGCTGGGTTGGTTTATATACCAGCTTTCACGGTGGTACGTGTGGGTTGCACTTGATACCCTGCTGGTATCAATAGGGAGCGTCCGGTCATTTCTGAGGGTTGGGGTAACTGGAGAATTTCCAGAATTGTGGGTGCTATATCCGCTAGTTTACCATCGCTGCACAGTTCTACATTTGTACCATGTCCGGGGATTTTAATCGTCTCTCCTTCTACTAAAATGAAGGGGACTGGGTTAGTGGTATGTGCTGTCCAGGGGTTACCCTGTTCATCCAGCATATACTCGGCGTTACCGTGGTCAGCAGTAATAATTGCTGTTCCGCCCACTTGGGTAATACTACTCAGTAACCGACCCAAACAATGGTCTACTGTTTGAATAGCGCTCATGGTGGCTGCCATTTTCCCAGTATGCCCTACCATGTCCGGGTTAGCATAGTTAATCACCACTAAAGAGTATATTCTTTTGTGAATGGCGGCGATCGCCACATCTGTAACCGCGTCCGCTGACATTCCTGGGGCTTTGTCGTAAGTTGCTACCATGGGACTACTGACCAGTTCTCGGTCTTCCCCAGGGAAAGGTTCCTCTAGTCCGCCATTAAAGAAATAGGTGACGTGGGCGTATTTTTCGGTTTCTGCGGTGCGAAACTGCTGTAAACCATGATTGGCGATGACTTCACCCAAAATATTCCTCAAATTTTGCGGCTCAAAGGCTACCTTCACTGGTAGTTCTGGGTCGTATTGAGTAAAGGTAGTAAAGGACAACCGCTGAATTTTTGCTCTAGTAAAGCCGGTGAATTTGGGGCTGACAAAAGCTTGAGTCAACTGTCTAGCGCGGTCTGGGCGGAAGTTGAAGAAGATCACACCGTCCCCTGGTGCTATAGCCCCAGGAGCAATGCGGACTGGGTTAATGAATTCATCGGTCACATCTTCGGCATAAGATGCAGCCAAAACTTCTACGGCTGGACGTTGATCAATGTTAGCATCTTCTGTCATCACATCGTAGGCGCGTTGAATGCGCTCCCAACGATTATCTCTATCCATAGCATAGTAGCGACCACTGAGGGTAACTATACGCCCTATGCCTTTTTGGTCTATTTGTGCTTGCAATAACTGGATGGCTTTAATCCCATCCTTGGGGAGAGTATCACGACCGTCGGTGATGGCGTGGATACAAACTTCTGAAATTTCCTGTTGTTTGGCTAGGTCTAGTAGTCCAAACAGATGGCTGATATGAGAGTGTACCCCCCCCTCAGAACACAGCCCCACTATATGCAATTTACCATTCTCACTGCGGACTTCCTGGCAAATCTTCACAAGTGCTGGGTTACTGAGAATAGAACCATCTTCGACTGCATCGGAGATGCGGACTAATTCTTGGGGTACTACTCGCCCAGCGCCAATGTTCAAATGACCAACTTCCGAGTTGCCCATTTGACCTTCTGGCAACCCTACGGCTTTTCCTGATGTGCTGATGAGGGTGTGGGGGTAAGCTGCCCATAAGCTTTCCATAATGGGGGTTTCAGCGGCGGTAATTGCGTTTCCTCGCTGCTGTTCGCGATAGCCCCACCCGTCTAAAATGACTAGCACCACAGGAGCAACAGGTGCTTTGGTCATGGTCTTGCCCTTTACTTTCTGTAATATCCGAATAATACCATTGCTAATCTACAGTGCAAGTGAATTTTTACTTATTTCCTTTTTCCCGCAGATTTTGCCGCTTTTTTTGCAGCTTTTTCCGCAGCGATTGCTGCTAGTCTGGCTTGTTCTTTTTCTTCGGCAATTTTATCGAGGTAATAATGATAGTCTCCTAGGTAAACACGAAATTCCCCATCCCGGATTTCTACGATTTTGTTGGCTACTTGGGAAATAAAATACCTGTCGTGGGAAACCACTATGGCTGTACCATCATAGTTTTGTAGCGCCTCTTCTAACATTTCTTTGGCGGGAATGTCTAAGTGGTTAGTCGGCTCATCTAAAATTAGGAGGTTGGCTGGACGTAATAGCATTTTTGCTAAGGCTAACCGCGCTTTTTCTCCACCACTTAAAGCCGCTACTAGTTTAAATACCATGTCCCCACTAAAGAGAAATCTCCCTAAGTGTGTGCGCACTTCTTCGTTTGTCCACTGGGGTACTTGATCATGGATGGTTTCCATGACTGTTTTCTCTAGGTCTAAGGCTTCCGCTTGGTTCTGCTCGAAGTATCCCGGGATAACGTTATGGTCCCCTAGTTTTACCGTCCCTTCTGTGGCTGGTTCTGTCCCCATTATTACCCTTAATAGGGTGGATTTACCCGCTCCGTTGGGACCGAGAAAGGCTACGCGATCGCCTCTTTCAATTAGTAAACTAGTTGCTAAGAATAATATCTTATCATCATAGACATGAGTTAAATCTTTAATGATCACTACCTCCCTCCCACTGCGGGGAGAAGGGGGAAAGCGAAAATGTAAGGTTTTTACATTGGCTGTGGGTGCTTCGATGCGCTCGATTTTTTCTAGTTGTTTTTCCCGACTCTTGGCTTGGGTACTCCGGGTCGCACTGGCGCGGAATCTGTCTACAAATGCTTGCTGTTTCTCTAGTTCTTTTTGTTGGCGATCGTAGGCACTTAACTGGGCGAGTTGATTTTCCGCTTTCTGTTGGAGGTATGCTGAATAGT
Source organism: uncultured Nodularia sp. (assembly GCA_903911355.1). Lineage (GTDB taxonomy): Bacteria > Cyanobacteriota > Cyanobacteriia > Cyanobacteriales > Nostocaceae > Anabaenopsis > Anabaenopsis arnoldii. Next base: position 2,539 of record CAIWDD010000112.1, on the reverse strand, counting down.
TACCTAGGTAAGTAGTAGAAACACCCCTCTCTGTTTCTACAATCTGGGTACACAGTCTATCTAAAAATTCCCGGTCATGGGAAACTATTACCATGGGGGTGGTTAGTCCTCTGAGGTAATTTTCTAACCATTCTATGGTTTCTAAGTCTAAGTGGTTCGTCGGTTCGTCCAGTAGTAATAGGTCGGGCTTTTGTAGGAGAATTTTACCTAAACTCATCCTCATCTGCCAACCACCAGAAAAGGCACTCACTAGGCGATCGCTGTCTTCGCTATCAAAGCCCATTTCTGGTAAAATCTTCCCAATCCTTGCATCTAGGTTATACCCATCTAAGGCTTCAAACTCTCGCTGTAAGCGATCTAGTTTGTTAATCAGTTTATCCAGTTCTTCTAAACTGGCGGTCTCCATCTCCCTCTGTACTTCCCCTAGGGAAATTTGTACTTGATTTGCTTGCGCAAAGACTCGCCAAAATTCTTCTCTGACTGTGCGACTCGGATCTACTTCAAATTCTTGGTTCAGGTAAGCTATGTGTAAGCTGGAGGGGCGAATTATTTCCCCCGCTGTGGGTTCTATTTCCCCGGTGATGATTTTTAGCTGGGTTGATTTTCCCGCTCCGTTGACTCCTACTAAGCCTATGCGATCTCCTGGTTTGACTTCCCAGTTAATATCTTTGAGAACTTCACCTGTGGGATATATTTTACTGATATGTTCGAGTCGCAGCATCAAGTTTCTCTGGGGTAGGGGATGGTTGTGAAGGTTAACACTCTTCCTGATTTTAACAAAATTTAACTCAAGTTTATATTTTTTATTTACCTGTATATCCCCGACTTCTCACATAATTAGCGATACTCTACCATAATTTATCTAGAAGTCTACTAGCTCCCCGACTTCTCACATAATTACAGATAGTCTAGGATAATTTATCTAGAAGTCGGGGATCTTTGGGGGGAGTTTAGCTCCCCGACTTCTCACATAATTACAGATAGTCTAGGATAATTTATCTAGAAGTCGGGGATCTGGGGGAATCTTTGGGGGGAGTTTAGCTCCCCGACTTCTCACATAATTACAGATAGTCTAGGATAATTTATCTAGAAGTCGGGGAGCTGGCGGAATCTGTGAGGGGTTAAGATCCCCGACTTCTCACATCATCATAGATACCCTACCATAATCTATCTAGAAGTCGGGGATCTGGGGGAATCTTTGGGGCGATCGCCTGTACGGTGTTTAAACGCAAAGGTCGCTAAGTACGCGCAAAGGTTCGCAAAGGTGTTTTTTGGGAAGATGTTTTATTTGGTTGGGTGGGGTCTGATTACCTGTTGATTCTGTTTTTCTAGTTTATAAGGAGATGAATAAATATGACTCAAGTTATCTTGAAACAGCTTAATCCCATTGTTATAGAAAAACTCAAACGTCTGGCCCAGAGTCATCAACGGACTTTGGAAGAAGAAATCACATCTATCCTGGAGGATGTAGCAGAAAAAGAGGATGAACCAACAAGGGGTGAGGGTTTTTGGGATATGACTTTACAATTTAGAGAAAGGATGCAGCAGGAAAATATTACTTTTGATGATGCAGATTTTGCGGATTTGCGCGATCTCTCTGTCGGTAGGGATGTTGAATTTTGACTATCAAGTATTTATTGGACACAAATATTATTTCAGAAGCCACTCGTCAGACTCCTAATGTTAATGTAGTTAAAAAACTGACTGACCATCAATTAGAGATTGCGACTGCTTCGGTTGTAATGCACGAACTTTTATTTGGTTGTTTACGTTTGGTGCAATCACAAAAACGTCGATTGTTGCTGGAATATATTAATCAAATACCTTTAAAAATGACAATTCTAAATTATGATTTAAAAGCTGCACAGTGGCACGCCCAAGAAAGGGCTAGACTATCTAAGATTGGCAAAACTCCAGCTTTTGTTGATGGTCAAATTGCGAGTATTGCTTACAGTAATAATTTAATTTTGGTAACTAATAATGTTTCCGATTTTGAGTCTTTTAATGATTTAACACTTGAGAATTGGTTTGTTAGTAGTGCTTAAGTTTGAGTTATGGATAATTTAGAGGTTGTTTGATAAGTTTTCATCCGTAATTTTCATCACATATTCACCCATTTATCACCACATTTAATTCCTTAAATCCAGTCCCCTCCTCTTAGAAGGGGAGGGTTAGGGTGGGGTAAAGATGTGCTGTTTTTTGACAATATATTTTAAGGAGAATCTGTGAGGGGGTAAGCTCCCCGACTTCTCACATAATTAGAGATAGTCTAGGATGATTTATCTAGAAGTCGGGGATCTGGGGGAATCTTTGGGGCGAGTTTAGATCCCCGACTTCTCACATAATTAGAGATAGTCTAGGATAATTTATCTAGAAGTCGCGGATCTGGGGGAATCTTTGGGGCGAGTTTAGATCCCCGACTTCTCACATAATTAGAGATAGTCTAGGATGATTTATCTAGAAGTCGGGGATCTGCGGGTATCTGTGAGGGGGTAAGCTCCCCGACTTCTCACATAATTAGAGATAGTCTAGGATGATT
>CAIWDD010000111.1 GCA_903911355.1 uncultured Nodularia sp. | reverse complement strand
TCAAATCGTAGATCCAGGACATCCTAAATATATTCAAGGTGCGGTAGTGATTAATAAAAAGGGGGATAAATTCACAGGAGTACCAGAACAGGTGTGGAACTTTTATATTGGTGGTTATCAAGTTTGTCAAAAATGGCTCAAGGATCGGAAAGGACGCACCCTAAATGATGAGGATATTCTACATTATCAGCGTGTAGTGGTGGCGCTGCAAGAGACTATTAAGTTAATGCAGTTAATTGATGAGAGTATTCCTAGTTTCCCTATTTAGAACCCCACCCCCCCTGGGTGGCGATCGCCCCAGAAGCCTAATATGTGATGTATTTACTGTTACCCACTCTCCAGGTATCAGGACGGGTAGCTTTTATACTTCCCACAGAAGGGGGGTTACGTCAAACACAGATCCAAACCTTTAACTGGGATGATCATCAGTGAGTAGTAAGGTTAAAACGACTCACTGGCGATCGCCACCCTGATACTTACCCATTTAACTAACTTCCCAATCTTCAAACTTTAACCCGTCAATTCTGCCAAACTCTCTTACATTATGAGTTACCAATATTAAATTATTCACCAAAGCAATAGCAGCAATCCTTTGAGATACATAATACAAACATTTGTATCTAGTAAATAAACTAAAGAATTATTATTCATCAAACACGCCAATTAAATCATCATCCGTATCTTCATAAATTCCTTGTTCATCAACATTAAAATCAATATCCGCACAAGCACCAGATAAATTGAGGATTCCTTTAGTATGAAGCATATTTTTTTGTTTTAAAAATTCCTTTAATTCTGCCTCAGAGAAAAAGTTAAGCATCTCCTTCATTTCCTGAAAATCAATTAAACCTTCCCGCAAAGCATCTAAGACAAGATTGGCAATGATTTTTTGTGGTAAATTAACCCATTCATTTTGAATCTTATCTGTTAAATTATCTGGTAAATCTATGGTGATTTGCATAATTATAAAATCTCCCTAATCTGTTTTTTATTGTACAGCATATTTCCAGTAGGACTTACGCAACTGGTACAGGCGATCGCATGATTCATACTTGGATTCAGCAACGCCTATTCTTTGTTTTCCTATGTAGAACCCCACCCCCAGGGGGTTAAAGGGTCAAGGGGTGGGTTGTGATCATAGTTTTCAACCAAAGTAATATGATGTATCGTGGTTGGCTTTCCATTCAGGTTTATAACTAGCAAGCGATCGCATATACTGGACACGTTCAAAGGCGCTAGGATTGGGGCAATTTTTTTGACTCATACTCCCCTGCATTTGTTGTACTGACTCGTACTCGTGTTTTTCCATCCATTCGCGCATTTCCCGCTCGATCACATGAATCTGGTCGATTCCATGCTTGAGTAAGACTGAGCAAAGCATAGTAATTTTCGCCCCAGCCATGAGCATTTTTAATACATCTTGTCCCCTGTGAATACCGCTAGTTGCTGCCAAATCAGCATGAATGCGACCATGGAGAATAGCAATCCACCGCAGGGGTAACCGCAGGGATTGGGGTGTACTTAACAATACATTAGGTTCAACATCCAAGAGATTGAGATTAATATCCGCCTGGTAAAAGCGGTTGAATAAGACTAATGCATCAGCCCCAGCTGCATCCAAACGTTGAGCCATATTTGCCATATTAGTAAAATAAGGGCTGAGTTTCACTGCTACGGGGATAGTAACTACTGCTTTGACCGCATCGAGAATATTAATATAGGTCTGCTCAATTTCATTACTAGTGAGTTCCATATCAGTAGGAACATAGTAAATATTTAACTCTAGCGCGTCTGCTCCCGCTTGCTGAATTTCCTTGGCGTAGTTTGTCCATCCACCCAGGGATGAGCCGTTGAGACTAGCAATAATGGGGATACTCACCCTTTCTTTAGCTTTGCGGATATGCTCTAAATAAGTTTCTGGTCCTACCCGGAAGTTAATGGAATCAGGTAAGTAGGTTAGAGCTTCCGAAAAACTTTCTGTACCTTGGGTGAGATGATCGTGGAGTTCATGACTTTCTAGGCGCAATTGTTCCTCAAATAATGAATGCATTACTACCGCACCAGCACCTGCTGTTTCCATACGCTGGATATTATCAATGTCTTCCGATAGGGGCGATGCGGAGGGAACAAGAGGAGACCTCAATTTTATCCCCATATATGTTGTTGTTAAGTCCATACTCATTACTCCTGTTGTTAATGTTCTCAGGGGTAATTAACCACAGAGAAACACGAATAATCTTGTATTCATTTCTGGGTATAATCTCTAGCAGCCAAATATCGATAGGTTTCCCAACGGGTTTTGACATCAGCTTGAGCTTCTTTGAGTAATTGCTGTGCTGCTTGGCTGTCCCTTTTGGTTAACATTTTAAAGCGGTTTTCTAGATACATATATTCCTCTAGTGGTAACTTGGGCGTGCGGGAATCCAGTTGTAATGGGTTTTGTCCTTCCTTGATGCGGTCTGGATGAAATCTATATAGTAGCCATTGACCTGAATCTACCGCCGCCTTTTGATTCTGCATAGCTGTGGTCATGTTGATGCCGTGGGCAATACAATGGCTGTAGGCGATAATTAGGGATGGCCCTTGATAAGCTTCCGCTTCGAGAAATGCTTTTAGGGTGTGTTCATCACGTGCGCCCATGGCGACGCTAGCAATATAAACATTACCGTAGGTCATTGCGATTAAGCCCAGGTCTTTTTTAGGTGCGGCTTTACCTCCAGCGGCAAATTTAGCTACAGCTGCTTTGGGTGTGGCTTTAGACATTTGTCCGCCTGTATTCGAGTAAACCTCAGTATCCAGAATCAGAATATTAACGTTGTGTCCACTGGCTAGAACGTGGTCTAATCCTCCGTAGCCGATATCATAACCCCAACCATCACCGCCAATAATCCATACACTCTTTTTGACTAAGTAGTCAGCTAGGGATTTAAGATGCTGGCTGGCTTGATGATTGGGGATTTGCTCTAACCGTTGTTTGAGTAATTCTACTCGCTCTCGTTGTTCCCAAATATCAGCTTCATCTTTTTGTGGCGCATTGAGAATACCCTGTGCTAGTTCTTCCCCTATATCCGTTGCGAGTTGTTGCAGCAATTGGGCGGCAAATTCGGCTTTTTTATCGATGGAAATCCGAAAACCTAAGCCAAATTCCGCGTTATCTTCAAATAGGGAATTTGACCAAGCTGGCCCACGTCCGGCGCTGTTGTGTGTCCAAGGTGTGGTGGGTAAATTACCCCCATATATTGAAGAACAACCGGTGGCGTTAGCAACAATCATGCGATCGCCAAATAACTGTGTGGCTAACTTAATATAAGGTGTTTCCCCACAACCAGCGCAAGCCCCAGAAAACTCAAATAATGGTTCTTGCATTTGCTGTTGGTTGATATGGGTCAACTTTAAATTACTTCTATCAGGCTGGGGAATACTTAAAAAGAAATCCCAATTTTCCCGTTCTTGCTCCCGCAATGGTAACTGTGGTGCCATATTAATGGCTTTACGCCGGGGTTCTGATTTATCCTTAGCCGGACAAACATCTACGCAAATACCGCAGCCAGTACAATCTTCCGGCGCTACTTGGATAGTATATTTTAAACCTTGCCAATCATGGTCTTTAGCATTAGCGCTCTTAAAGGTTGGGGGTGCATTTTCTAACTGCTGAGGTTCGTAAACCTGACTACGAATCACACTGTGAGGACACACCATCACACACTTACCACACTGAATACAAACATCTGTATCCCAAACTGGTATTTCCTGAGCAATGTTACGCTTTTCCCATTTCGCCGTCCCTGTGGGATAAGTACCATCAGCGGGTAAAGCACTGACCGGGAGTTCATCCCCTTGACGACAGATCATTTTACCTAAGACATCACGGACAAACGGCGGCGCAGTATCGGGAATTGGGGATAGGGAAAACTGCTCCCCGCTCACTTCTGACCCTATTTCTACCTCCCACAAATTTGCTAATGTGCTATCTACCGCCCGGATATTCATCTGTACAATTTCCTGGCCTTTTTGGCCGTAAGTCTTGCGGATAGATTTTTTAATTTGTTCTATGGCTTCTGCTCTGGGTAACACCCCTGATAAAGCAAAGAAACATACCTGCATTACCGTGTTAATTCTCCCCGCCATCCCTGCTTCACGAGCCACCTTATAGGCATTGATGACATAAACTCTCAGCCCCTTGTGAATAATTTGCTCTTGTACTGATGCTGGTAGATGATGCCAAACTTGCTCTTTGTCATAGGGGGAGTTGATTAATAATGTCCCACCTGGTATAATGTCCTTCAGAATGGGTAACTTTGACAAAAATTCCCATTGATGACAGCCGATAAAGTTAGCTTGGGTAATTAAATAGGTAGAACGAATCAATTGGGAACCAAAGCGCAGGTGAGAAACTGTCACGGAACCTGATTTTTTAGAGTCGTAGACAAAATAACCCTGAGCGTAGTTGTTAGTTTCTTCCCCAATAATTTTGATAGAGTTTTTATTTGCCCCCACTGTACCATCAGCACCTAAACCATAAAAAATAGCTCTAATGATCTGGTGGGATTCAATATTAAAATCAGGGTCATAACTTAAGCTGGTGTGGGTGACATCATCCTCAATACCGATGGTGAAATGATTTTTCAGTTGAGTTGCAGCCAAGTGGTCAAAGACTGCTTTAATCATAGCTGGGGTGAATTCTTTGGAAGATAAACCATAACGACCACCCACAACTTGAGGTTTTTCCCCTGCTTCCCATGCTTCATGAATTGCAGTCACCGCATCTAAATATAATGGTTCACCAGATGCGCCTGGTTCCTTAGTGCGGTCAAGTACGGCAATGCTGCGGGTAGTTTTGGGTAAAGCAGCCACAAAGCGCACAGCATCAAAGGGGCGATATAGTCTGACCTTGACAACCCCCACCTTTTCACCATAGCCTGTGAGATAATCTACTGTTTCATGTACCGCCTCGCAACCGGAACCCATAAGCACTATCACCCGTTCCGCCCCGGGGTGACCGTGGTATTCAAACAGTTGGTACTGTCGTCCCGTCATGGCTGCAAATTCATCCATGACCTTTTGGGTGATGTTTGGACAAGCTAAATAGTAAGGATTGACAGTTTCCCTGGCTTGGAAGTAGACATCAGGATTTTGTGCTGTTCCCCGCAGAACTGGTTTGTCGGGGGTGAGGGCCCGTGAACGGTGGGCGAATACTAACTGATCGGGGATAAATTCTCTTAAGTTGTTTTCTGTTAAAGTTTCTACTTTGTTAATTTCGTGGGAAGTACGAAAGCCATCAAAAAAATGTATAAATGGTATCCGTGATTCTAGGGTTGTCCTAGTTGATATCAGGGCGAAATCCTGTGCTTCTTGCACCGAAGCGGCGCATAACATGGCAAAACCTGTACCCCGTGCTGCCATGACATCACTATGATCACCGAAAATAGAGAGGGCTTGTGCAGCGAGCGATCGCGCTGCTATATGAAAAACCGTCGGTGTGAGTTCCCCAGCAATTTTATACATATTCGGGATCATCAGCAATAACCCCTGAGAAGCTGTAAAAGTAGTTGTGAGTGAACCCGTTTGTAAAGACCCGTGTAAAGCACCTGCAACACCCCCCTCACTCTGCATTTCCACCACAGTAGGAACAGTACCCCAAATATTATTCTGAGCTTCACTGGCCCAAGCATCCGCCCACTCAGCCATAGGGGAAGAAGGAGTAATAGGATAAATAACAATAACCTCATTAAGTCGATAAACCACTTGAGCTACAGACTGATTGGCGTCTATGGTGGCAAAACTTCTCTTGTTCATGTTCATGCACCTGTAAAAACTTATCAGCGCTAATCATGATGAAGGTAAATTTATTTACATATTAGTTTCCTGAAAAAGTATAGTCTAGGTCGTCTTGGACAAAAATCATGTGATTTTGGGGGTGAAAAATCGCCGTGTGAATATTGTCCTGAAAGCGTTGATCTAAATATACCCCCCAAAAACTTTGCGAACCTTTGCGTTCCCTTAGCGATCCTTTGCGTTTAAAACTGTAATGAAACCTGCGATCGCCTGTTAACTTCCGACCAATTGACCACACCCCACCAATTATTTAAATACTCACCGCGGCGGTTGCGATACCTCAAATAATAGGCGTGTTCCCAGACATCATTACCCATAATTGGGTATGCACCATTCATAATCGGGTTATCTTGATTAGCTGTAGTGACGATTTGCAATTCACCCGTTGAGTTACGCACCAACCAGACCCAACCACTACCAAAGCGATCGCTTCCAGCTTGGTTAAACTTTTGTTTAAACTGATCAAAACTGCCAAAAGTTTGGTTAATTTCTGCCGCAATTTCCCCTGTAGGTTCTCCACCACCTTCAGGGGTCATAATTTGCCAGAAAATTGTGTGATTCAGATGTCCACCACCATTATTGCGAACCTTGGTGCGGATATTTTCAGGAACACTATTTAAATCCCGCAGCAAAGCCTCAACGCTCTTTTTCTGTAAATCTGGCTGTTCCTTGAGAGCATCATTGAGATTATTCACATAACTAGCATGATGTCCGTCATGATGTAGTTTCATCGTTTCCGCATCAATAGCTTTTCCCAGTGCTGCATAATCATAGGGTAATGGTGGTAACTTTGCAGGTTCCGCCCTGAGTTCCCCATCAGGAGAAGCTACGGGGGGAAATATAGCAGCAATAGCGGTTTGTCCAGAAGATTGTGATCCAGCGGCGAGTAATGCTTGATAAGAAAGTAGCACTATCCCCAGCAGCATCGCTGTGAGTAGCAAGACAATTTTTTTGAGAAAAAATTTAGACATAAACATTCACACCACCATGATTTTTTGTATTCTGAAAAAGTGGACTTTTTTTAACTCCAGGTCCTGACAATAGCTAGGAGGATAGAATTAACAATTGCCAAGGCGATCGAGCCGATTAATGCACTCCAAAAACCCCATCTCAGAGTAAATCCTGGAACCAAAGCAGCAGCCAGAGAAAAAATAATTGCATTCAAAATGAAGAAAAACAACCCAAAACTCAGAAGAATAACAGGGAAAGTAAAAAATGCTAGAATCGGTCGTAAAATTGCATTCAATATGCCGAAAACTGCTGCAGAAATTGCAGCTTTACCCAAACTATCGATTTCAATACCGATAGGTAGTCGAGCAATGATTAGAAAGCTAATTGTAGTTACTACCCAAGTTAGAATAAGGTCTAACATTTATGACTCCTCACTATATTTAATTAATGGTTAACATGAATCATATTTTTATCTTCCTATCTGGCCATTAATCTAGTTTGATTAACAGTGGTCTTTTGGTAAATTCTATCATAAAATTCCCCGTTATTAAACCGATGTATTAATATATTTCTTTCGATATATAACTAAAAATTATAAACAAAACTATCGGCAGATATAGGGTAAATTTTATTCTGCTAAATATATAATTAAACCATAAACTAGATTGAGGATTTCGGAGCTTAATGTAAGTTAATAATATCAGCGCATTTTCAAGAAGAGATTTTATCTAGACTATAAAAAATGAATATTACCGCATCAATTATACTCTGTAGCTTCTAGATTGTTTATTTCCCATCCACGTGCAAAAATTTTCTGGGAATTGTCAAACTGAACCAGCGGTAAAACCCTGACTTGTTAATTAGAGTTTTGGCCAAATTATCATAAATCAATCATTAACCGCCGATGAAAACCTAGGGTTATGCTGAGATTCAAGATTCAGAATGTATCAAAAACAACATATTGTAGATAGCTGAGGATAAAAATATGTCTGTTGAAGTAATTACCCCGCAGGAAATGGGAGAAAATAGAAATATTTCTCAAGTAACTCAAAGTGAAGTTAAACAAGAGCAAATGCAACCAGATGGTATAAATATCCCAGATGTAGCTTTAAGTTTATCTCCCATAGCTTTGCTATTCAGTTGGGTAATGTTTTTCCTGATATTACAAAAAATCCGCACTGTTTTAGACAATAAGATGGTTTTTACCCTCAATGGTATACATAAGGTTCCGTGTAAGAACTGTCGGTTTTATTCAAATAACCATTATCTCAAATGTGCTGTAAAACCTTCTATTGTCATGACTGAAGAAGCAAAAGATTGCTCGGAATATTCACCCAAAAATGGCAAATTCTCACCAAATAGCCTCTTTAAATAATTTTATGCTTATTAAATGCTTAATTTTAATTTTTAGTCAATCCTTAGATAAGCTCACCTAAATCTCGTTGTCGCTGTAACCAGTAAGCTAAATCATTGGCTGTAATGATACCTTTAAGTAAGTCATTGTGAATCACCAGTACACGGCGAACCCCTGAATCTTGCATTTTTTGCAATACTTGAGACATCTGTTCTTCTGGACGAGCAGTAACACCGTTTTCCGTGGGTATCATTGTATCTTTGACAGTACAATATTGCCATTCTTCCCTGGGGATATCCTTCACCTGATTTAAAGTAATAATACCTACAGGATGTCCGTCTTGTGTAACTGGAAAAGAATGATGGTGATACCTTCTACGGGAATTCCCTTGGCTCTGGCCACGAAGGAGTGAGAAAGCTCATGTGCTAGTAGGGATGCGAAAAATAGTAGCGTTGCTACTATACCCATACCAAAATAGGTACTACTATCAAATCCGGGATAGTTGGTGGGGAATATCCCAGCGCTTAAAGTCCACAGGACGAGAAAGAAAATTATCAACCAAGACAAATCAACTCGGATTTCAAATCCGAAAATAGAACCAAGACGAAAACCTTCCATAATAATAATTTTTAATTAAGAAAGTCCCATTTTCACCACCGCAATTATAGACAAAGGTAATTTATTTTGCTTCTGACAAATGATAGAGAGGTAAAATCTATCTTTTGACTGTTGCTATTGTGTAGGTAAAGCTTCTGGTTTAAGTGTGATGTTCTGTCTACTCCCATCGCGGTTGATGGTGATCACCATGGTATTACCGATGTTGGTGGTTTCTACTTGTTGTTGTACTTGCTTGATATCTTGAATACCTACATTATTAATACTTTCAATAATGTCACCGGGACGCAAACCAGCGCGAAAAGCAGGGGAGTTACCAACGACTCCCAGAATAATTACACCGCTATCCTGAGTAATTCTAATCCCCGCATCACTTTGATTGATTTTCCCACGTAACTCAGGGTTTAACTGGGCCATTTGAAGACCGATGTAGGGGTGAGATACTTTTCCCGTGGCGATTAATTGTTCTGCAATGCGTTGAGCAGTGTTGATGGGAATGGCGAAACCTAACCCTTGGGCTCCCTGGATGATAGCAGTGTTCATCCCAATTACTTCTCCTTGAGCATTCAGCAGGGGACCGCCAGAGTTACCCGGATTAATGGCCGCGTCAGTTTGGATAAAGTCCACTCGTTCTGCAGGTACACCCAGATCTGCTACAGAACGCTGTGTAGCGCTGATAATTCCTTGGGTGACTGTATTATCTAACCCTAAAGGATTACCAATGGCGATCGCCCATTCTCCTGGTATTAAATTATCTGAATTACCCAGCTTCACTGTCGGTAAATTCGTAACCGCAATTTTGACAACAGCAACATCAGTTACTGAATCAGCCCCCACCACCTCCCCTTGAAAACGGCGGCCATCCTTCAATATAACTGTGACATTATCCGCATTTGCTACCACATGGGCATTAGTAAAAATTAGCCCATCTGCAGTAGTAATAAATCCCGATCCGAGACCCTGTTGTACTTCTTCCCTAGTGGGTAATTCTCCCCGGAAAAACCTTTCTAAGATGGGGTCTGGGGATATTTCCACAGTGCGGGTAGAGTCAATGCGCACCACTGCAGGACCTACCTCTTGGACAACGCGAGAGATGTAATTTATATCACCATTAACCGTAGATTGTACTAATGTATTTCCCGGGATTGGTGGTTGAGCATTCCTGACATCTCTAGTAGGGATACATCCAGTAACGAATAAAACTAAGCAAAAAATTGCTCGTTGGAGAAGTCCTTTCATTTATATGCTTGAGGACTGGGGAATGAATACCCAATCACCTCCTATTTTACTCAGGACGCAGAGCCTGGTTAATTAGACATATCAAAATATAATCGAGATCATGCCTTGTGAAGAATGAACCATGCAAATCTTATCTTTGAGAAATAAATTTTTAGCTTGGAGCTTTGTAGTGTTTACATCCTTAATTGGGGGAGCTTTGACAGCTTGTTCCACAACTACCTCCGAAAACCCCAACCTCAATACCACCGCAAGTGAAACCAGTAATCACCACAGTCAGATAGATCATGCTATGGATTTAGGCCCAGGGGATGCTAATTATGATTTACGCTTCATTGATGGCATGATTTTACACCATCAAGGAGCTATAGATATGGCTCAGGAAGCACAGGAAAAATCACAACGTCCTGAAATCAAACAGCTAGCAGAGGAAATCATTACCGCCCAAAAGCAAGAAATTGCTCAAATGCAGCAGTGGCGCACAGCTTGGTATCCTCAGGCCGGTGATCAACCCATGGCTTATCATGCTGAAATGGGTCACATGATGCAGATGACAGCAGCACAAAAGCAAGCCATGATGATGACCATGGACTTGGGTGTTGCTGATGATAAATTTGATTTGCGTTTTATCAATGGGATGATTCCCCACCACGAAGGTGCTGTAGTCATGGCCCAAGATGCTTTACAGAAGTCTCAGCGCCCAGAAATGCGGGAATTGTCCCAAGAAATTATTAAAGCCCAAGCAACAGAAATCAATCAAATGAAACAGTGGCGACAAGCTTGGTATAAATCGGATATGTAATAGTCAGCCTCCGCGCCCATCTGCGTTTAAAAAAACCAACATACTCAACTATCCCGGGTGGGATAGTTTGGTGCACAGTCATAATTAACGCTCGCTCTTACCTCAAGGGAATGGTGACAATAAAAGTAGTCCCCATCCCCACCTCACTCTTTACAGCAATTGAACCTGTGTGTAGTTGAATACATTTGCTCACGATGGATAACCCTAAACCCATCCCGTGAAGATTACCTACATTGGTACCGCGGTGAAAAGATTCAAACAATTTAACTTGGTCTGCTTCAGGAATACCAATACCTTGGTCTTGAACAGTAAAACTTACATTTGACTTGCTAATCTTGAGGTTAAACTCTACTGTAGTTCTATCAGGTGAATATTTGATTGCATTAGCCAGCAAATTGATTAAAATTCGCCTGAGTAGTTTTTTATCTAAATTCCCCATTACGCCAGATTGAGCAGTAGTAGCAAAGACAATATTATGATGTGGCGCAATTAATTGGATCTCTTCCCCTAATTCCTGACAAAAACTAATTAAATCTAAAGGAGCAGGTTTAAATTCTAACTGGCTATTTTCCCCTTGATTAATTAATAAAATATTATCTAATATTTCTGTTGTATATTTCACATAATTTAGAATAAAATCTAAATGTTTTTTCTTTCTCTCCTCGTCGAGTTGATCACCAAAATCTTTTAAAATCCCGGCGGAGGAAGCAATTACAGATAAAGGGGTGCGAAACTCATGGGAACTCATAGCTATAAAACGCGACTTCAATTCACTCAGTTCTCTTTCTCGCTCTAAGGTTTTCTTGATAGCTGGAACCACTAAGGGTAATTCTTCTGAATCTATGGACTCTATAAAAGATTGGGAATTTTCATAGACAGATTCACAGGAACTCACTGTTACTAAACCCACAACCTCATTCTGTTCATCAACAATGGCTAGATTGTCAGTTTTGTGTTGATGTAACAAATTCAAAGCTATAAAAATATTTGTAAGTTGTGATTTTTCCAGAGTCACCGGATGCTGATTCATCACCTCAGTTAGGGTTGCTTGCTCCAGATTGACCCCCATGGCTATACATTTAATCAGATCCTTGTGCGTGAATATCCCAACTAATTTTTGATTTTCCACTACCAGCACACAAGTGGGTTTTTCTCTATCATTCACCAATGATGAGGTGAGATTATAGGTGTCACAAACCTGAAACATTAACTTAACGGTTGTAATTACCGATGTTTCAGCACTCAGGATCAAGGGACAAGGTACTATCGCTTTCTGAATATCCGCAACACCAAAAAATTTTGTTGACATACTTCTTAATCATCTTCCAGGATTGCATTGCTTTGATTAATAACTCCTAACAGAGTTCAAAAAATTATACTAACATTAGCTTGTGTAATAAATTTCATTTTTCCGACAACAATATCAAAATAATTACTAAAATAGTCTGGTTTGGCAATCCCAGTAATTCCTGATTATTTTGTTCCGTGTTACACCTGAGGAGACCTTAGCCCTAAAGCCCCCGTGTTTCTCCGGGGAGGATATCAGTTAACAACCGAATTTATTCGGTCACAAAATGCTAGAATATTAATCATTGCTCAGGACAAGGGTTTGAGTCTCAGTGGTGTGGACTAGATAACCAAGCTATTTTCAACAGTAAAACTACTTGTTGCTGTACGGTTAAGTCAAACTGGAGTAAAGCAAAACCAGCAACTTATGTAATAGTTGCTCTCCCGACAACAGAATTAATTCAGGGCTACTAGAAAATGAATAGTATTGCTTGTTGAAGATCAAAACAAGATTTTATTTTCATAGGTGCAAATGTATAAGATGTTAAAATACTCAAGGTATTTTCACCCCCTATTATGGGTTTTGGTTTTACTGATAACATGGGTGCAAACTGACAAGCCAGCCCTAGCCCTATCGCCATCTCTTAACTCTCCTAATTCAGTACTATTACGTAAGCACTCAACAGAAAAAATACACAGTAATATTACAGCTATTGCCCCAGAAACTAGCCTAAAGTTAACCATTCCAGATGTAGGAAAAACCCCGGAAAGATTTATTTATCCTCAGTTAGGTATTTTACAACGTCTGTATGTGTTATTAGGTTTCAGTGGGAGAAAAGCCTTTGACCTTTTACCTGGATATCAATTGATTCAAGAGTTGTTTTACTTTGTCTTCCTAGCTTTAGTATTCCTTTTAACACTAGCTTTATGGGAACATCTAAATTCCCAGAAAAATCAGCGCCACCTTGAATCAGAACAGGGACCACTGGCTATGATAGTTAAAAACAGTTCTGAATTTATTGGTATAATTAATCTGGATTACCAACTAGTATTTCTCAATCATGCTGGTAAGAACATCATCGGTTTTCATGGACAAAATTCCTTAAAAAAAGAAAATTTCTGGGATTATATTCATCCAGATGACCGCTATTTATTTGAATCGAAGATTTTGCCCACTGTCCTCAAAATAGGTGAGTGGGAAGGAGAAATCAGGCTGCGCCACTTACAAACAGGAGCCGTGATTTATACCAATGCTTATTTTTTCTTAATCCCAGATCAAAAAACCAGACAACCAACTGCTGTAGCATCTGTAATCAGGGATATCACCCCACTCAAGCAAGCCCAAAAGAATATTATTCAAACTTTAGCAAAGGAAAAAGCCATTAGTGAAATGCGATCGCAATTTATCACCATGGCAGCCCATGAAATTCGTACACCTCTAGCCATTATATCCTCATCTACAGGGATTTTGCAAGATTTTGGCGATCGCCTGAATACAGAAAAAACACAAGCACACCTCCAGACCATCCAACAAACGGTTCAGCGGGTAACTCAACTGCTCGATGAGTTAATGCTGATTAACCGCGCTGAAGCTCAAAAGATGGAATTTCAACCAGAACCAGGGGATATCATCGCTTTCTGTCGTCGTCTGACAGAAGAAATACAAACCACCACTAGCAAACATAGAATAGATTTCTCTGATAATTTAGATCAGCAAATCTCAGACAGTACTTTGATGGTTGAGTTTGACCAGAAACTGTTACGACACATTCTTAGCAATCTCCTGACCAATGCGATTAAATACTGTCCTGAGCACAATTTAGTTAAATTGAGTTTAACCCAAGAAAATCAGCAACTGATATTTAAAATCAGTGATAGAGGGATTGGTATCCCTGATGCAGATCAAGCTAAGTTATTTACATCTTTTCATCGCGGGTCTAACGTCGGTAAAATTGCTGGTACAGGTTTGGGTTTGTCCATAGTTAAGAAATGTGTAGACTTGCACAAAGGCACAATTTCCGTAGATAGTCAAGTAGGCAAGGGGACAACATTTACCGTCAGTATTCCTGCTGTTTCCGGGTCAACTTAAAAATTGCGCCTGAAATAACTTTGCTGTTTAACCTCCACCTCACCAGATTTAACCACCGCATCCCAATGGGTAACTTCCCCGTGTCGCCAAAACTGCAAATCTACACGGGAGTTACCAATTTCCACCTGCTGAAGTTCAATTTCTGGTAACCATGGTGGTAAATGTGGGTCAACATAAAGCAACTGATGGGGAGCATCAGCTTGTAAACCCAGTATAGCTTGGATGAGATGAAAAACCGATGCAGCAGCCCAGCCTTGAGGTACATTGGCCTGGATGTAAGGAACTGGAAAAGCTCCTGGTTGACGCTGAGTACCAGCAAATAGTTCTGGGAGGCGATAGCTAGCAAAATACTTGGACGCATCAAAGATACCGTGAGCAATTTGGGCGACCTCCTGAGTAAAACCATAGCGCCTAAACCCCATAGCGATAATCCCATTATCATGAGGCCAAATTGAACCTAAATGATAGGAATAAGGATTATAAGCTGCATTTTTCGTGCTTAAAGTGCGAATACCCCAACCACTCCACATATCTGGTTGCATCAACCGCTTCACCACACGGGCCGCACGTTCAGGACTGGCGATACCACTCCATAAACAGTGACCAGCATTGGAAGTGAGCGATCGCACAGGTTGCTTATCTGGGTCTAGAGCAAAAACATAACAGTCTAAATCTTCACTCCAGAAATGCTCTTCAAAGCGTACCTGTAATTGAGTAGCTTTAGTGCGTAATTCGTGAGCAAAATTTCCTTCACCCAGGACATCAAACACCTCCGCCATCCGCATCCAAGCATCAAACACATAACCTTGTAACTCACATAATGCTTTTGGTGCTTTTACCTGACTTCCATCGGGATAAACCACTGCTTGAGCAGAATCTTTCCAACCTTGATTTTCAATTCCCCCTGGTGATTGCATTTGGTACTCTTGAAACCCATCACCATCTAAGTCGCCATAATTATCAATCCACTCCAGACAACGCAGCACTATATCCCGGTTATTCTGCAATAATGAATTATCTCCCAACCACTTCCAGGTTTCATGCAAAGTGATCAGAAATAAAGATGTAGCATCAGCAGTACCGTAATAGGGTGTATGGGGGATTTTAGCAAAATATGCTAATTCACCTTGGCGGATTTCATGGAGAATTTTACCTGGTTGAGCATCCCGCCATTCATCTAACTCAGTAGCTTGTAACTCCCCTAATTTTTGCAGCGTTCCCCGAGCAAAACCGGGATGAACAATCATATTTTGCAAACTGATAATCAAGCTGTCACGGCCAAACAGCGCCACAAACTTAGGTACACCTGCTGCTGGTAGCCAAATATCAGGGCCAAAATCGTAATCATATAATCGTAGTGAACCTAAATCTTCAATTGACTGGCGATACAATCGCAGTACATCCTCATTCCCGCAGACAATAGCAGTTACTGAGTCTCGCCATTGACAGTGAAGCCTTTCAATTTCTGTATTTATGCTGTTGGATTCTACCATCTCTTGATAACAGAAATCAACCGCTTCACGCAGGCGCTCATGATCAATCAGATTATATTTACAGCAAGTGTGCCAAGTCTGACTAGGTTCTAGTGATATCTCAAAGGTAATGCGACCGTTTGCATAGTAAGGTCGGGAGGTAAAGTTACAAGGTTTGTACATCAAACAACGGGAAAATGAGCCATTTGTATATCTGGTTTCTAGTTGATGTTCTGTTTCACACCATTTAGTTTCAATATGTCCCCGACGCACATATTCCTGTGATTCTACCTCGAAAATATCGGCAAAGTCTGAAGCTAAGGCAATTTCTAGATTAAATGTCACAGGGTGGCATGCATTATTAGTAATATCCAGATCCTCATGAATTCCTTCTTCTACCGTGCGGCTAATAATTAAGGATAAATCACCCTGGGTAACTTTTCCCTGTCTGCAAGTAAATTCAGGATTAATCAGATAAACCCGCGCTGCATAATATGTTGTGGTGGCCGAAGTTAGGCGAATCCAGGGATGACCATCAATGTAACAGCTATAGTTACTTAAAAACCTCGTGTCGTCTGCAAAAATTCCCAGATGACTATGGGGGTTGATTTGTCCACCCAGGTCAGTGGACATGAAGGTACTACCATGATTAATCATCAGAATTGGTGGCCCAACAGTTACTCGCATAATTTATTTACTCCTTGAAGGGCTGGGATGACCTGTTTACCAAATACTTCGATGAAATTCCGCTGTTGACGGTTAACGTTGTGGAGATAAATTTCACTAAAACCCAGTTCAATATCTTTGCGCAACCATTCAATGTGTTGTTGTGGGTCTGCTGATATGCGGATGTATTTATACATATCTTCTGGTTTGACAAACTCCGCCATGTCCTCAAATTGCTGGGGATGACGCAAGTCTGCTAATACAGAACTGGAGAAAATATTAGTCCGCCATTGCTCAAAAGCTCCCTCTAAAGCTGTGCTTTCCTCCTGTGCGTAAGAAAGCTGTACTTTGAGATACATGGGCTTACCTTCCCCACCACCCCGCCGGAATGCTTCTACCACTTGCTGTAACATTTGCTCAGGGTGAGAAATAGTGATCAGTCCATCTACCCAACTTCCTAACCATTCCGCAGTTGCTGGGGTGATGGCCGCACCAATAATCAATGGTGGTGTTGCTGGTCTAGTATAAAGTTTTGCCTGTTCTACATTTACTAAACCGTAGTGGGTGATGGTTTCCCCACTCCATAGGGCGCGGATCACCTGCGCGCACTCTTTCAGGCGCATATTACGGACGGTTTTCGCCGGCCAAAAGTCCCCTGTAATCTGTTCGTTTAATGCTTGTCCGCTCCCTAATCCTAACCAGAAACGTTGGGGAAACATTTCACTTAGGGTCGCCGCAGCTTGAGCAATAATCGCCGGGTGATAGCGCTGTCCAGGGGCGCAAACTACACCAAAATTTAAGGGTGTAACCTGCATTGCAGCACCTAACCAAGACCAAGCATAACCGCTTTCTCCTTGGCGATCGCTCCACGGATGAAAGTGATCGGAACAAGATACACCACTGAATCCAGCTTGATGAGCGGCTTTTACATATTCTAAAAGAGCGCTCGGTTTAAACTGCTCATGAGAGGCGTGATAGCCAAAAAATGCCATAGCCTTAACTCCAGTTTTATTACTCAAGTCTTCAGACAAATAAATTAATTTCAGGAAAATTATTACCTAGGAAATTTTATTTTATCTATGGAATTCATTGACTGATCAAAAGCAAAAAGACAAAAACTCTTGAAGTACAACAAATGTTGCATATTGTCAATCATCCAATGATTAAAGACCTTTTTAATAGAAAAAATTCCCCAGATAGATGTACCCTAATAAAGGCTAATTCTTCAGAATTAGCCCAGATTATTTAACTACCAAAAGTGTGAATTATGGGAAAATTTGAACGCCAAAAAATCTATCTATAAGTCTATATTTTGATCAAAATATGAACCCATAGAAAGGTGCTGACATTTCTGTTAGTTCTTAATTCCTGTTCAAGGGCGCAAGAACAGCTGAGTTATATAGTAGGTGTTGTTAATTTGCCAAACTCCTACCCCAGTTTCTGTAAAAACCGGACGGAGAATATTCTCACGATGTCCGGGACTTTGCATCCAACCATCAACAGCTACTTCTGCAGGTTGGGGAATATTCGTACTTTGGAAAATATTTTCACCCACCACCGAGTAGATGATACCACCAGCTTTAACTCTATGTTCTAGGGTGCTACCATCAATACCGGTATGACTGAAAAAGTTATTTTCTGCCATTTGTTGGCTGTAGTTACGAGCAACCTGTGCTAGTTTTTCATTATGCTCTAAAGGCGGGAGTTGTTGATCTTCACGCCGCTGATTAATCAGTTGTGTAACTAAAATCTCTATTTGGTCATTTGTATCAGACTGGGCTAGTTGTGGCAACTGTGGTAAATTAGCTGATGGCATCTCCACCTCATCTAACGGTGGTAAATACTCAATTACCTGTTCACACCCTGTTAAAAGCAGCGTCATTGCTGTTCCCATAACCCAGAAAACCTGAAATAATTGATTTTTCATCAGCAGTCCGATTTGATTGGTCAGTAGCGGCAATTTATGCGGTAGAGATCACGGATTATGGAAAATATGAAAATAGGCCAATTACTGGGATTTTTGGTACTGGTGATCTCACTTTATATACTCTGGGAAATTCGCCAGTTATTGTTACTTTTATTTACAGCCATTGTCGTAGCAACAGCCATTAGCCAACTAGTGCGGCGCTTTCAAAGGTCGGGGATGCAGCGCATTTGGGCTGTGTGGCTGAGTATAGTGATTGTCTTCGCTTTATTAGTTGGTTTTTTCCTGGTCATTGTGCCACCTTTTATCTCCCAGTTTCAGGAATTAGTACAGTTATTTCCCAGTGGAATAGCTCGCATTCAACAGATCATCACTTGGTTAGAAGGTACAATCATTGGCCCCTATGTGACGAGACTACCAGATATTAATAATTTAATTCAACAACTACAGCCATTAACTGAAAATCTCATTAGACAAGCGATCGCATTTTTCTCTACTGGAGTAACTGCCGTCCTACAATTTCTACTAGTCATAGTTCTAACTTTGATGCTGTTAGCTAATCCTCAACCCTATCGTAACGTATTTGTACGCTGTTTTCCGTCATTTTACCGCCATCGCGTCCAACAAATTTTGACCTTATGCGGTGAGGGCTTGGGAAACTGGACAATTGGCGCTTTAATTGAAATGGTATTTATTGCCTTTCTAAGCGGGTTAGGATTGCTAATTTTACAAGTACCCTTAGCACTGGCTCATGCGGTACTTGCTGGGTTACTCAATTTTATTCCCAATATTGGACCGACTTTAAGCGTAATTTTACCCATGACTATCGCCTTTCTTGATACACCATGGAAGGCGATCGCGGTTTTAATTCTATACGTGGTTATTCAGAACATAGAAAGCTATTGGTTAACACCCACAGTCATGGCCAAACAGGTAGCGCTCTTACCAGCTTTTACCATCACAGCACAAATCTTTTTCGCCAGCTTCTTCGGTGCTTTAGGGTTACTCATGGCGCTACCCTTGGCGGTAGTTGCGAAAACCTGGATAGAAGAACTGGTATTTAAGGATATTTTAGATAAGTGGCAAAAAACCAGTGGTTGACATACTCACCGACCTTGAAGGTCGGTGATTCTTGACAGTTCACAGTAACTCGCTGCCGAAACAGTCTTACAGTCACTCTCTGTCCGTTTTAGGTCGTGCCGA
This sequence comes from uncultured Nodularia sp., assembly GCA_903911355.1. GTDB lineage: Bacteria > Cyanobacteriota > Cyanobacteriia > Cyanobacteriales > Nostocaceae > Anabaenopsis > Anabaenopsis arnoldii. The sequence continues at coordinate 53,488 of CAIWDD010000111.1, read as the reverse complement.
TGCCCTATGCCGACTATTGCATTTTAGCTTTTTGTTGTTTTTTAGGCAAGTTTTTTGCCAAGAATCAAGAAAAGCCGTCGTAGAACAACGGGGTTTTAAACCCATTTTTTCGATTTTACGCGATCGCTGCAACAGGTAATTTCTCTTGGGTATTTAGACTGGATAAATTGCCAAAGTCCCGAGCATCTGAGTATGATTTTAATCACTCAGCGCCCAGGACTATCAACTTTGCAGCGACTTCCCCAACTAGGGGTCATCTATTATAGTGGATATCTGGAAAAATCGGCGAATTATTTTTTGGGCGAAATCAGCATCATCATATTTCTGCCTTCTTTTTTCGGTGCTTGCTGTAGTTCGCCCAGGGGCTCTAAATCTTTGGCCATGCGCTTAAGTAAATCTTCTGCTAAATCACTGTGTTGAATTTCTCGACCCCGGAACATTACAGTCGCTTTTACTTTATCTCCATCTTTGAGAAAGCGCTCTGCTTGCTTCACACGTACGTTATAGTCGTGTTCTTCAATTTTATAGCGCATCTTTACTTCTTTAACATCTGCTGTGTGCTGTTTTTTCCGGGCTTCCCGTGCCTTCTTCTCCTGCTCAAACTTGTACTTCCCATAATCCATGATTCGACAAACCGGTGGGTCAGCCTTATCACTGAGCAATACTAAATCCAGCTCTTTTTCTTCGGCCAGTTTTAGTGCTTCTTGTGGAGGCATAATTCCTAATTGGGCGCCATCAGTGTCAATGACTCGAATCTTGGGGAACCGGATGCGTTCATTGATTTGGGGTAGATCGCGAGTTCGTTTTTTCTCAATCACAGGCATTATGATTATGGAAGCTCTTTTGTAGTTAAGATGTGGTTTGGTCTTGGTTTACTTGGTTTGGTTTGCTCTGCCTTAGCAGCACAATTGCTCGATTTAATTCAGAAATTGAATCTGAGTCTGTTTTTCTAGGATAACTAATTCATCAATTGATCGTCATCATCCTTATTTATTTTACCCATTTTGGGATACTTTCTAGAGCGATCGCTTTATGTCAATATATTAACCCCAGCCTTAAGATAATATGACATTTTTTTGCACCAATATGCACAGCTATGTTTTCATACTTTCTATATAAGTATATATACGGTTGTTACATTGTGCAGCATTACTGAGCAAATTTTGTCATGGCTTGATGAGGAAAACTGTAGTCAATATCCTTAGAGCAAGAGATAATAGAGAAGGGAAAGGTTTATAAGGGGGTAGGACAGTTGAAAACTTCACAACTACCAGCACAAATAAATCAATTTCAACCGCAAAGCCACTTCTAAGGATATCTCGGCAATATATCGTTTATAGTGTGGTTTAACCCTGAATTTTCTCAAGATGCGTTGCAAAAATATCACGATTTTCTCAGTGCTCACATTTCGCAGCAGTGAAATTCTCAGATATAGATACCCCGAATTTCTTTGATAAATTCGGGTATCTGCTAATTAGAAATACGGTTTAAGAATTAATTGGTGTGGATATCTTCACCCCCCCGAACAGGCATATTGTGGTAGGCTTATGCTTAATAGTCTAAGATTTAACACGCCCATTCTCCGGGCGGATAATTTAATCCTAACGAGTAACTCATGAACATATCCTCTTCTCTATTTGGCTCCCTATTCTCCGGAGTAGAAGAATTAATCGAAGCAACAGTTGATACTGCATCCGACCAAGTAAAGGTTAGCCAAGATGTTAAGGTCTCCAGCGTCTTAGGACAATTGACCGACACCAGCTTGATATCTTCTATTTTAAACCTAGATGTGGACGCGATCGCCTCCCTGAAAAAACAGGCGGGCAATCAAGACAATCCATAGAACTCTATAAAATATACATTACCAATCCCGGTGTATTCGCAACACCGGGATTGTGTTGTTTCAGGAAGAATTATACTGGCGATCGCCTCTGGCTTTTGGCGGCTTGTCAACTGCACCTAGTCTGGTGCTATAGATGGGTAAGATTGTTCTTTTTATGGGTAATTAGTGATTCAGTTTTTTTTTAAACGCAAAGGGGCGCAAAGGGAAGCGCAAAGGGGCGCAAAGATAAAATTAAGTTTATGTCTGCGTTGGTTTTTGATTTATGTCTGCGTTACCTGGCTTTTTTTCTCTCCCCCGGTTGGGGCGTCTCCTAGTCAACTGGAACTTACTCCTTTAAGTCTGGAGTTGTTACAAGAACGATTGCGAACGCCGGTAATCCGTGAGGGGAGTCTGACTGTGGATTTACGGCAGATGGTGATTGATTTGCGACCGGAAAATGGCAGGTTTCGGGATGATTTTTACCAGTTGCTGCGCAAGGAGTTACAAAGGTCGGGGACTAAGCCTTTGGGTTTGGATTTGAGTGGTTCTCTAATTCAGGGCAGTTTTTTGGGTGGGGATTTGGGTTTGAGAACTCCTCTTTATGCTGCTCCTGTTTATGCTCCTATTTTGACCCGTGGTGAACAGGAACAATTGGAAAGTTTACGCTCTGTTTGTTTGCAGTCTTTGGGAATAGCTTTACCTATTTCTCCTGACTGTCGCGCACTTTTGGGAGGTGGCGGAACTGCTAGTGAAATCAATATTTTTCGTGGTTCTTTAAATCTGGTGGGAACCCGTTTTAATGGGGAGGTGCAATTCTCTCATACTTTCTTTTTTCAGCCGGTGAATGCTCAGAATGCTATTTTTATCCAGTCTAGTAACTGGGAAGAAACTAGATTTAGCCGCTCTGTCGGGTTCAGTGGTGCTAGTTTTCGCCAAGGAATTAATTTTAAAGGAAGTGCGTTTTTTGATCAGGTGAATTTTCAAAGGGTGCAATTCCAGGATCGGGCTGATTTCCAGAATAGCACTTTCTCGGAGTCTACTAAGTTCAATGAGGCTAGTTTTAAGCAGTCAGCTAAGTTTAGTCGCTCTCAATGGTTGGGAAATGTTGATTTTTCCGGTGTGCGTTTTGCTGGTACTGTACACTTTGGTCAGGCTGATTTTCATCAGTATGTTTTTTTTACGGAAACTATTTTTGAGCAAGCTGTAATTTTTCGCGCAGCTATTTTTAATCATGCCGTGAATTTACGTGGTGCTAGTATTTTGAATCAGGCGGATTTTAGTGATGCGCGGTTTGCTCAGGAGGCTTTTTTAAATGTCCCTGGTCTGACTTTTAATTCTAATCAAGGTAAAATTTTAGGGAATCCTGGGGAAATTGGCCAAAGGTTCCGGGTTCCTAGTTCCCTGGGTAATCAGAATATTTTGCGCAATTTGGGCCAGAATTTCCGTCAGCAGCAGCAAATCGCTGACGCTAATCAGTTGGAGTATACAAAACAAAAACTACGTTTGCGGGAGTTAACCCATCGGTTGGTGGATAGGAATATTAATACTGCTAGTCGCCAAAGTTTGCTAGATTTGGGTTTTAATGCAACTCAGGCAGAGGCGATCGCCCGTCGTCGTATAATTAAACCATTCCGTAATCGTGGTGATCTGTTAAGTTTAGCAGATATCGATTTAGATACTTATCACCTTAGCGATCGCTTGGTGATTGCTCAACCCCTTTCCCCTGGTGCGTGGTTCCTACAAGCAGCCAGATGGTCGGCTTTGAGTCTATTACTGCTCCTCAGTGGCTATGGTACCAGCTTTTGGTTAGTGTTTGGTGTCGGGGGTGTGGCGATCGCTTTTTTTGGCTGGTTATTCTGGCTCATAGACCGCTGTCGTCGCTTACATCCGGTTCCCATTATTCCCACCTATTACGAAACCATCTCTATATGTGCTGGTTTTAGCTTGTTAACACTGTTGAGTTTATTAGCTATTTTCCGCAATGCTGAATACCCTTGGCTAACCCTAGGATGTCTGGTAATTATTATTGTCCCTCTACCAGTGGCTTTAATTGTCCGCCTTTACCAACAAGGTCGTTATCACGATTTAATGGATGTTTCCTATTTTACAGAAGATGGTACTTTTCGCCAGTTACGATTATTAATTGGGCGATTACCTGTTATACCCAGAAATCAGACATTCCGCGAAAGATATATGCATTTATTATGGAATCGTCGGTGGAACTGGCTCAATTACTATGACTTTAGTTTGAATAACTTAGTTAGGTTAGGTTTTAACGATATTCGCCTCCGGGATGAACATTTACCAGGTATTATCGCCACCCTGGCTTGGTATCAGTGGGGTTTGGGTTTACTATATCTCACCCTGGTTTTATGGACTCTTTCCCGCACTATTCCCGGATTAAACCTACTCATCTATTTGAAGTAATAGCTCTAATTAAAAACTCTAATTAACAAAATTAATCAGATGTGGAATTTTTTCTAACCGTATTCGCCCTTAGGCTTTCCCTCCGGGTAGAGGCGCGAAGGTAAAATGGGGCTTTGGGGAATCATAATATAAAATGCCAAAATGACCTTCTTTTTTCTCTGCACCTTTGCGCCTGACTAGCAGCCAAAGTCTGCCTTGGGGCGAAACTAATTTATACTTTCACTCAGTAACGCCTAAAATTATTGTAGTTATATCTGCGTTATGATTCGTGATGCTAGGGGCGAATATTATAGATATAACTTTTCAAAAACAATTCTCTTGATATCTATCTAAATGATTATCTACAGAAACTAATAATTACTTCTATCTTTTCTAGAGTTACACATCTAAATAAATAAAAAATTAATAAAAATAAATCAACTCATATTACTAGTCTTTATTAATTTTTTATAGTATTATTATAATTAAATCAGTACCTATTGAAAAAGGTAAAAACATGGTTATTAATGACTTAGATTATTGTCAAACAACAGAAGACAGTATTATTGGTGGGTTAGATGCTATTACAGATATTCAAACATATGTAGCCCCGGGATATGCGGAAATAACCACAGCAGCCTCCGCAGTTGGAGATGAGTCCAACACTTTTACCCAAGCTCAAAGTATTGTAGATGATAGTGGTCGGACAAGAATTAGTAAGGCTATGGGAGAAGCTTTCGCCACAGCTAGGGATAAGAACGGGTTTATGTTTTCCTACCAAAAACACATAGCGATTTTAATCAGACATAATTCCTAAAAATATCTAGATTGGTAAGCTTTTAACTCCAAAGAAACTTTTTACAGCGCTTTTCATCTGAGTTAGGTACAAAAGGGCGCGATGCCCAACCCACAAGATTTATGATATTAAGGTGTGTACTCTATTCACTTGGAAAGTGCTGTAACTGTCTATTTTTTATTTTTTTATCTGCAATTTCTGGTAATACCCCACAGAGTGGGGTACTACTTATAAAAAGACTTTATATGGAAAATCCCACGCATCATAAGCATGGGACAATTAGTATTTATCTGAAAAATTATCTCTGTTTCTACTTGATTTTGTTCACCGCACTAATCTAACTTGAGCGGATGTTGCAGAACTACTAGAACTGCTACCAGCAGAAACTTTTACCGCAGTGGTTTGAACAACTTCACTTTCACTATTGGGCGATGCTGAAACCACACTTTTAGCCTCACCAATTATCTGTCCATCCGGTGAGACTATACGTTTGACTATAACTTGATAACGAGGCATAATCTGATTATCTACTCTCAGTAAATAAATGAGTAAAGACCACAGAAGCAGAAGAGGTGCAAACTAACTTCCATATTTATTGGTAATTCGTTAATTGCTCCTGCTTCTGCGGTCAAATTCTGTCAAAGAAATAATCTATATCTTTGGTAATTTGGACTTAGTACTTCTTCTTAGGTTCTCTGAGAGCTGCTGCGGTTGAACGGGAAGCAGCATTAGACGAAATACCTTCATGTACTTCTGCAAAAGTGATAGTTTCAGCATCGGTATTGTGACCATATGCTTGAGCTACTGCTTGAGCATCACCAAAGTTACCGTGAATATCAAGTTGTACGTCAAGTTTCTTACGAATATCAACATTTACTTTACTGTCAATTTTTTCCAACTTATTGTTGTAGATGTGGAAACCGCCATCACCACCAACAACAGCAGAACCGTCAACAGCTTCTAAAATATTTAAGTCAGAAATAATCATGAGCCTTTCCTAGAATTTTTTCGCTGGGTTGAGAATTGTTTTGTATAACCAAGTTCCGCTTGGCTATATTTAGAATATAGCTAATATTTTCCAGAAAAAGAATAGCTTTTTATTTTATTTCTGCTAAAAATAATTCATTTAATTATTAATTGTAACTCAATTGATAGCTAGAAGCAACTCTTGCTTATATACTAATTTGATTGTGGAATAAACACTCATATAAGCCCGCTATTTCATCTCTAAAATCAAATATTATGAATGGTATTGATCATGCAAGTATTGGCTTTTAAACTCTCTGTAATATCCATGGAAATAAGAACATTAAATCAATAAAAAATCGCTAGAATGCTTTTTAAACAATTCCAGCGACCTTCTCACTACCTGATTTCAATTGGAGAAATACAGGGAAACTAACTAAATTCGGTTGTAAGTATTCTCATATATAGCATCAACGTAATAATCGCTGAGAGCCCCTGAGAACATGAATGGATTCTGTTGGTCTTTAGTTAAGGCTATAAATAAGCCTAAGAGTCATAGCTATCTGAAGGTTTGCACTTTGTGATATATACTCTAGGCTCTTCCTTTTTACCCTTTTCATCACATTTTTCATAGCATACTGTCTCACATGGATCATAAGACTTGGGTGGTTCATAACATTTGGGCTTTTTATCATACTTAGTTGGCTGATATTTGGGCTTTTTACCATATTCATCCTTGTAGCCACAACCGCCAATCACATTTTCCGCGTTAACTGTTTCTAAAATATTTAAATCGGAAATAATCATGGATATTCTCCCACGAGTTGTTGTTTGATACCTAACCGATTTATTGCCTTCGGTTATGTTTCTAATATAGCGGACTAACCAGATGATGTAATAACTCATGCAATGCTATTTCATGAACGAAATTGATTTTATTGTTCCTATTAATTAACTATTGACTGCCATAATTAAGTCAGAACCCCGACTTCTATAATCATCTGTTATCAACTCAGAAGATTGTGGCTGAAGTCGGGGATATTTAGGGAATTTAAATGATAGGAGATTACCCGCTCTTCTTGCTAAGGAGCGGGGCTGGGGGTGAGATAAATCAAATATTTTACCAATGAAAAATTAAGGATATTTCAGATTTCCAATTAGCAACGCCCATAAATTAAGACTGCTTGAGTAATTCTTTCTGAGGCTGTAAGCTCTGGGAATCCAGATGAGTAATTATTTGCATACACTCCAGTTGTTGCTTTAACCAACCATTGAATAATTCTGTAATAATTTTTTCGCGTAACTGCTCATCTAATTGGGGTTGACTAATTTCTTCTACCCAAATTAAATACACTCCTTTTACAGTCCCAATGGGCTTAATCACCTGTGGTGGAGTTGCAGCAAATACAGATGCAGCAATCTCCGGGCGAAAATCTTTGCGGTGTCGCCTTCCTTGGTATCCATAAGTACTGCGAAGCTCTGGGTCTGAGATATATAGGCGAGCGATTTCTGGAAAGCTGGTTTCTCCCTCTTCCAGCGCATAAAACATTTCTAACGCCAAGTCTTTATCATCAAAAATGATTTCATAGGTAATGGCCACTACATAATCTAGTTGGTGTTGATAAAAGAACTGTTCAACTTGAGAACTAAATAGATGATCTGCTACCTTCTGAGCCAGGATTTTGTTATATACTGATTCTTCAAACTCATTCACAGAAAGATGGTGTTTCTCTAGCCATGTCAATGTATCTTGAGCTTTGACAAGCTTATTTGCTAAACGGAGATTATCCCCTTGTTGCTGAACTTCTTCGGGTGTCACAGTGATTTGTGCTTTTTGAGCAACCTCCTGAATGATTTTTTGAGAGGCGATCGCCTCTACCAGACCAGGAACTTGAGACGATAATTTGAGTCTGTGAATAATATCTGCAGTGGAAATATTGATAATTTGAGGCATGACACAATCCCCGAAGTAAACTATTAAAGCTCTAAACCATTTTTGTGTAACTTCTTGAACGGATCTAAAACAAAATCAATCACCCGGCGCTGACGTATAATAACTTCAGCATTTGCTGTTTGACCCGGGGTTAATGGAATACGTTCTCCGTCCCTTTCGATATAGTTCTGTTCTAAAGTGATTTCTAACTCATAGGTTTCTATATTTCCTGTTGCCGTTTGAGTCATTTTAGAATTGGGAGAAATCCGAGAAACTTGACCTTGGATAATGCCATATTCCTGGAATGAATAGGCATCAAACTTGATTTTGACTGGCATTCCCACATTTAAGAAGCCACTATCTTGCACTGGCATATGAGCTTTGAGGATGATGGCAGTATTTTCAGGGGCAATGTCAGCAATTCTCTGACCAACTTGTACTACCTCCCCTGGCTTAGAGACTGGTAACTCAAAAATTACCCCATCCACAGGCGATCGCACCACTCGTTGCTGCATTTGTAGATTCAACGACTTAATTTTGCTGTTAGTTTGAGTAATTTCCAATTGTAAATTAGCAACTTGGGTTTCTAGGTCTTTAAGTTGTTCTTGATATTTCAGCACAGCCAACTTACCAGTTTGTAGTAAACTTTGATAGCTGTTTTCTTCCCCTTGCAGTTGATGTTTTGCTTGCTCGATATCAGACTGTAACTGATTCATCGTCGCCTCATAGCGACTCATTTCTTCAGTCAAGCGTAATTGTGCCTGTTTGACATCAGATTCCGCCCTGGTATAAATGCGTCGGCTTTCCTGTTCTTCTTTTTTAACCTGGTCAACTTGATTGAGGGGAACCGCCCCATCGTTCAAAAGTTGCTCAAAACGCTGGACTTGCCGAGCATCTATACTCAAACGCTTATAAGCTGACTGTTCCTCCTTTTGAGCAGTTTGAACCTGCTGCTGTACCTGACTGAGTAATGCTTGTTTTTCTAACTTTTGTAGGTTATAAATACTTTGTTTGTAACCAAGGTTTTGTTTTGCCTGGTTAACTTGGGACATTTTCTCTAAGGCTTGAAACTGATTTTGTTGTTTCTGAATACTTAGTGTTAACTGCAGTTGATTTCTCAGTACGTCAAACTGCGCTTCTTGGTTTAACAGTGCTGAGAGTTTAGCCTCAGCTTGCTGAAGTTCAGTCTGCAAAATCTCAGAATCAAGTTCTAATAATACCTGTCCCACCGTTACACTATCACCTTCTGTCACCTTAACAGCTGTGACATTCCCCACGGATTGGGAGTCTAATTTTTGTGTTGCACCTTGAGGCTCTATACGTCCTCTGGCGCTACCAGTTTCATCTACTTTCGAGAGAGTCGCCCAGGGTAAAGCTAAAGCGCCAAAACCCACCAATACATACAACACACCACGAGTCCACACCTTTGGTAAGGCATCTAGTAACTCCTCAGTACCATAATATAAATCCTGAGTATTACCTTCTGGAATCGGCTCGTGAGATTGAGTGGTTTCTTCTTGGGGTTGAATATAAAGTTTATAGTCATCCTCTTCTTGTTTCAGAAGTGCAGATGAAGAATTGGGAGAAGTGTAAGGCATAGTTTCATAGGAAATTGGGAATTGGGAACTGACTAATGTCTAATGTCTAATGACTCCGCACCTTTTGTATAGTCCAATGCAAAAACCGGAGCAACTTAAACTACTTGAGCTAGTTGTTGTTGATTGAGATAGTAGTAATGTCCTTTTTTGGCGATTAATTGATCATGAGTACCGCTTTCTACTAACACACCGCGGTCTAAAACCAAAATTAAATCTGCATTGCGGACTGTGGACAGGCGATGAGCAATAATCACACTGGTACGCCCTTTGAGTATGGTTTTGAGGTTATTCTGAATAATCCGCTCTGATTCCGAGTCTAGGTGACTGGTGGCTTCATCAAAGAGTAATAACCGGGGGTTACCAAGTAAAGCCCGAGCAATAGCTAGGCGTTGGCGTTGTCCACCGGAAAGCATTCCGCCACTTTCACCAATTTGGGATTCATAGCCCATTGGTAACTTCTGAATAAATTCATCTGCACCCGCTAATTGTGCAGCTGCAATAATCTCTTCTAAGGTCGCTTCTGGGTGAGCAATACTAATATTTTCTCGAATCGTACCACCAAATAAAAAGGTGTCTTGGTCTACTACACCTATTTGAGAACGCAGCGATCGCAGCGCCATATTAGTAATATCACATCCGTCAATCAGAATCTTGCCATCTGTGGGTGGATATAAACCCAAAATTAACTTGCTGAGTGTAGTTTTTCCCGAACCACTGCGCCCCACCAAAGCCACCATTTGCTCTGGCTGAATTTCAAAGTTGATATTTTCTAGGACGTTAGTCTGACTTTCGGCATGGTAACGAAAGGCAACATTATCAAAGCAAATATGCCCGCGCAGTATCCCTAAAGGCCGGCGGTTTTGACTTTGCAAGTCCTCTTCTGGTTGTGCATCTAAAACATCATTAATCCGTTCTGTAGAAATGATAATTTCCTGCAATTCATTCCACAGCATTGATAGCCGTTGAAAAGGACTCAAAACATTACCCACTAACATATTGAAAGCTACTAATTGCCCCATAGTTAGTTCCCCTTGAATAACTTGCCAAGCACCAAACCACATCAAGGAAGCATTCACAAAGGTTTGAATAACGCCACTCATAATTTGCAAGCGGTTACCAACCACTTGAGCATTAAAGCCTTTTTTCACCAAATCATGCAGCAGCTCTTCCCAACGCCAGCGTACTGTCTGTTCAATGGCTAAGGAGCGCACTGTACGAATACCTGTGAGAGATTCTATAAGATAACTATTTTCTTTGGCTCCCGCATTGAACACTTCTCTGGAAATGCGACGCAAAATACTTGTGCTAGCCAGTGCCAGAATAAAAAATGGTGGTACTGTCAATAGTACGAAGACAGTCATACTCCAGCTATACCAGAACATGATGCTTAGATAGATAACTAGTGTCAGCATATCCAGGATGATTGAGAGAGTCTCACCCGTGAGGAAGCGCTGAATTTTTTGGTTTTCTTGAATCCGAGAAATAATATCCCCCACATAACGGGACTCGAAATAAGCCAGGGGTAAGCGGAAGGTATGTTTAATAAAACCTACAACTAGGGAGATGCTCACCCGATTGGCTGTATGGTCTAAAAGATATTGTCGGACTGCATTCATGGCAATACTAAACAAACCAAATACAATCATCCCCACACCAACGGCGTTTAAGGTGGGAATGCTGCGCTGCACCAACACTCTATCTAGTAATAACTGGGTGAATACCGGCGTTACTAGTCCAAATATTTGCATCAGCACACTGGCTATGAACACTTCTACCAGTACCCAAGAGTGAGGTTTAACTAACTCAAAGAACTTCCAGAAGCCGGGGTTTTCATCCTTGGTTTTTTGCAGCAGTTCTGTAGGTTGCAGTAATAACGCATAACCAGTCCAACCAGCGTTAAATTGGCTTCTGGTCAGGGTGCGTTGACCAATGGCGGGGTCACCAACAATTACCTCTCCTTTGGTGATTTGATAAACAACTATAAAGTGATTACCTTCCCAATGGGCGATCGCCGGTAAAGATTGTTCGGCAAATTTAGCAAAGGTGGCTTTGACCGGACGGGTGGCAAAACCCAGGTTTTCCCCTACTGCTGCTAAAGCCCGTAAAGATGCACCACTGCGGTTGACATTGGTCATATTCCGCAAGCGATTCACACTCAACTGCTTACCCCAATATTTACCAATCATTACTAAGCAAGCACAGCCACAATCGGAGGCGCTTTGTTGGGCATAGAAGGGATACCGTTTACTCAGCTGTTGCCACCAATGCCCTATTTTCACTTTGGGGCTGGGAAAGTAAGGCAGTGTTTGATTTGGTTTTTTCTGTGACTGTTGTTCTCTGTGGGGAAAGGGAATCACCTTGGCTGTTGGGGATGAGGTCCCTTGCCATTGTGTCTTAACAGTGGTTTCTACTTCACGGTCACTGACAAAGGAAGCTAATTCTGGACAGTGTTCTAGTGCTTTTTCCCACTGTGAACTTTTGAGGATATAAGCAATGGTTGGTTGGATGGCTTGCCATGTACCTTGATTCGGTTGAGTCGAGATTTGCCCTGGTACTAAAGACTGACCCTCGGATTCCAGCAGTTGACCTTTATACAACAGCCACAACTGGGAATCTGGAAATTGTGTATTTACACAGCCAATATCTAAGTTGTGTCGCTCAAACACTGTTAAGGCTTTGAGCATGGCCTGAAATTGCCCCGGTTGTGTGGGAAATTGTCCGTTTTGCCGACACCTCATCAGTAAATCCCACATTTGGGCACGACACAACAGGCGATCGCGCATCTGAGGATATTTGTCTATCAACTCTTGCAATACCTCTTGTCTGAGATACCCCAGTTGTAGGTTTTGTGAGCTTCTGGCGGTGTAATGACTCAAGTTTTCCTCTGGAAACAAGGTTATTTCACCAAATGAAGATGAGGCTGACACAGTGGTAATTAAATTATCAGCACTATCTGATAGTCTGACTTTACCGCCCAGAATGATGTAAATACCAGGGTTCATTTCTGCGGATTGCCAAAACTGCTGTGCTACTGGCGGCTCCACAAGTTCCATAGATGCCCAGCACCTTTGCAGTTCTGGTTTTGTCAGCTTCTCTCCTAAAGTATCAGTGAGTTTTTCACCTAGATGTTGTGGCGAAAATACTGTTGTCATTATCTAACCTCCAAAACGGCATTAGTCAAATTAATGACTAATAAAAACTCGGTGAATAGTAAATGCCTGATTTAGGGTTAAACATTATTTACTGTTTGTGATTTGGCATAGGAATATCAAATATTTTCTCTGTCAGGATTTCCCAATTAAAAATATCCTCAATTTTTTTGTGGGATAGGTATCCTTACATTTCCCATATTCCTGGATGCCCAAGGCTACACAATGGATGATTTATTTATCAATAATCTCTAATTACAACCAGAATATTAGTAGGTAGATAAAAATAAATGCAAGTCTTTTACGGAAGCTGTAATCCTGTGAATATGAGAAATAAGTACTAAAATTACCACTACAAGCAATTAGTAAATTTAAAGTTTAATCTTCCCTACTTAATTCCTTGATCAAATGAGTATCTCATCCCTGTATCAGCCTAAAAACTTCACCTCAGTAATGTTTATTATCATGTTTTTCAGCAACCTTATTTATGACCACTACTGCAGTTAACCATCAACTTTGTAGCAGGTTTTTAGTCTTCTTGTCATGCCATTATGGCATATTTTTAGCATATACATTTATTTTTATTTTCCTAAATAATTTTGCGTTTTTAATAATATATTCCGATATAATTCTAGGCAATATGTTAGTAAATGCCAGTATTTTCAATGCCATAAATATGCGAATATTATCAGAGGATGTTTGATAAGTCATGATTAGTGTATCAACTATTGTTTGACCCCACCCTAACCCTCCCCTTGTCAGGCTATCCATTACCCGGATCTTTCTTAACATTCGTGAGAGCGATCGCTCGCAAACCCCCAAACCTTAATCCTCCGTTGATGATTCTCAATATTGTTACTAGCAGTTCTGCTGTATTGGAGGCTCGCGGTAAAATAGAAAAGCTATTTTATGCTGAATTACCTAAAGGTAAGTATGCGAATATGCATACTGAAGGATTTGAGTTTCACTTGAATATGGATAAAATTACCCAAGTGAAATTTGAAATAGGTGAAGCAAAAAGAGGTAACTTTACCACTTATGCAATTCGATTTTTAGACGACAAGCAGGAAGTTGCTTTAAGTTTATTTTTGCAATGGGGTAAACCCGGAGAATATGAACCCGGACAAGTTGAAGCTTGGCAAAGTTTACAGCAACAATATGGGGAAGTTTGGCAACCTCTACCGATGTAAATGCTAAACTACAAAAACATCTGTGTACCCTATAGCCATAGCCGCTAAGGTGTCTATATCCGTGGTTAATTCATTCTGATTTATACAGCAATCAAAATATCACCACCTTCAAAATCCCATAAAATTAATGCTGAGTCTCAGGGCGATTTGCACTTTTAGCTTAGTTATTTTCTGCCTACTCGGATGCAATGGTACAGCAGCAGCAGGAGAATTGTCTCAACGCCTGGCAAATTTTCCCCAGTGGGAACAGATAACATCCGTGGAAACTGCTCAAGGAGATTTGGTTTATCCTGATTGGATGGCTGGTTCATGGAAGGTGACAAGTACATTAGTAGATTTGGTTGCACCTTTAGCACCGGATATAGTCACCCCGGGATTTGAATCTAATCGCGAACAACTAAATCAACCTGTGAGTTTTGTCGTGCGTTTTATTAGACAAAAACCCCCTAGCAGTGGGTTAAAATTGATTCCGAAAATTGCCGATCAATCATCAGTTGTAGTAGCAGATAGAAAATTTAATAGTTTAAATTTGGCCAAGGCTTATTTAGGTGACGAAGCTGTTTTATCAGTGAAAATAGACCCACATTCACCTAATCGCCAAATTACCCGTTTACGTGGGGAATGCTTGACGGCTAAAGTTTGCGATCGCCAATTAGTTTCTATCATTAGCGCCCGCGCTACGGAAACCACATCAGATAGTAATTTTATTACATCGGAAGTTTTTCAACAACTATTTAAAGGTGATTCGCGTCCATATTTCAATACCGTAGAATCAACTACAGCTTACAATAAATTGGCTACATCATATTCTGCAGTCGTCGCAGATCAAGTAACTGCTGTTTATCTTTCACCCCAAGACCCAAATTACTTTAGAGCGGCTTCTCATCCAGTGGCCCTCTATCGGTATCGCTTAGAATTTTCACCCACAAACTGAGGACAAATATCAGAAGGGGCTAGAGCCTAGCCCCTAGCAGCTTATTTCACAAATTGGGGCATAATTTCAGCTGCGGTGAAAATCCCATAAATACCGCGATCGTGTAATTGTTTCCCAGCTTTAAGATAACCGAAGGCCGGACCACAAACATTCGCCGCCATACTGGTTTCATCTCCTAAGGTAAAGGTATGGGTGGAAATCTTACCTTCAAAGGTACGTCCTGTAACTTTAACGTTAGTGCTGAGAGGTTTTTTAGGATTGCGAGTATCAACTATACCACCAACTGTAACGCGATCGCGCGAACAAATGCCGGCAAATTCTAACATCACATCATCAGCGTGTTCCATATTCTCTAAAGTCAACACGCCATTGGTTTTATCTAATAGGGCTTCTACTTCTGCATCAGTCATTGCCCTAGCCTTTTCTACAGTATAACCAGGCATATGGCCAATGTCCTCCCGAACTGTAGCCCGGTAAGCTTCCCAGTTAGCAATACCAACACCAAAGGTAATTTCTACCTTGTGAATTTCGGCGTAGCTTTGGGCTGCTAAAGCCGCCGCCGCTGTTAATAATCCAGGTGTAGCACCACATCCAGACATATAAGTGATTCCGGCTGCTTGTAGTTCTGCTTTCATCGACAAAAGTTGTTCTACTGCGCTGGTACGCTTAATAGCATCCACTAACACACCCCGCCAACCCGATTTGATAAACTCTTGGGCTACTGAGGGGATAAAATCGTTAGGGAGGTTTGGTAAGGCCAGAAAGTAACCATCTACAGGCTGACCTGTCGCAATTAAATCTTGAATGCTGCTATTGCTTAATGTCCCAAATGGTTCTAAATAACCCACAGAACCTTGAGACTGGTAGGTTTGAATACATTGTTGAGTATTTAAACCTTCTGTAGAGTAAGCGTAGCCTTTTTGGTCGCCTGCTGCGACTAAGATCATTTCCCCTTTGCCAGACAGGAGTTTTGCGGCTGCTTGTCCCAGTCCACCAAAACCCAGAACTCCGACGCGGATAGGTAGGTTGGTTAGTTGTGTATTCATAGTGAATTTACCGTGTTAGCTGATGGCTATAAAGGTTAATTATGCTCCATTATCCTGGTTTGGTTAGCTGAATAATGCTTTTTTTAAGAGAATATTTTGCTGATTTGACCTTGGATACCAAGACAGGGATGTTTATTATTTAACTTACCTCTGTGCCAAAATATTTAATAGGTATTTTTTATTATTAGCTTTGCTAAAAAGCAGTAACTAGAGCGTTCAATACATATGTACTATTACATGATCACATTGTATCCCAGAGCGCAGATATTAAATAATGCCACTGGGTAAAAGCACACACATTGAAGTTATCTATGGACAGAATAATATATATTCAATGGTAATGATAAAGTTTTTCAATAAAAAGTATATTTTTGTGAAGCATAAAAGGGGCTAAACTGCTGCTATAGCTGGCTTTCAGGGTTTTTATTACCCATTTTCTCACAGCAATCGTGAGCTTGACTAATTAGTGAGGTTAAGAGAAACTAACTAATAAGTGATGTATGTGCTTATAATAATAATAAATTTTGTAAAGATTCTGAGATATATATTTTGAGAGATGGAACATTAGTTAGCAAATGCCAAGTTTGTATCTAAAACAATGTTCCCAGGGCTATATTTTTAGCCGGCTGCTCAGGCGGTCAAGTTCAAAAGTCGTATCATGGTTGGCCAAAAGTATGGAGACATTAGAGTTCATCATCTATCCAGACGGTCGAGTACAAGAAAAAGTCACTGGCATTATGGGCAATTCATGCGCTGAGGTCACAGCAGCAATAGAAGCACAGCTAGGACAAGTACTTAGTCATGAGCCAACCTCAGAATTTTTTGCGACTCAGTTGCAACAATCCTCCGTGGCTAATACCCAAGCCACATACAGCGATTGGTAAGTTTTTCCTCACAGTTTAGTCTCATTTATTAATCACTGCCATGTCACATTTTAGCCAAATTAAGACTCAAATCCGTAACCTGGACTCTTTAAAAGATGCACTCACTGAATTGGGCATAGACTGGAAACCCGGACCACGGGAAGTCCGTGGCTATCGCGGTCAAACCCATCCTGCGGAAGTCACTATTGAGCAGGAAAATGGCTATGACATCGGCTTTAGATGGAATGGCAAAGAATATGAATTGGTGGCTGACTTGCAATATTGGCAACAAGGCCTATCTGTGGATGGGTTCTTGCGCCAAGTAACCCAACGCTATGCTTACCAAACAGTGGTGAAAGAAACAGCTCGTGTAGGCTTTGAAGTGGCAGAACAACAAAAAAATCCAGATGGCTCAATTCGCTTAGTAGTACAACGCTGGAGTGCGTAATGGCTGATTTTCTGCCGTCGCCGTCAGAAGAAGAAAACAACCGTTCCGGTGCAGAACCAGAGTTAGGCGGTTTCTTACGGGATGAGCCAGAACGCTCTGGTTTAGAGCCGGAATTGGGTGGTGTTCAGCGTCAAAAGGGTGTTTACGTAGACGAAATCACCTGCATTGGCTGCTTACACTGCGCTCATGTAGCCCGTAACACCTTCTATATTGAAGCGGATTATGGGCGATCGCGCGTGATTCGTCAAGATGCTGATTCAGAGGAAGTCATTCAGGAGGCAATTGATACTTGTCCAGTTGATTGCATCCATTGGGTTGATTACACTGAACTGAAAAAGTTAGAAGAAGAGCGGAAATATCAGGTAATACCTATTGCCGGGTATCCAGTGGAACAGGCTGTATCTACTAGTCAACGGCGGCGTAAAAAACAAAAATTAAAACCTCCAAAAAACTCTTAATAATTTGTCATCATAAAACCTCTATCAGATAGCCGAGTTCTTCAAGAACTCGGCCATCTGCTTATTTATTATTCATTTTCTGCAAATGTTTGAACTTTGCCATCAGGGCTGAGAAGCACTCGAATTCTGATAATTTCTCCCTTTTTATTGGCAGAAACAAAGGGTTTACCAATTTCAGGCATCCCCGCATCCTCAATGAATATTCTCGCAGCCTGATTGATGGGATAAATCTTGTCAATGCTACCATTATCATTAACCATTAAACTGTACTCTAGTGTTTGTGTAAATCCACTAGGTGGCTGCCAGCGCTTTGTAAATATTTCTCGAGCTTCTGCTACTTGAGGGATATCAAATAACTGACTACCGGCGGCCAAAGTTTCCGATTTCGGAGTTACCGGTTGACTCGTTGACCTAGCAACTAATGAATTATTATTTGATGGAGTAGCAATATTTGCAGAGCCATTGATTGTGTTTTCCCTTTCCTGTAGATTGACTGCTGAAGATGGCGGAGAACTCTGATTTGGCTGGGGATTAGTGGAAACAGACAAGGGAACTGATGGTAATGTATATCCAGAAGAGAGGCTACGCTGGGCGAGCGGCTGAGATAGAAACACTGGATCCGTCCCAGATGGTAGGGATGAAGAGGGATTAGTCAGGATGCTAGAATTAGATTGCTTTAGGGGCGCTTCTGGGAATGTGCCAGTGGTAACTTGAGAGTTAGAGGCTAAGGTTTGTGGAGAGGTTAAATTACCTGGAGGCGTAACTTCGGGTTGCGGTGTGGGAACATCCACAGACGGTTTTACAGCAGTTTTCGTTATCTGTGTTTGATTTTGCCTATTATTGACAAAGTTCCAAGTCAGTGGTATTAGTCCTACACCTAAAACCATGACTGCGGCAATGGGAGACCAAGCTGGTAATCGCAAAAGTTTATTATTGTTATTTAAATTTGGTAAAGCCATAACATCAGCAGAATACTCATCTAAAGCAGTTGCTAAATCGAAAAGTTGCAGCAAACTCAATATAATTACAGAGCCAGATGTTGGGTTAGAAAGAGAACCAAGAAATAGATTATGAGTTATATCATTGTCTGCTTCTAAGTAGATTTTGCTCTGAGATGTTTGGGAGATAAAAGATTTCGAGGGTTTAGCGCTCGGTAGTGGAGTCTGGTCAAAATCTGTGAACTCTGAATCATGAGATACTTTCGTGGAATCCTGAGGTTCACAAAGACTCAGCCAAAAGTTATTTGGGGGTTGCTGTAGAAATTTTTGTACATAGTTGGTGACAACATCACACAAAATTTCTAGTTGCTCGCGATCGCCCCTAATGACGATTTTACCTGCTTCTAGTCTTTGGGCATCCTCAAAATATAGCTCAAAGGTTAGCTGCTTGATCACAGTTTTTCCCATTAAATGGGACAACGGCGAACTTTGTGCCCATATTTCTAGGGTACAATTAGGGCGTGCGTAGCGTCTAATGACAGAATTAAATGGTGGCATAGCAGAAACGACCAAGAAGACGATTATCTAAAATTGGAACTCTCTATTAGTGCTAGCCAGAGACGGCGGTGTCCACCAGGCGCACTATAAAACAGTAAATCCACAAGCAGTTTTAGTGCTAAGTTTGTGAGTAGATCCGTGGTTATTTGGTCGTCTTCTTCCATCCGTTCTTGGTAGGTATTACAGAAAGCATCGATATAATCTCCAAGTAAAGCAGCCTGATGATAGCGAAGCGGGGCGAGGCGCTGCTCCCGATTCTTTTCCGCCATTTTTTCCAGTAGACCAACAGCACGGCGAATTAATTCCTGGTGCTGTTTGGCGAGGTAGCAGGTAATGAGAACAATTGCTCGAGCTTCTTCTACATCTAGCTTTTTTCGTCCACCTTGTCCCCTGCGTAGGGGATTAGACTGACGCAATCGCCATAAAGCTACCCGGTCTGGCACTCTTGACTCTAAATTCAGGTTAATTGCCGCAGACAACATAGCTTCGGAACCAATACCAGTGAAAGTTTCTAGCGCTAACAGCACCAAGTCTAACTGGGTCTTGATATTCTCCCACTGAACTGTGTTTGAGGCTGGAAGCTTAATTAAATCGTCCCACTGAGGATTTGGTGTGGCTGAATCGGCGGCCGAGTGCATAACGTTTAGCATAGGTGATCAGTCTGTAGGGTCTGTTGCTGTTACCCATTTTGAAACCAGACCCTTAAATATTCAGGTTGGTTTCCCATCGCTTTGCTCATTTAGTCAACAGCAATAGTCTTTGTCTTACTTTACTAGAGGAAAATCAATTTTCCACCAATTTACTTGGCAAAACACATGAAGTTATTGATAAAATTCAATGCTTCCTTATTCATGTATTGAAAAACTTTGCTGATTTTGTAGTCAAGTATGCCCAATTATGGACTTATGTATGCTATAATAGATATAAGTCGAGTTTAAAATTTAACTAATAAAGCTTTCGGAATACGCAAATTCAATAGGCGTCAGTCTAATAGTGTGCGAACACAAGGATATAGGCAAAAACGAAAACTGGAAGCAAGAAATCAATATAGGTAGCTGTAATAACCAAAACTTTGTACAAATTCCTCATTCACTATTTATTAATAAGTTGACGTACAAAGCAGAGTTAATGGGAATCAAAGTTTTGGTCACAGAAGAAAGCTAGCTTTTTAGATTTAGATAATATCCCTACTTATCAAGAAGGTGTTAAACACACATTTAGTGGTAAGAGAATAATTCGAGGTTTGTACAAATCTGCTGATGGCAGGATGATTAACGCTGATGTTAATGGATCCTATAATATCATGAGAAAAGCAGTCCCAAATGCTTTTGCAAATGGGATAGAGGGCATTGTAGTTTGTCCAGTGAAAGTAAAACTTCCGAACTAATGATTTGGATATTTGTCCATATTATTAGCAACTATAAATAAACATTGCTGAATTTAGTTAATATCTAATTGCTAATTGCTAATTTATATAAAAGCAACTAATAACTAGATATTAAAAATTTACTTGCCCGCACCCATGATATTTATTGCCTATTTATTTAATATGAGCAATGGTGACACCACTACCACCATCTACTTGTTCTGCTGGTTGGTGGTGGCTAACTCTGGAGTGCTGATGCAAAAAGGCGTGAACTCCTTGCCGTAACTTACCGGTACCATGTCCGTGAATAATCCAGATTGGCCCTGTAGCTTCAGAAATTGCCTGATCTAAGATAATTTCCGCATCTGCTACCCGTTTACCACGCAAATCCACTGTATTTCGAGACGTGCGAATAGCAGGGGCGGGTTTTTCCGGCTGAGGAACTACGGCGGGCTTCTGTTTAACTACTGGTTCAGCTTTTTGACCATCCAAAGATTCGATGTCTTCGAGCTTAACCGTCATCTTCATCATCCCAAAGCGAACGCTGAACTCACCATCCTCATCGGGAGCAGTTAAAACTTCCGCTGTTTGTCCAAACTGGGAAATCCGCACGCGATCGCCCACTTTGGGCTTAAACCCAACTTTGGGTTTGGCTGGTGCTTTTGGTTGATATTTTTGGGCAATTTGATTTAATGCATCTGTTGCTTGTTGAGCATCTTGGGCTTTAGGTGTACCTTTTTGCAACCGACGAATAACTTGGGCAATTTCACCTTTAGCCTGAGCGATGGCTTGTTGTACTGCTACTTCCTGATCAATCCGCAAAGCTTTTTCCCGTTCCTGCAAAGCTTGAGATTTTGCCGACACTTCGTTATATAAACGTTCCGCTTGCTGCAACAAAATTTGAGCTTCCCCAGCTTTAGTTTCTTGGCTGCGGCGTTGCGCTTCTAACCCAGCAATCACCTGATTAATTTCGTCCGTAGCTCCTCCCACCTGAGTTTTTGCCTGTTCTACCACCTCTGGTTTTAAACCTAAACGCAGAGCAATTGCTAAGGCGTTAGAACGTCCAGGAATCCCCCACAATAAACGATAGGTAGGCGAAAGTGTGCTTTCATCAAATTCTACAGACGCATTTTCAAATCGCTGATCATCATACTTGAGCGCTTTTAATTCACCAAAGTGGGTTGTGGCCATTGTTAGCTGGGCATGATTAGCTAGATATTGTAGTAAAGCGATCGCTAAAGCACTACCTTCTGCTGGATCAGTTCCCGCCCCCACTTCATCCAGAAGGACGAGGGATTGGGTATTGATATCTGCCTGTTCCCCAAGACTCAAAGCATCCAAAATCCGACTAATCCGGCGAATATGTCCAGAAAATGTTGATAAACTTTGCTGTAATGATTGTTCGTCGCCAATATCAGCTAATACCTGCTCAAACCAAGGTATTTCTACTGGTTCGCGGGCGGGAACAAATAACCCTACCTTCGCCATTAATGCTGCTAAGGCCAGGGTTTTTAAAGTGACTGTTTTACCACCGGTATTTGGTCCAGTAATCGTTACTACCCGAATATGGGGACTAATTAATAAATCCACTGGAACCACACCTTGACCATGTTCATGCTGCTGTTGCCACACTAACAGAGGATGGCGTAATTGCCTTAGGGTAATGACTTCATTGTCCCCACGGTTAATAAATCTGGGAGGATTAGCTCCTAACCAAAAACTGTACCTAGCTCTGGCGGTTGCTAAATCCAATGTAGTCACAATTGCTAACAACCGTTCCAAATCTATTTTGACTGCTGCGACTTGCTGTGTCAGCATCCGACGAATGGCTTCTTCTTCAACTTGCTCTCTTCTGAGAGTCTGTCGCAGTTGGTTACCCAAAGGCACTATAGAATTAGGTTCTATATAAAGAGTAGCTCCACTGGTAGAAGTATCATGTACAATACCCGGTATCGCATCCTTTTGGGGTGCTTTTACTGGGATAACAAAGCGATCGCCTCTTTGGGTAATAATTTGTTCTTGAACTGCGCTCGATTTTGCATGTAATATATTTTGCAATTTTTGAGTAATTTGAGCGCGTAATTTACGTACTTCTGTCCGGATTTCCCCCAGTTTTTGGCTAGCACGGTCGGTTACTTGGCCTCGTTCATCAATACATCGGTGTATTTCCTGCTCTAGTTCGGGATAAGTCCGTAAATCAGCAACTAACTCTGTGAGTACGGTCAAATCTTCTTGATTATCAATTACGCGGCGTAAATTTCTCGCCCCTGCCAAGGTCGTAGCGATCGCTAGCAGTTCATCCCCTGCTAAAATACCGCTAAGTTCTGCCCGTTCTAAAGAATCGCCAATATCTTGAACACCCTCAAATGACAATCCCGTTGTCATTTGATTCTCTAGTTGGTAAACTTCTTTAGTCTGGGCAAGTAATTGCTCACTTTCTGCTTGAGATGCAGGTATTTTCAGATGCAGTGATGCGATCGCCCCTAGTTTAGTAGCCGCAAATGTGGAAAGATGCTGACAGAGGCGATGCCATTCGAGTAGTTCTAAGGTTTCAGACTGGATCAAGGCTTCAATATCTAATCTAAAAGAATTGTAACAATTGTGGCTGCTATAGGACTCACTCTTCAAGGAGAAAAAATTACTGGGTCATGAGACCACTGTATTACTAACTCTTGACTCTTATGCAGATATATGCTAACTATCTTCAATTCTAGCCTGAAACAGGGTCAAGTTGGCATTTAAATACAAGAGTTTCTCAAATCTGCCCAACCAACTCAATATTATTCGGGCAAAGGATTTTAAAATTAGTTAAATATTTCAAGAAGTTTCATACAAAATATTAAAAAATATATTCTTGTGTACAAAGAAAAAAAATAGCCAAAATCATAGTCTAATATTCTGATGTGACAACTATCAATTTCAATTAATGCCAACTGTATACAAGTATCACAGAAGCTAGTCAGCATAGTATATCGACAAAATCTTATGCTATTTAACCCTGCCAATTTACCCTATTGGATATTCCTAGGCATGGGAATATTGCTGTTTGTATTTCTGATCATTTCCATTGGGGGAGATGGAGATGTAGAATATGATGACGATATCGATATCCAAGTCAACTTTGAGCAACTATTAGGATGGACAGGTATTGGCAAAGCTCCACTCATATTGTTACTAGCAACAGATTTGAGTTTGTGGGGTATTTTAGGGCTGATATTAAACAGTTGGGCGATTAACCTAAGTAAAGGTAATTTAAGTGGGTTTATTAGTGGAACTGTATTATTAATTTCGCTAATTATCAGCTTATTACTGGGCAGATTAATAGCACAAGTAATTGGGAAAATATTTGCTGAATTTGGTGAAGATACTAGTAAAGAGCGATTGATTGGTTGTCTGGGTACGGTTACTTCCTTTTACATTCCTAGTGAACAGGAAGGTAAAATCGGGCAAATAGACATACTAGATGGAAAATCAAATTTTTTGACAATTAGTGCGGTTTTACCGAAATGGGCAACTGTGTCGCCCAAACGTGGAGAAACAGTAATTGTCATTGAAATCAATCAGCAAAATTATGTTGTGATTGCCCACAACAGTCGTGATGAAGAACTTTGGCTAGCCAACTCCATCAACCAAGATAAAAATTGAACAAATAGGGAGCATAATTATGTTATTTTGGTTAACTTTTATCCAGTCATTACCAACTGTAAACACACATCAAACCTTACAACCAAAACAGCAGGAAACAGGATATCTCGTTCAAACTATCCCAGTCAGAACTCAAGCTACTATCGCTCAAATCCATAGTTCATTGGTATTACCAGGAGTAATTGGGGCTTTCATCCTATTACTTTTATTGAGTTTGTATGCTTACACAAGAGTTTATGTCGTCACACCCAATAATGAGGCTTTCGTCAGAACTGGGGGACTGTTTACAAAAAAGAAATCGGTAATTCTTTATGGCGGTTGTATTGTTTTACCAGGATTCCACCAACTGACTCGCGTCCCCCTGCGAGAAATTTCTATTGATGTAGAACGTACTGGAAAACTAGCCGTGCGTACTAAAGACTATCTGAGAGCAGATATTAGAGTCACATTTTATGTGTGTATTAATGCTTCTGAAGAAGATGTCTTAAAAGCAGCTGCGAGATTATCTCAGAATGGTAACAAAATTACTGGGGAAGATATAAAGAACGCCCTAGAAAAACGTGCTGATGATGCCATTAGAGCAGCAGCTAAAACCAAGGATATTGCAGAAATAGATTCAGATAAATTGGGTTTTGCTCAAGAAGTCTTGAACTTAGTCGGACCAGATCTAAAAAAAGTGGGTTTAACCCTCAATAATATTGCGATTTCCGAAATATTAGAAAGTGTTACCTATGACCCAGATAACTTTTTTGATGCCCAAGGTGTGCGTTTAAGAACGGAAATTATTCAGCGTTCCGTTGAACAAAAACGGGAAGTTGAGTTAACAACCCAAGTAGCAATTGAACAAAAAGAACTGGATGCTGAAAAGAGATCGCTACAAATTGCCCAGGAAAAAGAAAGTGCCAAACTATCCCAAAAACTCCAAGTAGAGGCACTGAAGGCACAACGAGAAAGGGAAATTCAAGAATCAAAAGATAAGGAAGCAGCAGCTATACAAAGAAGTAAAATTATTCAAGACAAATTAGTTGCAGAGGAAGAAATTCGCAAAAAATTAGCTTTACAGCAAAGCCAAATAGAAGCTGAGATTGCTCTGGAAGAACGAAACAAACAGTTAAAGGTGACCCAATCCCTGCAAAAACAAGAAGCAGAAATTGCCGAAATTGACCGTCAACAAAAGGTAGAATCAGGCAGACTCAAAGCACAAGTAGAGATAGTTGAGTCAGAAAGATTAACACGCATTGCCCAAGAAGACGTTGCGATCGCCATTGCGTCCAAAAAACGTGAAAGCTTTATGGCGCAGGCAGAACAAGCCAAAGCCGAAGAATCAGTAAATACAGCCGGGGAAATTGAAAAAGCCGAACGTGACAAACGCTTGTCAACTATTGCAGCGGAAAAGGCTGCCCAACAGCTGAGTATTAGCGATCGCAACGTCATAGAAATAGATGCT
This sequence comes from uncultured Nodularia sp., assembly GCA_903911355.1. GTDB lineage: Bacteria > Cyanobacteriota > Cyanobacteriia > Cyanobacteriales > Nostocaceae > Anabaenopsis > Anabaenopsis arnoldii. Next base: position 27,925 of record CAIWDD010000111.1, on the reverse strand, counting down.
TTCCGCCGTCGCCGCCAAGCAGAAATTGCCCAGGAAGCCGCACAATTAGAAGCTGAGTCAATTCGTATCCTCGCAGCCGCTAACCGCGATAAAGTTTTAGCGGAAGCAGAAGCATTAAAAGTAAAAATTGCTGCAGAGAATACCATAAGTAATGCTAACCTTTCAGCCAAAATTATCACCACAATTTGGCCAGAATTAGCGGATAAACTCCCCGAAATTATTACCGCATTAGCACCTCAACCGGGAGTTTTAGGAGATACTCGTATCTACTCATTCCCAGGTGCCAATGGTACAAATGGCAGTCAAGATATTAACAAATTACTTCTCTCTACCAGTGGGCTTTCCTTAATCAATACCTTGCTTGACGAAGGGAAGTTAGGCCAATTAATCGGTCAATTTAGCGAACTAGTGCGTAGGGAGAATAAAGTAATGGATGACACAGACAGTAATATTTATATAGCTAACAATCCCACACCAACTCACAGCCAAACAAACAAGGAAATTGGTTAACCATGGGTTAGGGAACTATGTAGTATAAAATACTTAATGTCAGATATAACAGGCATCAAATCCTAGCTCATCCTCAGGACTTTAGTCCTCACTCAATCAGGGCAGCAAGTGATTACTGGGAAAAAAAACTGCTGCAAATACCCTCACAATTTGATACCCTAGCTTAAACAGATTTGAGAAAAGTTAAAGCGTGGAAATTCAACTTGGGCGCGGGAAAAAAGCTCGTAGAGCTTATGGAATTGATGAAATTGCTCTAGTTCCTGGTAACAGAACACTAGATCCAAGTCTGGCAGATACTAAGTGGACTATCGGCAATATTGAACGAGAAATCCCTATAATTGCCAGTGCCATGGATGGCGTAGTGGATGTGAAGATGGCTGTACGCTTGTCACAGTTAGGAGCATTAGGAGTCATCAATTTAGAAGGTATCCAAACTCGCTATGCCGACCCAGATCCAATTTTAGATCGGATTGCCTCTGTAGGGAAAAGTGAATTTGTTTCCCTCATGCAAGAACTCTATGCCGAACCGATAAAGCCGGAATTAATTGAAAAACGTATTCAGGAAATTAAACAGCAAGGTGGTATAGCCGCGGTGAGTGCAACCCCAGCCGCAGCCAGTAAATATGGTCAGGTAGTGGCAAAAGCCGGAGCAGATTTATTTTTTGTCCAGGCTACAGTAGTCTCTACAGCGCATTTATCCCCAGATTCGATAGTTACCCTTGATTTGGCAGAATTTTGCCGTTCTATGCCCATTCCGGTGGCCTTGGGCAATTGCGTCACCTATGAAGTCACCTTGAATTTATTGAAAGCTGGAGCGGCTGCGGTATTAGTAGGAATTGGACCTGGTGCAGCTTGTACCTCTCGCGGGGTTTTGGGCGTAGGTGTACCACAAGCAACGGCGATCGCTGATTGTGCCGCAGCCAGAGATGATTATTATCGGGAAACTGGTAACTATATCCCCATCATTGCCGATGGCGGTTTAATCACCGGTGGCGACATTTGTAAGTGCATCGCCTGCGGTGCTGATGGTGTCATGATTGGTTCTCCCTTTGCGAGAGCCGCGGAAGCCCCTGGCCGGGGCTATCATTGGGGAATGGCAACTCCTAGCCCAGTATTGCCCCGTGGTACGCGCATTAACGTTGGTACTACTGGCAGTCTAGAACAAATACTCATTGGTCCTGCCGGACTAGATGATGGTACTCATAATCTTTTGGGAGCCTTGAAAACTAGCATGGGTACATTAGGAGCCAAAAACATCAAAGAAATGCAGCAAGTAGAAGTGGTAATCGCTCCTTCCCTACTAACCGAGGGAAAAGTGTACCAAAAAGCCCAACAATTAGGCATGGGTAAATAAAAAATCCCCCATAGGCACTAGAGAATCACTAATAAGAAATAAATTATTTAGTTTCTACCATGCCCTATACCCCATACCCAAACTCAAAGTTGGCAGAAATTTTTTTCCAGACTCTGAAAAAAATCCTGGAAAAATCCAATCTGTAGCCTACAATAGAGATAGCGGAGACGCATGTTTCCGTTCACTCCTCACACCACACTCCGCCCGGACTACTGTTCGGGCGGTTCCTTATGTTTATCCATAATTTCTTTAACTTCGTTGCAAATGTACATTCTTCACCTCTAAGCTGCTGCTTTTGCTATGGTAGAATTTTCACCAAACTCAAAAATATAATTGGCAAAGGTTTTTAGGCATGTCAGCAGCCGCACAAGTTACAGATTCTAGTTTTGATCAAGAAGTACTTCACAGCGATGTACCTGTTTTAGTTGACTTCTGGGCCCCCTGGTGTGGTCCTTGCCGCATGGTAGCTCCTGTAGTGGAGGAAATAGCCAATCAGTTTGAAGGTAAAATAAAAGTTGTGAAAGTCAATACTGATGAGAATCCTCAAGTTGCTAGTAAGTACGGTATCCGCAGTATCCCCACGTTAATGATTTTTAAAGATGGGGAGAAAGTTGATATGGTAGTCGGCGCAGTACCTAAATCTACATTAGTTACCACTTTGGAAAAATATCTTTGAAACTCAATTGGGATCAACATCCTTTTGATCCTGCCATTTGCTCTAGATTTAGATCAATATGCGAGGCGCGAAAACTCGCGTCTCCAAAAAATTTGCTGTTGTGGTGAACAATTTGAGATGACCACTGCTAAGATAATAGGTCTTTTCTAAAAATTTACCTTCATAAATCTTTCCCAACCACTAATTATGAAACACGACTGCCCAAGGCAGTTGTCTATTGCATTGCAAAATTAGGTAAAATGTAATGCCATTGTGACGAAAGTTCTCATGACCTCATCTGCGTCGTTTGAAACATTAGAGAGTCTCCAGGCGGACATCGCTGAACTATTTGACCGTTTACCAACGTTAAAAAATCGGCAACTGATTCAGCAGGCACTGGCTACTATAGTGCGTTTAGCTGACAGTGAGATTGAACGTTTGGACTGGAAAATCTTATCGGCCGCTTTAGCAGATATGGAGCGAGGTTTCCAGTTATTTTATGACTATCGACACGTCCGCAAAATAACTATCTTTGGTTCTGCTCGTCTATCCCCAGAAACACCTGAGTATCAGATAGCCCTGGAATTTGCTCGCTCTGTTTGTCAGTTAGGATTCATGGTAATGACAGGGGGTGGCGGTGGCATCATGCAGGCAGGTAACGAAGGCGCAGGGCGAAATAATTCCTTTGGCTTAAATATTCAGTTACCATTTGAGCAACAGGCTAACCCATTTATTGAGGGTGATCCTAAACTAATCCATTTTAAGTATTTCTTCACCCGCAAACTGTTTCTCCTCAAAGAAAGTGATGCCGTGGCCTTATTTCCTGGAGGTTTTGGTACTCAAGATGAAGCTTTTGAGTGTATGACCCTCAGCCAGACGGGTAAATTTGGTCCGGTTCCTGTAGTTTTAATTGATCATCCAGGTGGAGATTATTGGCGCTCCTGGAGCGAATATATTGATAAACAACTCGTGCACAAAGGTCTTGTCAGTCCTGAAGACCCCAGCCTTTACACAGTCACAGATAACCTGGAAGTAGCTTGTCATGCTATCACCAATTTTTATCAAGTTTACCACTCTAGCCGTTACGTAGGTGAACAGTTGGTCATTCGTCTATCCACAGATTTATCTGATGCCGCGGTGGAAAAATTAAATGCTAACTTTAGCGACATTCTGGTGAAAGGAAAAATTATCAAAAGTCAGGCTTTACCCCCAGAAAACCAAGATGAGACCGAGGAATTACCCCGTCTGGTGTTGTATTTTAACCAACGTGATTTGGGTCGCCTATATCAAATGATTGCGGTAATTAACCAGATGGGTACACCTTCTGTGGCAGAAAAACCTCACCCAGAAAGAAAGTAGGGGCGGTTTGACAGATATTATTCCTGGTCAATACTGAACGTGAGCAAAAAACTTGTATATTAGCTCAGGAAACATATAGGGGGATCAAGATGCTGGAATTATTAGGTTCAGGTTTAATTTCTCTTTGGCTCGAAATGGCTGGGGTACAAATTAAGCCCACAGAAGCTTTGGAAACTTTGGCTTTACACAATAGCCGTGGTTTAGTTCTAGCTCCTGATCCTAATCCAGCAGGGTCTACCACAGTTCAGGAATATTTACAGGAACTAATTACCACGAAATTAGTCCCGGAAAATTTGACCGAGAGTCAGGGTATTTGGTTACAGTCCGGACCCATTTTGATGGCTAATCATCAAGGTACAACACCTCTACCAGCTGCTTCTCTAACTAAGATTGCTACTTCACTTGTGGCTTTGAAAACTTGGGGTCCAGACCACCAATTTAAAACTTTGGTTAGCTCTACAGGTCCAATAGTTAACGGTGTATTGCAAGGTGATTTGGTGATTACTGGTGGTGGTGATCCCATGTTTGTTTGGGAAGAAGCCTTCGCCTTGGGTAATAGTCTCAATCAAATGGGTATTAAGCAGGTAACGGGAAATTTGGTGATCAGGGGGAATTTTGCCATGAATTTTGAACCAAATCCTATATTAGCCGCTCAGATGCTCAAACAAGCCCTAAATCATTTAAGTTGGACTCGTCAGGCAAATTACATATATTCAACCATGCCCAAGGGCACAGCTAAACCTCAAGTTTTGATTGCGGGGATTGTAAAATCAGCATCCCAACCAAACCCCCAAGAAACCCTATTGATGCGTCGCGGTTCTTTACCTTTACACCAACTTATCAAGGAAATGAATGTTTTTAGTAACAATGTCATGGCTGAGATGTTGGCTCAATCCCTAGGGGGTACAGCGAAAATGCGATCGCAGGCTGCCAAATTTGCCGGAGTCCCGGAGGCAGAAATTCAATTAATTAATGGTTCGGGTCTGGGAGTAGACAATCGTATTTCTCCGAGGGCTGCCTGTGCTATGTTAATGGCAATTCAACGGGAAGCTACCACCCACAATATTAATGTAGCTGACTTGTTTCCTACCTCTGGATTTGACCGTCGAGGAACAATGCAAGCTAGAAATATGCCTTATGCTACTGTGATGAAAACTGGTACTTTGCGCGAGGTTAGTGCTTTGGCTGGAGTCTTCCCTACAGGCGATCGCGGTTTGGTTTGGTTTGCTATTATTAACCATGGTTCACAAATTCCAGCCTTGCGAGCTAGTCAAGATCGGTTTTTACAAGCTCTTGTCCAACGGTTGGAAGTATCTCCCAATATTCCCTCTACTATTACTCCCAACTCTCCTAAATATTCTTTACCTGAATTGGGTACCCCTAGTCGTAACGCAATTTTGTTCCCTGCTAATAATCCTTGATTGGGTAGATACACTGAAACAATCAACCACAGATTAGATCCTCTTGTGGGGGTGTCAACTATTCTCCGAGATGTTTTTAATTGCTAATTTATTTTTCCCTGTTCCCTAATTACTAGTACCGACATCTTGAGGAATAATTTCTGTTACTACCCTGCCACCCGATTTCCCACTTTTAACTACAATGTCCTCTGTTTGTAGGTTACCAATGGCTGTTTCACCTGTAAAATTGATTGGTGGGTCAATCTGAGTATAAAAAATATTTCCCTGAGCTTCTAATAATTTCTTGTCGAGATACCAACTTAATTGATTAGATTTGAGACTCTGACCACGTTGCCCTATAGCGTTGACATTTCCTGTTAAATTCACAATTTTATTCGCTATTTTCATTTCGCCTCTATTGGCGGTTACTGTCACATTCTCAGCAGTCTGGACAACACTCACAGTCGAATTTGTCTTCACTGTTTCTGCTTTCATATCCCAGGTCATAGACTTAGTAGCTATTTGCGTCGGGGGGTCTAATAAATTTAACTGGGCGTTTTTTTTGATCGTGGCAATTTGGCTTTTTAAGTTTATTTCTGCAGCATCTCCCTTTCCACGGTCAGTAATTTGATTGTTGTTGTAACGGTCAATTTCTATGGTGCTTTCACTAATTAATATTTCTTCTGGAATCTGCCAAATTAAATTTTCCGTTCGCATTTGCATTTGGGGATCAACGGAGCTAGCTACTACGCTACCAGAAAATTCTATACGTTGTTCGCGAGTTTTAACTCGTGCTTCTTGCGCAGATGCTTTTAGTCGTTTATGAGTTCCATTGATTTGCTTACGGACAATTAATAAATCTTCTTGAGGTAACCATTCTAATTCATTACCTTTCAATACAATACCGTTCTTAGGATCCGTAGCCACTATCTTTCCCTTGAGAAATAGCCGCTGACCATCCTGTTCAATATCTGCTTTTTCTGCTTGTATTTCGTAAACCGGTTTGCCATCTTGGTATAGTTGACCAATGGGATTTTCTGCCTCACCAAGTTTGTCTTGAGTGTATCTCGCTTTTTTAGCTCGTACTTTCCATAGGGGTTTTCCGACCTCGTCCGCTTGCTCTAAGGTGACATCGAAAAATGTCAAATTACTTTCTTGGGGAGATGAATCAGACTCTTTAGCTTGTTCAGCTATTGGGTATCTACCACCACAAGCAACTAAACCAAGTAACAATAAAAAAGTTAAAGGCAGGTAAAAAAGGTGAGCTTTTATTTCGACCCCCTTCAGATTTTGTAATAAAATGAATGTAGGTAAATCTTGATTGTTTTGCCTGGTTTTAGAACAATTTGCCCTCTTTTTTGGCCTGCCTTTTCGATAATTCATTAATCTTGGATTTCTAAGTGTTGATCACTTTCCCTGATATCTTCCAGAAACCCCATGCTGGATAGAGGTCGATATGGATAGCTTTGTCGCGGGTTTTTTTGAATATCCTCTTTGATGGCTTCTAAATCAATATAGCGATCGCTGACGTTGATTAAACTATCACTGGTCATTGAGCGCAAGCTGACGACCTCTACACGCACACCACGATAGCTAACTGAGTTCACTGCGTATGCCAAGTCCCCATCCCCGCTGACTAATACTGCGGTATCATAAGAATCTACTAAAGCCATCATATCTACAGCGATTTCTACATCCAGGTTAGCTTTTTTTGAGCCGTCCGGCAACTGCACCAAATCTTTGGCAATCACTCGATAGCCATTCCGACGCATCCACAACAAGAACCCTTGTTGCTTTTCGTTGGTTCTGTCTACACCTGTATAAAAGAAAGCACGCAACAGTCTAGATCCCCCAGTTAATCTGCATAGTAGCTTCGTGTAGTCAATTTCAATTCCCAGTTGTAAAGCAGCATAAAATAGATTGGAACCATCAATAAAGATAGCGACACGACCTCGATTTTCTAAGACTTGTTCCGGCGTAAATATTGAGTCATTTTCTAGATTATTCAACATTGTTCTCATACCTCATTATTATTCTTGTTATATTTGATACGCTTTAGCAACGTGATATGCTAGAACAGCTTATGATAAGGTTTCGGAGCTAATAAATTAAGCCCCGATAAGTTTTTTGACAAAATTAAGAACTTGAACAAAACCGAAAAATAAACAGGACTAATGGTTTTTTGAAGTTTCTATGCGCTTGAACACGGGATGGGGTTTACCCAAGGATTGTGTACTGGTTAGTACACCCCATTTTCCATGGGTGGCAAAACCGGCAAGCATTGAAGTTTTTATTTGATCATTAAAGTCAATTCCAAAGCCCAGCTGCTGATAAATGGCGCTACTGATATTCGGAATAATTGGGGACAGGAGATAAGCTGCTAGTCTAACAGATTCTAGAACTGCGTACAGTACCGTTTCCACTTCCTGCTGCTTTCCTAGTTTATATAGTGACCAAGGGGCTTGTTCATCAATAAACTTGTTACTGGTACGAACCAGCATCAGGATAGCTTCACAGGCTTGGTTGAAAGCTAGGGCCTCATAGGCTTGTTTTACCTGTTCTCCTAGACTTAAACCCATCGCTTTCAAAGGATTTTCGTCATTAATGGCTTCATTTGCAATTGGCACTCCATCGCCAGTACAGTATTTCTTCACCATGTTTAACGTCCGATTCAGCAAATTACCTAAGTCATTAGCCAAATCTGCATTCAAAACATTAATGAATCTAACTTCATTAAAATCGCCATCTTTGCCAAATTCGATTTCCTTAAGGAAGTAATAACGAACCGCATCACTACCATAGCTTTCCACTAGCCTTACAGGATCGAGGGTATTACCCTGAGACTTACCCATTTTTTGGCCATCTTTAGTTAAAAAACCATGCCCAAACACCTTATCGGGTAAGGGTAAACCGGCTGACATCAGCATAGCTGGCCAATACACTGCATGAAATCGGAGGATATCTTTACCAATTAAGTGCAAATTGATTGGCCACCAAGTTTCTAAGGCATTAGCTAAAGTTGGTTCTGAATTTGCTTCTAGCAGTGCGGTAACATAAGCTAGCAAAGCGTCAAACCAAACATAAAGGGTATGCTTGGGATCAACTGGTACAGGAATACCCCATTCCAGATTGACCCGTGAAATAGAAAAGTCTTGTAAACCCTGGCTAACAAAGCTCAACACTTCATTACGACGACTTCCTGGTTGAATAAAATCTGGTCGAGACTGGTAAAATTCCTCTAGTTGCGTTTGATACTTAGATAGGCGGAAAAAGTAATTTTGCTCGTCCCGCCACTCCACTTCCTTGTTAGTATGAATAGGGCAGCGGTGTCCTTCTAATAGTTCCCGTTCTTCCTTAAATTCTTCACAAGATACACAGTACCAACCTTTCTGTTGTCCTTGGTAGATATCCCCTTTTTCCCAGACTCGGTGGAAAAACTCTTTAACTATGGCTTCATGGCGAGAATCTGTGGTCCGACTAAAGCGATCATATTGAATATCTAATAACTGCCATAAGCTGATAAAGCTAGGCACAATTTGATCGCAAAATTCTTGTGGGGCTTTTCCTAAACTTTCTGCTGAACGCTCAATTTTCTGTCCGTGTTCATCTGTACCTGTAATTAGCAGCACCCTATCCCCCAGGAGCCGGTGAAATCGGGCTACCGCGTCCGCTGCTATTGTTGTATAGGCACTTCCCACGTGAGGAACATCATTCACATAATATAGTGGGGTAGTCAATGCAAATGTTTTTTCTGTTTTATCCACTAAATTCATACAGAATAAAAAAAATCAATTATTAACCTTTTCTATCTTACTTTTACTGACCAATATCCGCAATCCTATAATATTACTACTTGTTTGACAAAGGGTAAATTACTATTAGGGAATTCACAATTGTAACAATTATTTATTAATGTGTATAAATCCATTACCTTGAATCCTAAAATATTATTTAGCTACTAGTAATATTCTCTCTCTTTTGCTATCAGATTGATTGTCACAGTCAATACATAAATCTAAACTCCAAAAACCTAACTACCTTGATGCATAAATAAAATTTATCTACCTGAAGACTGCCTTCATAATCAAGAATGAAATGTAAAGATTAACTCAAGCTCGTATGTCATATTTGGTAAAAATCATATTAATTATTTATGATTCCCAGCAATCGCCTGGATGTTTCTGGCTATTACCTAGCGGTATCGACGCTATCCAGTCAAAGCAGATGGTGGGTGTTTTTCCTGAAGGAACTCGGCCAATGGTGACATTACCCCCATCAACGAGGTAGGTGAATTTCACAGAGGATTTGCTCATTTAGGACTGTGGTCTACTTTATTTGGGAATTTTACCAATTGCGATCGCCCAAGCGCTCACCTGTCAGTCCGCTTCCCTCACAGAAGTAAATACTCATGGTTTACCTCTGGGACTGCAAAGTCTTTTTGAGCGGTCAGGACTTTTATTGAATTAATCAACCCGGTTTACATCCCTTGGTTATCTATCATAGGGTGGCTATGTTGATTGGGCGATTTTATTCGGTGACACCACAACATCAACGAAAATATCATGGCAAACAAGCCAAAAATGTTGTGAATGAACTAACTAAGCATTGCCACAATTAAATTACTATTTTACTAGTTTCAGCTTTTCATTAAAGATTAGATAGGGGGGTATTTTTGACAAAGCCAGGAAACTAGGCCTAAGCAATTCACACTGCACAATTAACAAGTTAAAACTTAACAATGTTTACAATGGCCATTTCTATTCTCAAACACAATATATGCTGACATACAAAGTAGTGAAACTCTTTCTTTCCTGTTAATTTAACTTGTCTATCTGTAAATAAACCACCAATTCAAGAGTTTTTGATAAATTGATTTGATCTTAACTGTGTCATTTATATTCAATGTGTTCTTACTATCCACGCTATCATTTTATCATAATTTCAAGTGCATGATTGTGCTTCACACTTTTAGTGTGATCACATCTGGAACAAATCGGATATTTACCCGGGTAATTCCATAACAACAAAAAGTTGAATTTAAATTTTACAATGCCAAAAGTTGAGCTAAAGCCGTGTTTTCTCACTCCTAACCGAGTCCAACTAGAGTATCCGTTATTTGTGTATTTACCAGGACTGGATGGAACTGGTGAACTATTGCGATCGCAAACAGCTGGCTTAGAAGTTGGCTTTGATGTCCGCTGTTTAGCGATCCCCAGACAAGACCTCACCACCTGGGATAAGTTAAGCAACAACGTCTTGGACTTAATTAATAGCGAATTACAAAGAAACTCACGAAGACCAGTTTACCTGTGTGGCGAGTCCTTTGGCGGTTGTTTAGCCATGAAAGTAGCAACCCAAGCACCACAATTATTTAAGCGGATTATCTTAATTAACCCAGCATCAGCCTTTCAGCTGCGCCCTTGGTTAACTTGGACATCCCAACTAACTTACTTAGTTCCACAATCCTTTTATGAGCTTGGCACACTAGGGTTATTGCCATTTTTAGCATCCTTACCACGCATTCCCCGCCATTTGCGCCACGAACTACTCAAAACCATGCGGTCTGTACCCCCAGCCACAGTTACTTGGCGATTGTCTTTACTCAAGGAATTTAACCTCACTGAAGCTGAGTTACGCCAACTAACTCCAGCAGTTTTGCTGATTGCTGGTGCTGGCGATCGCCTTTTGCCATCTGTACAGGAAGCCAAACGCTTAGTAAATATTTTACCTAACACCCAGTTAGCTGTGTTACCTGAAAGTGGACACGCCTGTTTATTAGAACACAATATTAATCTCTATAAAATTTTGCTGGATCAGAATTTTGTAGAACACCACATTCAAGCCTCTCAGGAAATACAAAGTCAATTACCCACACTCACATGAACCTAAAGTCTTGGCTTCCTGGCGAAGGAAGCATATAAGTTAATTGCACAAGGCACTCAAACCACTGGTGATGTAGTTAGTCACATCAGCAAAAATTGGTTAATTAGAAACCTAACTGGCGTATTAAATCTTAGTTGAGTGTGATAAAATTTTCAATTTTAAGCGTAGTTATAGCTACATCCTCCATATACAGATCCTGAGAATGGCATTAGCCGAGGAAGTGTTAGCGAAAATATAATTTTAAGTAATACTGGTACAAGCAGGAAAACCTAGATAAAATCACAAAATGAAAATTCAACCTAGTGACAAGCCTTTGCTAGATTGGGCAGGCGACAGTTTGGCAATTGGACTATTTGAAGATGCAGTTGAGTTAACTGGTGACCTGGCAAAATTAGATCAGCAGTTTGCTGGGGTGTTAAAAGAACTAATTGCCGAACAAGAATTTACCGCCAAACCCTACAGCACCATTTTCACCCGTGTTAGTGCTGGTGGCTCTATCCGTAAAGTAATTTTAGTGGGTTTGGGAAAACCAGAAGCCCTGAAATTAGAAACCCTGCGACGTGCGGCTGCTGCTGTGGCCAGGGTGGCAAAAAAGCAAAAAAGCAAAACTCTCGCCTTGAGTTTTCCGCTGTGGAATAATCAGCCAGCAGCAACTGCTCAAGCTATAACTGAAGGTACGCAACTAGCCCTTTACCAGGACATTCGCTTTAAATCTGAGCCAGAAGATAAAGGAGCAAAAATTGAGACAGTAGATTTACTGGGACTGGGTGGACAAGAAGCAGCCATTACCCTCGCCAATCATATCGTCTCCGGGGTAATCTTAGCTAGGCAATTGGTGGCAGCACCAGCCAATGAGGTAACACCCATTACCCTAGCAGAAACAGCCCGTGCGATCGCGACTGAACACGGCATAGAGGTAACAATTCTGGAACGAGAAGACTGCCAAAAGTTAGGCATGGGTGCATTTTTGGGAGTTGCCCAAGCTTCAGAGTTACCACCAAAATTCATTCACCTCACTTACAAACCCCAAGGCACACCGAAACGGAAACTAGCAATTATTGGTAAAGGTTTAACCTTTGATTCCGGCGGACTAAATATTAAAGGTGCTGGTAGCGGCATCGAAACTATGAAAATTGATATGGGCGGTGCTGGTGCGACCTTGGGTGCTGCCAAAGCGATCGCCCAAATCAAGCCAGATGTAGAAGTTCACTTCATTTCAGCCGCCACAGAAAACATGATTAGCGGTCACGCCATGCACCCAGGGGACATCCTCAGAGCATCTAACGGCAAAACCATAGAAGTGAATAACACCGACGCTGAAGGGCGTTTGACCTTAGCCGATGCCTTGGTGTATGCAGATAAATTGGGAGTAGATGCCATGGTTGATTTAGCCACCCTCACCGGTGCTTGTGTGATTGCCTTGGGTGATGACATTGCCGGCTTATATACGAACGATGATGCTGTAGCTTCCCAACTGCAACAAGCTGCTGAAACCGCAGGGGAAAAAGTTTGGCGGATGCCAATGGAAGAAAAATATTTTGAAGGGTTGAAATCCGGGATTGCGGACATGAAAAATACCGGACCGCGTCCTGGGGGTTCCATTACTGCGGCCCTTTTCCTCAAACAGTTCATTAAAGATACCCCTTGGGCCCATTTAGACATTGCTGGCCCAGTGTGGACAGATAAGGAAAACGGCTACAACAGTTCAGGGGCTACAGGCTATGGTGTAAGAACCCTAGTTAATTGGGTATTAGCTGAGTAGGTAGCCACAAGCAGGGTAGAAGCTTTCAGGGGAAGTATTTTGACTCCTTAATCAGTGCGCCCCAATCCCTGAAAATTTGCCACGTAGCTACTAAAATATGTTGCAATACTAACAGGAAGAATATGGCAGTGAGAAACTCCCGGTTTTTCAGCAAAGCCATCTGGTAAAATTTGTAAGGTTTCTAGTAGCTCTAAGCAATGGGATTGACTGGCGTACGGATAGCAATTGACGCAATGGGAGGGGATCATGCACCCGGAGAAATCGTCACTGGCGCACTGCGGGCAAGTGACGAATTGGGTGTAAAAGTATTATTAGTTGGGGATCCCCAACTAATTGCAGCCGCCCTGCCCCCAAACACTAATTCGGATCGGGTAGAGATCGTTCCTGCACAGGAAGCGATCGCAATGGATGAGGAGCCTTTGAATGCGGTGAGACGCAAACGCAAAGCTTCTATTAATGTGGCTATGGATTTAGTCAAGCAGCAGCAGGCAGATGCCGTGTTTTCTGCGGGACACTCAGGGGCAGCTATGGCAGCAGCTTTGCTCCGCCTGGGACGATTGCCAGGAATTGACCGCCCAGCCATTGGTACGGTTTTCCCCACAATCAAAGCCGGTAAACCAGTACTCATACTTGATGTTGGCGCCAATGTAGACTGCCGCCCTAAGTTTTTAGAGCAGTTTGCTGTCATGGGGTCAACTTATAGTCAGTATGTCTTAGGTATTACCAATCCCCATGTAGGTTTGTTGAATATCGGCGAAGAAGACACTAAGGGTAATGAGGTCGCCCTGCGCGCCCATGAATTATTACGGGAAAATTCCCAAATTAATTTTATTGGTAATGCTGAAGGGCGTGATGTACTTTCGGGTAACTTCGATGTGATTGTCTGCGATGGCTTTGTGGGTAATGTGTTGTTGAAATTTGCCGAAGCCGTGGGTGAAGTGATTCTGCAAATCTTGCGGGAAGAATTACCCCAAGGATTACATGGTCAAATTGGTACGGCAATTTTAAAACCTAACCTGAAGCGAGTTAAACAGCGCATGGATCATGCAGAACATGGCGGTGCTTTGCTGTTAGGCGTAGCCGGAGTCTGTTTTATTGGCCACGGTAGCTCTCAAGCTCCTTCTATTTTTAACGCCATTCGCATGGCAAAAGAAGCTGTAGATAATCAGGTGCTGCAAAGACTTCAGTCCCAATATGAAATCCTACAGCAGGAAACCAATTAGAAATTAGTCACAAAACTAGCGAGCAATAGCTGGGAAAAAAATACAAATTTTCATGACTAAAATTCTTATAGCTTGGGAGACTAGGAGTGGAAAAGTTAGGCATAGCAATTACAGGTAGCGGCTCGGCAGTACCAAAAAATCACCTCAGTAACCAGGATCTGACTGAACTGGTGGAGACTTCAGACGAGTGGATTACCACAAGAACCGGAATTCGTCAACGGTGTTTAGCATTGCCATCTGAATCGGTCAGCACCCTCGCGGCTGATGCCGGTAGTCAAGCGATCGCAGCGGCAGGGATAAAGGCAACAGACCTAGATTTAATTCTGCTGGCCACATCCACCCCTGATGATTTATTTGGCAGTGCTTGTCAAATTCAGGCGGCATTAGGAGCAACCAAAGCAGTAGCCTTTGACTTAACGGCTGCTTGCTCTGGCTTTGTCTTTGGGCTAGTCACAGCAGCCCAATATATCAGAACAGGCGTTTATCAAAACGTACTCCTAATTGGGGCTGATATCCTCTCTCGGTGGGTGGATTGGCAAGACCGCAGGACTTGTGTACTGTTCGGTGATGGTGCGGGAGCGGTGGTACTGCAAGCCAATAACAGCGATCGCCTATTAGGATTTTCCCTCAAAAGCGATGGTACCCAAAACCGCTACCTCAATCTTGCTTATACCCCCTCCGCCCAAGAACTCCTGCCCAACGTAAATATCACTCAAGGTACTTACCAGCCGATCACCATGAACGGCAAAGAAGTATACCGCTTTGCTGTGCAAAAAGTCCCTGAAATTATTGATAAAGCTTTATTTCAGGCTCATCTCACTGTTGAGCAAATAGACTGGCTGATCTTGCATCAAGCCAATCAACGCATTCTTAATGCCGTTGCCCAACGCCTAAATATTCCAGAAAATAAGGTAATTAGCAATCTGGCTAATTATGGCAATACCTCCGCCGCCTCTATCCCCCTAGCCCTAGATGAAGCAGTGCGCCAAGGCAAAATCAAACCCCACGACATCATTGCGACATCTGGCTTTGGTGCCGGACTCACTTGGGGCGCAGCAATTTTTCAATGGGGAAGATAGTTAAAACTCAAAACTCAAAACTCAAAAAACTAGACTCACCCCCATCACCAATCACCAATGAGCAATGACTAAGGACTAATGACTAAAACTGCATGGGTGTTTCCCGGACAAGGTTCTCAAGCCCTGGGAATGGGAATGGACTTATTAGATATACCTACCGCTAAAGATAAATTTGCCGAAGCCGAAGCAATTTTGGGCTGGTCTCTCACACAATTATGTCAGAACGAAGAAGAAAAGTTATCACGGACTCTCTACACACAACCCAGTCTTTATGTAGTAGAAAGTATCCTGGCTGATATCCTTCGAGAACGGGGACATCAACCAGATGTAGTTGCTGGTCACAGTTTAGGCGAATATATCGCCCTTTACATTGCCGGTGTGTTTGAGTGGTCCGCTGGCTTACACCTGGTCAAGCGTCGTGCTGAACTCATGGATAGTGCCGCTGGTGGAATGATGGCTGCTCTGATGAACTTCGACCGTGAACAGTTAGAATTAGTTCTTGCTCAGACACCAGATGCAGTTTTGGCTAATGATAACAGTCCGGCTCAGGTAGTAATCTCTGGTAATCCAGAGGCTGTCAAAACAGTAATTTCCCAAGTTAAAGCCAAACGTGCTATACCTTTAAAAACCTCTGGAGCATTTCACTCACCCTTGATGGCTGCTGCGGCCGCCGAGTTCCAAGATATTCTACAATTAGTAGAATTTCAGCCGGCTGTTATACCCATACTGTCTAATGTAGATCCGGTTCCATCCACTGATGCGAAAATAATCAAGCAGCGCCTCAGCCAACAAATGACCGGTTCAGTACGCTGGCGAGAAATTTCTTTGGAATTAGCAATACAGGGTATTGAGGAAGTGGTGGAAATTGGCCCCGGTAATGTGCTAACTAATTTGATTAAACGCACTACACCGGATTTAATCCTCAGAAATGTCCGTAATGCAGCAGAGTTGCCAGAATAGGGGATAGTAAAGCCCACGTAGATTGCAGAGTCTAGGCTGGTGGGCAAAATTGAGATTTTCCATACCCTATCCCCATTCCCCATTCCCCAATACCCTATATCCCATTTCTCTATGTCTCGAACCCGCGAACCTTTGATTAGTTTGGCACTTTACCACGCTTTTAAGTGGTCTATTGTCAGCCCTATGCTTCATGCTTACTTTCGTGGGAGAATTTATGGGGTGGAAAATGTCCCTAAGTCAGGGCCACTGGTGGTAGTCAGTAATCATGCTAGTTACTTTGATCCCCCCATTGTCTCTAATTGTGTACGTCGTCCAGTGGCTTACATGGCTAAGGAAGAGTTGTTTCAAGTCCCTGTTTTAGCACAAGCAATTAAATTGTATGGTGCTTACCCGGTGAGTCGGGGTACCGCTGACCGCAATTCTATTCGTTCAGCCCTAGAGTACCTTGATAATGGCTGGGCTGTAGGTGTTTTTTTGCAAGGTACTCGCACTCCCGATGGCAAGATCACAGATCCTAAACGAGGGGCGGCTCTCTTGGCGGCCAAGGCTAAAGCACCATTTTTACCGGTGAGTTTATGGGGTTCTGAGAAGATATTACAAACAGGCTCCATACCTCGTCCAGTTCCCTTAACTATTCGGATTGGCAAGTTAATTGATGCACCCAGTTCTACCAATAAAGACGAATTACAAGCTGTGACAGATAGGTGTGCTACAGCAATTAATCAGTTGCATGATTTAGGACGCTGAGAAATATCCTTCAAGGAGTCAAGACAAGAAAATCTCAGGGCAAAAATTAGGCTAAAATCGGCCAGAAAAATATCTAAACGGGGAATTATGTCCGATTTAAGAACACAATTAACAGACAATCTGGATGAGGCTGAGTGGGATTGGCTAATTCCTCATGTACAAAGGGATGCAGTGATTTTAGTCACACAAGGTTTAGACTTGCTGGATGTGGGAGTGGCGATCGCTAGCGATCAGGTTTCATCAGTGCAAGCCTGGATTGATGGGGAATTAATAGCTAAACCTTCCAATACACAAATGGGGAATTGGAACAGCGATCGCACTAAAAGATTTCAGACTCTGATTATTCAGCCCTATGTTCTAATACAAGAAATATCAGCATAATCGGACTGGGAAAGAAATTTTGGCAATATTTAGCTCAAATCTGAATCTCCATCCCTCACCTCTGATTCATTGCTTTGTCATATGTTCTGCACCCGTGTAACCAGTAGCCAACCAAACTAAAGCCCTCACCCCATCACGGATAGATTTATCCCAGGGTTCATGGACATTTTTTGAAGGTACTGCTACAGGTTTAAATTGAATACCGCGACTTCCCAAAACTATCTCGCCAACCACACGGGCGCGGCGCATATGAAATTCCGAAGTAACTAAATAAACACTCTTAATACCTTTAGCCTGCAACTCATCTACTAGTGTAGTAAAATTTGTTACAGTATCTACAGCTTCATAGTCCAAGTGCAATCGTTTGGGATCAACTCCAGCTTTGGCAAACACATTCTGAGTTGATCTAGGTGGACTACCACCAGAAATCCAAATCGGTAAACTTGGATGCTCGCGGACAAAATTAGCTGTAAACCTTTCTCGTTCTAAATTTGAGGTAGAACCACCTAAAACTAATACTGCTTGGGGTGGTAAATTCTTAGTTTGCGATTCCTGGTATCCCAACCACATTAATAGAGGTAGGGCGAAAACCATAAACCGAAATGAATGACCTGTAAATAATAGATGATTCTTCAAGGCTCTATACTTTAGTCTGTTGAGTCCAGGATTTTATCTAAAAAAAAGAGAAATAAGTATGTAGGGTAATTTAAGAAAATCTACCCAAATATCAACTGATGTTTTGGCGTTGCTGAATTCACCTATGAAATTCCCAAGACTGAGTTTTGAACACTCTTACTTTTGCTTCTAAAGCAATTCCTGCTAGAGCCGCAGGAACTCTATGGGTATAAGCTGGGCTGGTACGAGAATCACCATTCATACTTCGATTATGCAATGCCGATTTTTTTACATAATACACAGACAAAGGTGCATTAACAGGACATATCGCAGTTGATACCAGATAATCAAGTGAGTCGAAAAATTAAATACCATTTCCGACTTTCTTGTTCATTCAATCATTTCCTGAGGACGGGACTGGCCAGGCTCGAACCGGCGACCTAGCGCTTAGGAGGCGCTCGCTCTATCCATCTGAGCTACAGCCCCAACTACAAAGCATATGCAAGCAGATACTATGATAGCAGGATTTTTAGGTAGACTGCCAAGAATTATCCCAAGAACCGCCGCCTATTTCTAAACCGCATAGAGAACTCTGTGCTTTGAGGATTGTTTGAGATTTGCTACGAGTTAATTTTCGTAACTCCAAACTTAATTTTCCCTGCATGGTATCCCGACAACAGAATAATAAACCATTTGCTGTCGGCGCGCGCAGGGGTGTACCAGGTAAAGGCGTGGTTCCGGTCAATTCAATTTCATAATGTAAGTTTTTGCCTCGCATTTGCCATCTACCCCAGGGCTGAATATCCCATTCTACTTTTGCATTCCAGGGAACGAACTCATAAAACTGGCCATGGTGGTGCAAGCCAATCATGGCCACAGATTCCATCCACCACAATACACCACGCCTGCCACCGCCAGCGGTCAAAGCCAAATCGGGTTCGCCATCAAAGTGATTACAATTCAACCAAAACCATTTTTGGGGAAAAGCGCCGCCCCAGTTCTTCTCTGCGTAAGCTGGCGCATTTGTAAATTCATAGATTTTACCGTTCCAATCAATCCTACCACTTGCTAACCCGTGAGCCATCAAAATTTGCCACCCAGGTTCAAAAATCTGTAAAGATGACAGCCAACCGGCGGTTGATTGCTGAAGACTATTTTTATTCCCCCAGTAGTATATCGGCTCAATCTCGTATAGCCAACGGCAATAATTACCAGTAGCCGGATCGTAAATCTCCCCTTGATTTAAGGTAGCTGTAGCTTGATAGCCTTCTTGGACATGATGTTTAAACTCGGTGGGGGTGAGATATAAAGGTAGGGTGTTGAGGTTGGTTTTACCCCAATGACCTAATGCGAGAACATCTTGACTACCCCAAAATCCTTTGACATCAGGAAAAGTACGACATATATACTCATCATGGGGTCCGAGCACTTGAGCAGCACCACCACTATAGGGTTGGCCTCCAATGGGGTCTTCTATGGAGTACATGAACGCGAAGGTTTGACCACAATCAGGTAAAGTTAGGCGATAATACCAACCTTCAAAAAAGCGGCGACTACTACCGTCCCAATGGTATCCACTATGAGGGGTTTGGTTTAAGTGCAAAAAATTTAGGGGAATAGTTAACATATATCTATATAAAAAAAGTTGCCTGTTTCTTTCAGTATGAGCGATTACCTCGATATT
The DNA here is from genome assembly GCA_903911355.1 of uncultured Nodularia sp. Taxonomy (GTDB): domain Bacteria; phylum Cyanobacteriota; class Cyanobacteriia; order Cyanobacteriales; family Nostocaceae; genus Anabaenopsis; species Anabaenopsis arnoldii. The sequence continues at coordinate 8,313 of CAIWDD010000111.1, read as the reverse complement.
AATCATGCTTATGAAGTTTTAGGACTAACCCCCGGTGCGTCTCAGGAACAGGTGAAGCAAGCTTACCGTCAATTGGTGAAGATTTGGCATCCTGATCGCTTTCTTAACCCTGAGGAAAAACAAGAAGCAGAGTCAAAAATCAAACAAATCAATCTAGCTTACAAGCAACTCAAGTCTCAACAGCTAAACACTACCAGTTTACCTTCTGCTTCGCCTCCAAATCTTTCAATTCATCAGGTAAATATATCTGTTAAGCGCTGGGATGCTGAAACTTTTTATAACTGGGGAGTAGAGAATGCCAGTAGAGGAAAATATGAAGAGGCGATCGCAAATTTTACCCAAGCTATTAGACTCAATCCCACCTACATTGAAGCATACAAGTATCGGGGGTTTGTTTGTTCTCAACTGGGGTTTGAATATAGAGCTACTGCAGATTTAAATAAAGCCGCATCCTTAGAACGCAATGTCAGCGGATACTCTGACTCGACATACTCAAGGTCATCCAGACTGATATTCCAGCGTCAACCCCTGTTATCAAGATGCTGTCAGCAAATCAAAAAACTACTGAGAGTAAACAGGCGTTGGCGATGATTTCAGCCCATAGTCAGGGAAATATTAAGATAATTTACAAAATTATGACAGAAAGTTAATGCTCTTCAAGTTTGGTAAATATCTTACACAAATTGAATAGAGGGTGCTAAATTACAAATAAGGTACAAAGGAATTAAAAGCTAATTAAAAAACCTATAAATTGGAGCCTGTACCTCCTGCTCTAATCAAATCGCAATCAGAAATCATTTGTTGCATCCTGTCGTCAAAGTTTTCCACCTTAAGTTAATTGATGTTTTTTGGAGGTTTTGGAAGTTCCACCTACAGATGCCTGTTGATAGTAATTAAGGATGATCAATTGTCAGATCAATGGTTGCGAAAATCGTCCACTTTATTTGAGTTAATTCACCCTGTTTTTGAAATTTTATCTAAACGCTAGATATCTAATAAGCCGCCATGGGTTACTGATACTTTTCCATCGTAACTTGTGGCGGTTTATGATTAACTAATCAATAACTAAGGACTGATTAAGGTAATTACAGTGACTTCAGGTGGACAAAATAAACGTCCTGGACTATAAGTTCCTAAGCCACGGCTGACATATAATTGATTGTCCAACACTTGATGAAAACCTTTTGCCCACTCCCAATATCGAACTACTCTTGAGCAGTTTGCTAGGAACATTGGTTCCCATTGGCGCACTTTTTGAGGAAGTTGTTTTAGGAGCTTTTGATAATGGAAAATCACAGGGCCAATTCCTGGTAGGACAATATGACCTCCGTGGGTATGTCCAGATAGTTGTAAATCTACTCGCCACTGTGACAAAACTTTAGCAGTATCCGGGTTATGGGATAAAACAATCCGGGGTGTACTAGGGTTGAGTTGGTTCATAACTAGTGCAGGGTTAAATTCCCGTGACCAATAATCAGCTAGTCCTACAATTGGTAACTCTTGTCCTAAAGGATAGGCGATTTCATTCCACAGGACATTAACCCCTATGTTATTCAGGGCAGATGTTATTTCTGTTTTTGAGCGCTGGTAGTGTATATCATGATTACCGAGGACGGCATAAATACCAGAGCGACTTTGTAAATCTTTAAGTCGTAAGGCTAGTTGGTGAATGGGTGTAGGATCGTCGGTTACATAGTCACCAGTTAATAAAATTATATCGGGTTCAGCCTCGTTACTAGCGGCGATCGCTTGTGCTAACAGTTTTTCAGAAATTCTCACACCATCATAGTGAAAATCTGTCAACTGTACCATTTTTATACCATGTAAAGATTTTGGCAAATCCGCAATCTTAACCGTTACTTCATCTACTCTTAAACGTCCCGTAAACAACCAGTTCATAGTACAACAGAGACTCCTCGTACCAGTGCTTACAGCTTATCAAAGATCACAATATATCTGGGTCTATGGCGCTGACAATTCCCGACCATTGAATTTTTTTCTGTTTCTCCCGACGATAAGAAAAGAAGTATTCTGGAGTTTGGTAAGTACAGTAAGGAGCGATCGCTATTTGTTCGGCGCTCATACCCAAGCTTTCCAGTTGTAAAACATTGACTCGCCGCACATCCAACTTCACCTTTCCTGGGTCGGGGTCTACCAATAACGGTGAATTTGGTAACTCATGCAAAGCATCTATAATTTGCTGTTGCTGTGCATAGGGTGTAATAGTAGCACCAAGTTGGGCAGCCACATCCAGAGAAACTTGATAAACCTCACCGGCGATCGCCGGTCCGATTGCAATGCGTAAATCATCCAGTTTGCTACCTTGCTCTTGCAATCGGGTGATAGCCACGGGAACAATCTTCGCTGCTGTTCCCCGCCAACCCGCGTGTAGTGCAGCTACCTGTCCAGTTTTGACATCAGCAATCAATACAGGTGTACAATCCGCACTAGCTACCCAAACAGCTTGTAGTGGCTGTTGGCTGATCACACCATCTCCCAAAACTAGACCGCAATCCTCGCCCCCCGTCTTCCCCTGAATGTCTTCTGGGGTGAGAACAATATTGCCATGTACCTGTTGGAGACGATAAGCTGACGCTTCTGGGTGCAGTACTTTTGTCAAATCTTCAGGCGATCGCGGCCAAAACTGCTGAGTAAAAAAGCCGTGATGCCAATCTTTAAGAAGACTACAAGTAAGATAGGGTAGTCCTTGCCAATTGTGCCAATGCCAAGTGTGCATCTTGAGCCAAACCTAAACAAAATTCAACATCAGTCAATTAATGCTAACTTGAAGAACGTGATTTGGGTTAACTGCTGTGGGATTTGATAGCTCGCGTGGCGAAGTCATTCGGCAACTCTTAGAAAGTCAGATGGAATCGGAACTCAAGTATACTGGTGTACCATCTTCCCTGCATATTTTTGAAAGTGTTCCTTCAACTAATCAGACCCTGTGGGGCTTGCTGAAGGATGGGGCTGATAAAACCTCCATAGTAATTGCAACTCAGCAAACTTCCGGCAGGGGACAATGGGGTCGTGAGTGGATTTCTCCCACCGGCGGACTATATCTTTCGGTGGGTATTGTTCCTAAACTAGAAGCTGCCGATAGTTATCGGCTTACCTTAGCCAGTGCTTGGGGGATTGCTGCCGAGTTGCGTCAGTGCGGCATCAGTGTGGGCATTAAATGGCCCAATGACCTAGTCTTGGAGGGTCGAAAGCTCGGCGGCATTTTGACAGAAACAAAAGTCAATAACGGACAGATCACACAAGCAGTAATTGGCGTCGGCATTAACTGGGCTAACCCAGTACCAGAAACTGGTATCAATCTGCAATCCTGGCAGGACTCCCAGCCTCATCAGGCTATCTCTGGTCTAGAAATGCTCACGAAAACAGTTTTGGTAGGAATACAATCCGGTATAGACTGTCTCAGTCAAGAAGGAATAAGTGTACTCTTGTCTAAATATTTAGATTTATTGACAAATATTGGTGAGCAAGTATACATAGATAATCTTTTAGGCACAGTAGTGGGCGTAACGACCCAGGGAAATCTCCACATATCTTTTGACATAAAAGAGCCAAATGACATAAAAATGCCAGAAATTTATCTCGAACCCGGTACAATCAGTTTGGGTTATCGTAAATCTTCTGTTTTGTTTTAGGTTTGTTGACAATTTCGCTCTTTAGGCTAGACAAAGCACTCAAATCATCTCTTTAGGCTAATTTATAACAACACAGAGAAGCAATGACGCAGCGCCATAAATCTGCCCAACACCATTTACAGAACTCATTAAGATGCTATCCCTACGCGAAGCTGCTCCACATATGTGCATCTAAGCTACCAACACAAGGCTTTTTTCTGCTAACTACTGTCAGCCTCTTAGGTGGGGGTTTGGCAATTGCCCAAACAGAAACAAGTATAGATAATATTGTTCCCACGAATGAAAGTTACTCGGTTCCAGCAGTAGTAATACCAAATACTCTCAAACAAGAGACTGTTTCTTCCGCACCATCCCAACCGGAATCTTCAGTTCCAGAAGAACAAGCTGACCTCATACAGCAACTACCTACTAGACAAAAGGTTTTTACTCCCAGAGCAAATGTGACCTGGGAAGAACCCAAAACTGAAGTAGCCCAACCTACAACACCCCAGGCTTTACCTGAAAAACTCCCAGAAGCCCAGCCATCAAATAACAGTGCAACAGCAGGGAAAACAACGGATTATAATAACGCCTATATTGACCCTACCAATTACACCACCAAGACAACGGCTACTTATCAAGCACCTAACTCCGTGGTGCTAACAGAACGGTATAGTGGTTGTCAAACTGTTTTACCCTCTGGGCAAAGTATATCAGGGAGTAGTTGTGCTGCAGCCACCCGGGAAGCTGCACGCCATCAGAAAACAGCACCAAGCTGGGTGAAAACCAGCCAAAATATTGATTTAGCGCAGGTTCCAGCCCTAAATAATCACAGCAGCAACAGATGGGTTCCATCTCATAGTGCTAATACTGCTAATAGTGCTAACAAAACCGCTTCTCCCTCTCATCGGTTTAGCCCTAACCCTATTACATCAGCGTTAGGATCTGCCATTGTAGCCAGTGGTGAGACCTTACCCCCACCAATGGCCGCAGGGAATATTGCACCCCGCGCCAGTACAGTAGCTTATGAGTTCCCCCTAGCATCAGTATTGCCACAAATTCCCTTTACAGGTTCCGTCGCCTATGGTCATGGGGGTATGATATTTCCCCTTTCTATACCTGCTCGCATTAGTTCGGTATTTGGTTGGAGAAATCATCCCATTACAGGCGATATCCGCTTCCACTCCGGCACAGATTTGGCTGCTCCTATGGGTACACCAGTAGTAGCAGCCGCCCCCGGTACGGTGGAAACTGCCAACTGGTTGGGTGGTTATGGTTTAACCGTAATTATTAACCATGCTTCTGCTCAACAAACCCTTTATGCTCATATGTCAGAACTATTTGTCCAACCCGGTCAAAGTGTGGAACAGGGAACCGTCATTGGCCGAGTTGGTAGCACTGGTAATTCTACAGGGAATCACCTACACTTTGAAGTCCGCCACCTCAAACCACAAGGTTGGGTTGCTGTTGACTCCGGTGTACAATTAGAGATCGCCTTGAATCAGTTGGTACAAGCTTTACAAACAGCTCGGGTTCCTTAATAACTAGATAGTTAAGAATAGGGCAACCCTCTGGGGGAAGTCAAAAGTCAAATTTCTTGACTTTCCCTACTCACAAATAGCCATGTTCTGCTAAAAACTCAGGTGTTAGTATATCTTTTTTCCGGTGGTTTTTGCTAGGAGAAACAAATTTTTCCACGTATTTGCCGAGAATATCCCCTTCTAAATTTACCCAACTACCAGGGACAAGATAGCGGAGATTTGTCTCCTCATAGGTCAGGGGAATGACTGCCACTGTGAACTGATATAATTCGGGATCATATACAGCTACTGTCAGGCTGATACCATTCACAGCAATGCTACCCTTGGGGACAATATAGCGCGCGATCGCTTCGGGTGCTGCAAAGGTCATTTCCCAAGAACTAGCGGTTTGCTTGGCCTCTACTAATTGACCTATACCATCTACATGACCCATAACAAAGTGACCGCCGACTTTACCACCCACCCGTAGGGAGGCTTCTAAGTTGACATATTTCTGTTGTGTTTGCTCATCTCCCAGGGTGGTGCGGCTGAGAGTCTCCGGCGAAGCAGTGGCGATAAAGCCATTGTGGGAAATTTTTTCCACTGTTAAACACACGCCATCTACAGCAACGCTGTCGCCATAAGCCAAATCCTGCATAATCACAACAGAAGATTGACTTACAAAGGTAATTTGCCAAGAATCCCCCCCTATGGGTTTCATCGTTCCTAAGGCTTGGATTAATCCTGTAAACACGGCTTTTTTCTCAAACTAATTGTATTTATTGCCTAATTTTGCCCAAAATTCACTGTAATTCTGACATGAATGACGAACACCTTAAGTATAATTTCAGACTGTTTTTATTATAAATTTATTAACACATTTGCATCATTCACAAGGCATACTTGGTTAAGAAGGTTATTCTCTAGTTAGATGACTTTGACTTACTCTGGTGTTCACAACAAGTTCGGAGTTTAATAGAAGCAATTATAGAGAACAATGCTTATGTTTATTCCCCAACCCAACTTACCCCAGTCAATGGTATTATTTATTACGGAGCGCCCAATCATTCACAGGATTGTAGAGGCTTAGGCAATGATTGAAATGAGAGTCGCTGGCATAGCATTAGATGCCATAACCCGCAGTCCCATCGTACTTTTGAAAGATTCCTCAGATCGCCGTGCTTTGCCAATTTATATTGGACAGGAACAAGCTAGGGCAATTATGGGGGCGCTTGAAAATCAAAAGCCTCCCAGGCCTTTGACCCACGACTTAATTGTGAATCTTTTAGAGTCATGTTCGATGATTCTGGAAAAGGTGATTATTCACTCATTACAAAAGGACACATTTTATGCAGCCTTAATTGTCCAGCAAGGCGAAATCAAAAAAGAAATTGATGCGCGTCCTAGCGATGCGATCGCCATTGCTCTGCGTACTAATTCCCCAATCTGGGTCATGGAAGAAGTAGTTTCCGATGCTTCCATCCCTGTTGACCGGGATGCAGATGAAGCAGAACAGCAAGCCTTCCGGGAATTTATCTCCAATCTTCGTCCCGAAGATTTGATCAAGCGCTTTGGTAATGGAAACAGCTAAATGAGTAGAGACGTGATTAGTCGCGTCTGTGCTCACTCCGTTACCCACCCCCCTTTCCGCTAACTTTTCATGCAATACCGACGCTTTGGCAAAACAAACCTACACCTCTCAGTCTTTTCTTTGGGAACAATGCGCTACCTGGCTAATGTCACAAATGCAGAGCAGACAATTGTTACAGCCTTAGCCCAGGGAGTCAATCATCTTGAAACAGCTAGAGGTTATGGCAAAAGTGAGGAATATCTTGGTGCAGCTATCAAAGGGGGATTAACAGTACCCCGTTCCCAGGTTTACATCACCACCAAAATACCGCCTACAGTTGATGCTGATAGTATGCGTCGGTATATCAATGAATCGCTAGAAAGACTAAATCTAGATTATCTAGATTGCCTAGGAATTCATGGCTTAAATACTTGGGAGCATCTCCAGTGGGTGCTGGCCAACAATGGCTGCATGAAAGCCGTTCAGGAAGCTGTTGATGATGGTCGAGTGCACCATGTTGGTTTTTCCACCCACGGTTCATTGGATGTAATTTTAGCAGCCATCAATACAGATTTCTTTGAATTTGTCAATCTACATTATTACTATTTTTTCCAACGTAATGCACCCGCAATTGAGCTCGCAGCTAACAAGGACATGGGGATTTTTATCATTTCCCCAGCTGATAAGGGCGGTCGCCTCTACAGGCCACCCCAAACATTAATAGACCTGTGTCAGCCTTATTCACCTTTAGAATTAAACTATCGATTTCTACTCAGCGATCATCGTATTACTACCTTGAGCGTGGGGCCAGCCACTTCTGAAGAATTAATCAAACCCTTACAGGAGTCCGATAATGTTCAACCGTTAACATTCTCAGAAACTTTAGCTTTCCAACAGTTAGAAGAACACCAGAAAGCTGCTTTGAAAACCGATAAATGCAGCCAGTGTTATGCTTGTTTACCTTGTCCAGAAAATATCAATATTCCCGAAGTTTTGCGATTACGCAATCTCGCTGTAGCTTATGATATGAATGACTATGGAAAATATCGTTACGGTATGTTTGAAAATGCCGGTCACTGGTTCCCTGGAACAAAAGCTAACCGTTGTACCGAATGCGGTGAGTGTTTACCGCGCTGTCCAGAAAACCTCAATATTCCCGCCTTATTAGAAGATACTCACGAGAGATTAAGCGGCAAATCTAGGAGAAGATTATGGTGAATGGTCAGGGTATGTTGACTAGCAGGGGGTGGGGTTAAACCTCTTGTCAAGATAATCAAATAGATGATTTTCTGGTCAGATTTATCTGACTTTAGCTTTGAGACGGGGGTTAGAAACCCCCGTATCCCCGTGTAGCATCAAACGGAATTTTTCAACCCAGGGCGATCGCCTTTACCATCCCCCCACAGATCCCCGACTTCTAGCTAAATTATCCTAGAGTATCTCTCATGATGTGAGAAGTCGGGGATCTTGACCACCCCACAGATCCCCGACTTCTTCCATAACCTAGGGAGTTATTGAATATTTGGGAGAGAAGTCGGGGATCTTGACCACCTCACAGATACCCGACTTCTTCCATAACCTAGGGAGTTAT
>CAIWDD010000110.1 GCA_903911355.1 uncultured Nodularia sp. | reverse complement strand
CAATGGTAACACCCTGAGTGATACCTATTTACGTCTGTTGAACAGCAACGGTAACCTCATCGCCGAAAATGACGATGCCAACTCTACCCTAAATTCTGCCATTGTTTTCACTGCCGATAGCTCAGGAAGATTCTATCTCTCAGCTGGTGCATATGGAGACTCCGGTACAGGCACTTATACCCTCTCTTCTACGCTCCTATCTCTGCCTCCACAACCCGAGCCTCAACCCGAGCCTCAAGATCCCGGTGAAACCATCGATTCTGCGTTGGATTTGGGCAATCTTAACGCAGATGGTATCTTGCAAACTAGTGACAGTGTTGGCAATGGTGACCCTCGTGACTTCTATCGCTTTCAGGTTGACACATCACTGTATGTAGTAATTCGCCTGACAGACCTCAGTAGTGACATTGATATTGTTCTCCGTAATAGCAGTGGTACTGCAATCATCCGCTCCGAAAACAGCCGGACGAGTGATGAGGTGATTTCGTCTACCCTCAATGCTGGTATTTACTACTTAGAGGTATACCCTTATAGTGGTAGCAGTAGCTATAACCTGGAACTGACAGCCAGCATTCCTCCCCAATTACCAGATAATTACAGTGCTATCAATGGTTACGGTGAAACCAGAGTTGATTTGGCTTTAGGGGAATTACTGGGTATCACTTTACCAAGCGTCCCTTCACTGGGAGGTAACAGTTGGGGTCTTGATCGGATTGGTGCGCCTGAAGCATGGGCTATGGGGTACACAGGAGAAGGTAGAGTTGTAGCTGTCTTAGATACTGGTGTGGACTGGAGTCACCTATCCCTGAGTAATAACATCTGGAGTAATATAACGGAAATTTCTGGGAATAGTATTGATGATGACGGTAACGGCTATATCGATGATGTCCGAGGTTGGGACTTTGCTTATAACGACAACAACCCCAATGATGTAGATGGTCACGGTACTCATGTAGCTGGTATCGTTGCTAGTGTAGCCCCGGATGTCTTAATTATGCCAGTAAAGGTACTTGGTGACGATGGATCGGGTTCTACTACAAATATTGCGGCTGGCATTCGCTATGCCGCAGATAACGGTGCTAATGTGATTAATATGTCCCTCGGTGGTGGTGGGGTGAGTCCAGAAATCAATAATGCGATTGATTATGCCACTGCTAGAGGTACATTAGTTGTTATGGCTGCTGGCAATGCAGGCGGGTCTAGCCCAGAGCAGCCTGGGGCTTACGCAGCAGAACATGGATTAGTAGTAGGTGCAATAGATAGCAACGGTAACATCGCCAGTTTCTCTAACCGTGCTGGCAGTGCGCCCCAGGATTATAACGGTGATGGACTGGCATTTCCCAGCTATGTTACAGCAGCAGGGGTGAATGTTTATTCTACAATTCCTGGTGGTAGCTTCGCCAGCTACAGCGGTACTTCTATGGCAGCGCCCCATGTTGCAGGTGCAGCGGCAATTGTCATGGGCGCTTCACCTAGTCTATCTCCTACAGAGGTAGCCGATATCATTACCGGAACTGCGGTGCTTGGAGCTAGTAATTTCGCATCCCTCCAACAAGAAACTACAAGTCTCCAGACTGCGGGGAAAGAAGACAGCTTTTACGCCTGGGTTTGAGGCGTTTTCAGACATCCTCTAACAAGGGGATCATTAATTCAACTACTAGGGGCGGGTGTACTAATATGCTGGTTAATAATCAATGATACCTGTCATATGGGTGGCGTAGCTATACCCGCTTCTACCTAGCAGAACTGGAGGTTATTTATAATTGTCAGAAAATGATATAATCAAATTATAAGTGTTCTTTAAGTGCCTCAAATATCCAATTAGGAATATAGTGTTCTGTTGTGTAAATGTTATTATATTTCTGCTCTATTTCTTCCCAGTTAATTGTGGTATTAGATAATATTTCCTCAGTGAAAATATCTAAAGCTCTACCAGATAAACCTCTTTCTAAGCATTTTTTCATCAATAACCAACTTTCCTCAATTTCTCCAATACATTCAAAGGGTGTATGTTCTGTTAAACCTAGCATTGCTCGGAAAGTAGGAGTTAACTCTACATCATCAAATAAATTTCCTTGAAAAACCTGGTTAACAACATCTAGGCGAGAAAATGCCATCAAACCCAACCAGACATAAGCACATTTAGGACATTTCTTACACCAGGGCTTTTTAATATTACAGGAATGAATTTTGGATACAAATTCTGGGTATTTACTAAAGTTGCGAAAAATGCGAAAGTCATAAATGGGTTGTAGAATACTGAAATATTTAAAGTTGCTTAATAAGTTCTCCCTGATAAATTTATCTAATATGTATTCTGCTTCTACACCTTTGCCCCATTGATGATTAACGTCCCTTTTTATTTCATGCCAAAATAAGTTACCATGATTGGCGCTTTTTTCATGGGCTAAACATAGATAATTATATCCTTGATCTAACATGAGAATCAAGGATAAAAAAATAGAGATGGGCGTTTCTGGAGCAATAATACCGGAGTTTGCCGGGAAATATAATTTTAAAAAGGGAAATTCAGTAAAATCATCGTAAATAGATATTTGATGCTTTTGGGTTGGATGAACACATTCTAATACTTGGGAAATCAGTTGATGCTGAACATCTGCTGTGCCATAAGTGCTATGGGAATATTGCATAGAAGCAAAAGGAATACCTCCCACTTCTAACATTTTCATAGCTAAAATACTGTCTTTACCACCTCCGCAACCAGTCAGGACAGTTTGATCATTACCTAAAATTCGAGCAGGTTGATGCACTCCTAAGTCTTGGGAATAAATAATATCTGGTTGTTGATAATCGGTGACCTTATTCTCATACCAATGTTGTGCAAATACACCTTGATATATCTTCACAAACAAATCTAAGGCATTAGGTTCTAGATATTCAGCAACGACAGAAATATCATAGTATTGAGGAAATAATGAGCATAACTTCATTCCCTCAAACATAGCAATATGAGCAACTACCCGCTTTATAAAAAATTGAGAGTATGTTTCTATCAGTTTGGCAAAAGATACTTCATGATAGAAAATTTTAGTAGAGAATTGAAAGTCATCTACCTTATAGGTAAGGTTTAAATGGTGTTCATGTATGGTAAAGTCAGCAATTTTAACTGTGTTAATGACGTGATGTGATTGATGATCTACCATCCCCATGTACCTGCACCACCTTTAAATGGTCCAACAATATCTGCAGTGATCCATCCTCCGTAGAAATCACCAGCTTGGGGCACTACTAGCTCGTCATTCACATAACAAGCATCCATTAAAGCTGCTATAAAGCCATAGTATTCCCGGATAGGAAGAAAATTAGGAGTGGGGTCAAAGTACCTCCAAGCTGCATAGTGAATATATTGATTACCAATGCTGATATCGTAGTATTGATATGCCCCTTTCCATTCGCACAAATTCTTTTTGGGTGTTTCAATTAAATGTTCTAGCTTAATGTCTTCAGGGGGAAAGTAATAAGTGGGAGGATGACTAGTTTCTAATACTCTTTTCCCTCTGCGGGTATCTCCTAAGATAATACCACCACAAATGACTTTGAGGTGTTTATCAGTATCTTGTAAAACTGCGGGACGTGGATAGTCCCAAACTGATTCTTGTCCAGGTTTTGGGGGGGTGGGCTGTGGTCTCATTGGGATGTATCTCCTAGGGTGGTTGAGGTTGTGGAAATTATCATAAATTACCTGACTATTTAATAGTCAAAAATCGGCCAGTTAGCTGCACCAGACTTGTCCATTACTATGGCACTTGCACCCGCCTTGAGATAGTAATGGGGCTCGGTAATAGCATCGGAACCGCCTACTACCACTGGTTTTCCTTGACTGGCCAAATGAGCGATCGCCATACAGGTGACTTGACGCTCTTGAGTATAATTAACAGTTACGCCCCAAGCATCATAAGCTGAGGGATCTATATCAGAAATCCTCTGACCTACGTAGGCTTTTGTTAATTTCATATCCTTCCAAGTCACCTCTCCAAAGGGTTCTCTGCGATCGCCATCTTTGAGGTTGACAAGTTGAGCATCAAAACCACCGGCTTGTAGATCTGCCATTAATACCTGTTTACTCAGCAAGGTATTACGTCTATATAATGCTGTCCAATTATTGCCATCCGGATCATATAATCCTAATGCGGGTACTTCTACTAACCCGATAGTGGGAATTCTTAATGCCATATAAATCTCCCTAAATAGACACAATACTAAGGTTTTGATTTAGATTTAAGAGATCGTAGCTGCCAAGAGATTCTCAAATGTATCTTATCGATTTAAATGCCTTTGCAGATTACCATAATCTCTGACATGGGCAGGAATTTACAAAACAAATCTTAATTTAAAGCAGTTTAAAGGAGTATTTCTTACAACCTATCCGACTCATGAAAAATCTGATTCTCTCCTTGATGTTGAGTTATAGCAACAGCCAAGGATGTGAGGATCAAAACAGATAATACAACCAATATAAATGGATAGTTTCAACCCTTTTCCCTGTTCCCCGCTTCCTCCCATAATTCATCAATCAAAAAACACGAAAGTTGCCCAGCCTCAAGGGTGGATTACATAAGTTTGAGTTATATTTGAGTTATAAATTATTGCCTGCTACGAATTTGTGTATTAGCGGCATTTTGTGCGCGGAGCATAGCTGAACTTAAAGGTTGTTGACCAAGTAAAGCACTAATAAACTGATTATCAAAATTATTAGATATAGCAGCCGGATATTGACCTAACTGCCAACTCGTTGCATAATCTATACCAGCCACCAAAGGCGATCGCAAAGGGTCTTGATCATAACCCAACCTTGCTGCTACTGATGTGCGCGTAGGCAATGCAAACCCCGTCCCCGTCCATTGTGCCATTCCTTCCTTCCCGGTGAGGAAAGAAATCAACTCCCAAGCGGCGGCTTTATGCTGTGACTGCTTATTCATCACATAAGCCACAGTAAACACCATCGTACCCTTTTTATCATTAATAGTAGGTATTTCCGCAGTAGCAAACTCCAACTGAGGAAAAGTCGTTTCTAAATAAGGAATAGCCCAATTACCTTCAATGACCATTGCGACCCGGTTTTGACCAAACATTTCCGTACCTGAATTAGTACCCACATCAGTAGCTTGGGCTGAACTCCCATCTTTTTGATACTGGTCTACCACCAACTGCAATCCCCCCACAGCTTCGGGACTAGCAAAAGCAGCATAACCATTCTCATCAACAACCCTTCCCCCAAAAGCAGCAATTTTGTAAGCTTGATAACTCAACTGTGGGGTAACACCAAAACCGTATCTGTTCAACTTACCCGTCAACTGCTCGGAGTAGGTGCGTAATTCATCCCAAGTAGTGGGGGGACTGCTCAAACCCGCGGCTGCAAAGGCTTTTTTATTATAAAAAAGTGCCAGGGTAGAATAATCCTTGGGAAGACCATAAATATCATCTTTATACTTAAAATTATCCAACAAGCTCTCTTCAAAGTCCTCTAGGTCAAATTCGGGGGTAATGTAAGAATTTAACGGTTCTAGGACATTTTGGATCATAAAGAAAGGAGCTTCTAGGGATTCCAGATAGAAGACATCCGGCGCTGCTTCCCCAATTAAGCGAGTGGTGATGACATCCATGTATTGGTCAGAAATCACTTCATATCTCACCTTAATGTCTGGATGTTGTAGCTCAAATTCTTTTAGTAACTGTTTTAATAATTGTTGCTCCAGGGGATTACCCGCCCAACCGCTCAGTTTGATAGTGACAGCGGTAGTTGGTGCCTTTAGTAGTGGTAAATTTGGGTAAGTAATCACAACCAAAGCGATCGCCACCACTAGCGCCAAAAATTTCACCCAACTTTTTCTACTCACAAGCAAATACCAGCTCTTTCATCTAACTTATCTCTTCTAGCTGAGTTAATCTATCTTTAAGGAATCTGTATTTTTGTGGAAAAATAGAATATAAATTAACGAATAATTATTCAGAAAAGTTAACTAGGGGATGTAATTTCCTCAATAGATGAACTCATGCTAGGGTGTCCTACGGGTAAAAGTAAGCTATGACTTCTGCTAATTTTGAAACAGTTGCATCAGTAACTCTAGAAATCCCCCAGATTAGCTCACCGCCAACAGTAGTTTCTCCGTGTCCTCGAATTGGCAAAAATAAGATTCGCACTAGTTTAAAAGCCTCAACCCTGGATGGAGTGTTTGCAGCGATTTTTTCCCTCAGTACCGGCGGCATTTTACTGAGTAATTTTCTTGTAGAATTGGATGCCAGTCCAGTAGTGTTTGGGATGTTATCCTCAATCCCCATGCTGGTGAATCTGATACAACCCTTGGGCGCTTACTTGTCGGAACGTACTACTAGCCGCTTTCAATATTCCCTACGCACCCATGGAATTGGGCGGATAATGTGGCTGATTTTATTCATAGGTATTGCGTGTTTCCACTTTGGAGCTTTAAACTCCCATCAGCTGGTAGTTTTGACCTTATCAATTGTCCTGATCAGCCATCTTTTTGCGGGACTAGGAAGCGCATCGTGGCTGAGTTGGTTAGGGATGATAGTACCGCGACAACTACGAGGTAGGTATTTTAGTATACGCAACAGTGCTGCCAGTTTGACCAATTTGCTTTGTTTACCTGTGGCCGGTTTAGCTGTATCACATTGGCGAGGGGGGACTTTACAAGGTTATGGAATAGTGCTGCTCATTGGTATTGTATTTGGGATGATTAGTTTGGGATGTCAGTACTTTAAAGTTGATGTGAATCCCAAATTACAAAATACCATCTGTAATTACCCTCAAGAAAAATTAATTAATTCAACTGTAATCACTCCCGCGGCAAACCAGCCGAGCATCTGGCAAAACTCTCACTTTTTCATATTTGTGCTTTATTTCAGCTTTTGGATGTTTGCAGTTAATCTCAGCGCTCCTTTTTTTAGCCTCTATATGCTAGACACGCTGAATTTAGATATCAGTTTAGTATCACTCTACACCAGTTTACAGGCAGGAGCGAACTTATTGATGCTGATTATATGGGGGAAATTGGCAGACAAAATTGGGAGTCGGCGGATTTTGATATTTGTGGGAATTTCGGTGGCGGTAACACCAATTTTGTGGGTAGGAATTAATACTAACTACGTTGACTTTTGGATATGGCTGCCACTGTTACATATTTTAACCGGAGGTACTTGGGCAGGGGTTGACTTATGTAATAACAATATACAGCTAGAGATGGCACCAGTTAAAAACCAGTCTATCTATTTTGCGATCGCGGCTGCTATGGCAGGAGCCGGGGGGGCTTTAGGTACAACCATTGGCAGCTTGATCGTACAATTTACTAATTGTGGCGGCTTACTGGGATTATTTACCCTTTCTGGTGTGTTGCGCTTAATAGCACTTGTACCACTGATATTTTTGGAAGATGGAGGGAACTAGGGATTGGAGATGGATCTGGTGCATCCCCAATTCCCAATGTTCTCTTATTTAGCAGCTTAGGACTAGCTCAAGGTCATGGTTTCCCATCGCATCATCGAGTGTGTAGTAGTTGGTATGGGTTGGTGCAAAGCAATTAACTGCGCTAGGATGTTCTTTAATTGCGTACGGGGTACGATATCATCAACAAAACCATGCCTTAACAAATCTTCTGCGGTTTGAAAATCTTCTGGTAGTTTTTCCCGCAGGGTTTGCTCAATCACTCGCCGACCTGCAAAACCAATGGTTGCTTTCGGTTCTGCAATAATAATATCTCCCAACATGGCAAAACTAGCAGTAACCCCTCCCGTGGTAGGATTCGCCAAGACGGGAATATACAGTAATTTACATTGACGGTGACGTTCCAAAGCGCCGGAGATTTTAGCCATTTGCATTAAGGAAAGCATTCCTTCTTGCATTCTGGCTCCGCCGGAGGTACAGACAATGACTACAGGGTAACGTCGCTGGGTAGCTTGCTCAATCAAGCGGGTCAGTTTTTCCCCCACCACTGAACCCATACTACCGCCCATAAAGCGGAAGTCCATCACGCCCAGGGCTATGGGTAAACCGTTGATTTGACCTAAACCGGTTTTAACTGCGTCTACTAAACCTAGTTTATCTTCCATTTCCCGCAGGCGATCGCTATAGGGTTTGCGATCGCGAAATTGCAGGGGGTCTGTGGGGCGCAGATGCTCATTAATTGCTTCCCAGGTGTTGTTATCTATCAACTGGCGGATACGCTCATCGCTATCCACCCGATTATGATGTCCACATTCAACGCAGACCATCTGGTTAGCCTTCAGGTCTTTTGTATAGGTCAATACGCCACATTTGGGACACTTGTGCCACAGCCCATCAGCAATTTCCCGTTCTTGGGGTTCTAAATGGGTAGATCCTGATTTCCGTCGATTTGCAAACCAATCTAACAGAGACTTTAAACCACGTGATTCTTCGTTGTTTGCCATTTTTATCTTTTTTTTAAGTGGGTATGAGGTTGAAAACATATCAAGCCACTATGGGATATCTAGATCAAGAAGTTTCAAGTCTAGAGCGACACAATGGTAGCTCTTGTGACCTACGCTTTCAAAGTCTCCAGATTTGCTCTTGTACAAACGCAAATAACACCCCATTTTAGCTTTTGACTTTTGACTACATCTCAAATTACGCTTATAAGCAGTTCAGGCCTGATCAAAACATCTTTGGTTGTCAGCTTAACGAAAATGCTGATGCTAACACAAGCCTTATGCTCACGGGAATTTTGTAAATTGATTGCCGTAGTCACAGTCATATAAAAATCAACCCCTCAATTTAGATGCCGTTTCCTCAACCCAATACTGAACCACTCGCCTTAAATAAATCATTTCCATTGCTAAGTTAACGGTGAGCATCCATAGGGTCTGGTCATCTGCTCAGTACTGAGTCTTATCCCCAGGGGAGAGACTATGGCCTAACTACTTAGACTAGAAATGCTATATAGACAAACTTATCCTAGCTAATGGTTCTGCTTGATCATAGAGAGTGATACAATTCACAATCTGATCTTAACAAAAGGTAAAAGCTGCATGGGGTAATCACCGTTACAAACAGGAGACAGAAGGGGACTGTTGACAATCCCCCTTTAGTGAAGCGGATTTGGGGGATTCTTGGTTCATACAGCCACCTCTGTCTAAACTTGGAAACAAGTTTAGACAAGTCGGCTTTGCGCAGCTTCAGACCCACCCAGCGCCGAGACAATGATACTGGTGGCGAAGAGCATCAAAACGTCTATATATTCCTTGTGACTTTGCACATAGTACAGAAATGTTAAGACATTTTGATCAGTTATATTGGCGGGTAAAGAGTTAATCAATGAGCAATGACTAATACATATGTGATTCAATTTGACTTAATGGGACAAAACATTCTTGCGGTAAAAGTACTGGCTGCTGAGTAAAAATTACTTTACCCCGATGAGTAACGTAATTAATTGCTACTCCTGAAGGTTGTCCAGCTATTTCAGGATGTACCTCACAGTGGGTGTAGTAAATCTGCCCGGCTGCTCTGATTAAGGCTGGATCAATCAAAGGAGACTTGTTTTTGGGGGCAGTATATTTTTCTTTTTCTTGTCGTAATGCGTGCACTATCGACTATTTTATATTTACTAAATTTGTCTTTAGTCTATCTAATGGCTTGGGCAAAGGTTGCCAAAATGCCAAACTTCAACAGAAAATTATGATTTTTCCATGGCTCTGATTAATGATTCTCCCATAGCGCGGCAACCCAAAAGATTCATATTAGGAGACATAATATCACCTGTGCGATCGCCTTGGGCTAAAACTTGCAGTACGACTGCTTCTATTTTGTCTGCGGCTTGGGGCTGGTTTAAACCGTAGCGTAACATCATGGCGGCACTCAAAACCTGAGCCAGAGGGTTGGCTTTATCCTCCCCGGCGATATCGGGAGCCGAACCGTGGACGGGTTCAAATACACCAGGTCCAGAAGCGCCTAAACTCGCAGATGGTAACATCCCAATACTACCGGTAAGCATGGCAGCTGCATCAGAGAGTATATCGCCAAATAAATTTCCGGTCACAATAGTATCGAACTGCTTAGGAGCGCGTACCAGTTGCATGGCGGCGTTATCGACGTAGAGGTGAGACAATTCCACATCAGGATATTCTGTAGCCAATTTAGTCATGCGATCGCGCCACAACTGTGATACTTCTAATACATTAGCTTTATCTACCGAACAGAGTTTACCCCCTCGTTTTCGCGCTGTTTCAAAGGCTACTCGTCCAATGCGGTCAATTTCTGACTCAGTGTAAACCATGGTATTAACACCGCGTTTTTCACCGCTCTCAGTAGTAAAAATACCCTTGGGTTTACCAAAGTAAATCCCACCAGTGAGCTCTCGCACCACCATAATATCTACACCTTCCACAACTTCCCGTTTTAAAGTAGAAGCGTCAACTAACTGGGGTAAAATTTGGGCTGGGCGGAGATTGGCAAATAATCCTAGTCCTGCACGCAACCCTAACAAACCTGCTTCTGGGCGTAAATTCGATGGTAGGGAATCCCACTTGTAACCCCCAATCGCCGCCAGTAAGACCGCATCACTGTTACGGCAACTATCTAGGGTAGCAGATGGGAGAGGTTCACCGGTAGCATCAATTGCCGCACCACCGATGAGGGCTGCGGAGAATTCAAATTGCAGATCAAATTGCTTACCGACGACTTTCAGCACGTCTACCGCTACGGCCATAATTTCGGGGCCAATGCCATCGCCGGGGAGTAGAGTAATGCGGTAGTTCTGGGACATAGTTATTTTTTCAAAGGGTAAATGCTTGCCGATTCCATATCATACTAAATTAGGTTCTCGATGGGAACTCAAAATATACAAACCTCACCCCCGCCAGGAAACAATAGTTTTTGACTACCACTTCCACATCACAGGATTGTCATCTAGATGGTCAGTTACAATGCGCCCGATGACATCGATTTGTGCTAGTTCTTCCCCAGAAAGTTGAATTTGTGCAGCGCTGGCGTTGTCTTGCGCTTGTTCAGGATAACGCGCCCCGGCGATCGCACTGGTTTGAGGTTGGGCAATTAGCCAAGCTAATGCTAACTGCGCCAGGCTACAATCATGACGCGCCGCTATGGGGCGCAGTTTTTCTAAAGCTTGTTGGGCGCGTTGAAAGTTTTCACATTGAAATAAGCGATTTTTAGCACGGTTATCTGCTGGGTCAAACTGATGACCAGGGGCAAATTTTCCCGTTAACATTCCTTGGGCCAAGGGTGAATAAGCCAAGATAGAAATATTATTTTCTATACAATAACCCATGGCATCCTTTTCTACCTGCCGCCAAAATAAAGAATAAGGCGGTTGTAAACTGTCAATCCGTCCATACTGTGAAGCTGCTGCTAATTGGTCGCGGTTAAAATTAGACACACCTATTGAGCGGATTTTACCCTGTTGTTTGAGTTGGTTGAGAGCCAGCATGGTCTCCTCAATGGGGACTATCTCACTATTGAAAGAACCGGAAGGCCAGTGTATTTGATACAGGTCAATGTAATCAGTCTGGAGATTTTTTAACGAGCGATCGCAAGCTTCAATCACTAAATCATACTTGAGATGGTTGGCGAAAACTTTCGAGGCGTACTCAACGCGATGGCGGACATCAGATAAAGCTGCGGCTACAATTTGCTCAGAATGTCCTTGTCCATAGACCTCAGCAGTATCAACTGTAGTGATACCAGCTTCAAAGGCGGCTCGGATGGTTTTAATGGAATCAACATCCTCAATTCCCGTCCACATGGCTTTACCGGCTTGCCAAGCCCCCATGAGGATGGGTGTAATGTAGATGTCGGATGTACCTAGTCTGCGCTTTTCCATAATGCTTAATTGATCAATATTTCCGAATAGTTGATACTCTAAAGGGTTTTGGGGTCAATTGAATCAGAATAACGGTAGATTATTTAATTGACAGTTCCCAGAAAATTTTGCATCTGTGGAAATCCTGCAAATGCAGGTAATGTCAGCAATTCGCCCCCCTGTAGCTATGAAAACAACTGGAATATCTGCCTAAATCGTAGTTATTGCTACATACATTTACAAAAACCGTAGATAACATAGGAAAAATCTCAACCTCATAATCAGGTAAAACAAATATTGGTTTTTCCTTACCTCCTACAGGAAGCCATTGATGACAACCCATTAGTAATAGTAGTTAAACAAGTTTGCTCTTCTAAGTAAATAAAATCGCGAATACTACCGGGATAAGTAATTATCCCACAAGACTGAGGCAGGTATTGACAAAATCCTGCGAATATGCAAACAAGCAAAACTTAAAGGAGTTTGCTATGCAAGGTAAAATGTGCTGGTTATCTAAGTCTGGCAGCGATGGAGACAAAATATTACATCTGCAAGCCTCACCCAATCAACCTTGGCGACCCTACACAGCTTTTCCCCAAGCAGCCCCAGATTATCAGATTCCTGGTGGTTCTAAAGGTTGGGCAACTTATCAAAAACTTCTCAAAGCCGGCTGGACTTTAGTACATAGCGCCAGAGCCAATGAGTTTGTCAGTCGGGATGTAGAACTAATATCCCAAGGACAAGGAAATTAGAAAGCACTGGGAAAGCCTTGACCACGGGGGTCGGCTGCTGCTTCTAAAACTCCCTCTGGGGTGATAGTAATCGCATTAGCATTACCCCAGGAGTTACTTTCCCTAATCTTATGTCCGCGCCGGCGTAACTCTTGCAGGGTGAGAGCATTTAAACCCCAACGTTCCACACGTAACTCATCGGGTAACCACTGGTGATGTATGCGTGGAACGGAAACCGCAGCACCCACATCCATCTGGTATTCCAACACATTCAGGATAATTTGCAGTACCTGAGTAATGATGGTGCTACCTCCAGGAGTACCCACAGCCATCCTCAGACGGCCATTCTCGGTGACTATGGTGGGGGTCATGCTAGATAAGGGGGTTTTGCGTGGTGCGATCGCATTAGCTCGGTTACCCACCAAACCAAAAGCATTAGGTATTCCCGGTGCGGAAGCAAAATCATCCATTTCGTTGTTGAGTAAGATCCCCGTCCCCGGTGTCACTACACCAGCACCAAAACCCAGATTAATAGTGAAGGTGAGACTAACAGCGTTATGTTGCTCATCCACAACTGTTAGATGGCTGGTTTCTGTCCATTCATTTCTACCTAACAGGGGGGGAGGAACAACACCTAAATTAACTGGTTTGACCTCACTTGCAGGTTTTGCCCATTCCATATCAATTTCTTGACGGCGTTTCCGGGCGTACTCTGGGCTAATCAGTTGTTCTACAGGGACTTTGATAAAATCTGGATCGCCTAAATGTTGCGACCGGTCAGCATAGGCGATTTTCATGGCTTCGACCATCAAATGCAATGCATCCGGGTGATGCCATCCTAAAGATTGTAAATCAGTGTCACCAATAATATTTAACATCTGTAATAAATGTACACCGCCTGATGAAGGTGGTGGCATGGAACAGATTTGAGCTTGACGGAAATTCCCACAAACGGGAGTCCGCCAAATTGGTTTGTAGGCTTTCAGGTCTTCTAGAGTAATTAAACCGCCATTTTCTGCCATGTCGGAGGCGATCGCCCGGGCAATATTTCCGGTGTAAAAACTGTGGGGATTACGGGCAATATCTGTTAAAGTTTTTGCCAAATCTCCCTGTACCAGCCTTTCTCCTGGTTGATAGAAATCACCATCACGGGTGAAAATTGCCCGCGCTGCTGGATGATCAAAAATCCGGTGTCTGGGTCTGTCATTAACTAGGAGATAACTAGGGGATAGGCTACGTCTGATGATAAAGCCATCTCGGGCTAGGGCGATGGCGGGTTTGACTACCTGCGCCCAGGGTAATTTACCATAACGACTATGTACCTCATACATCCCTGCTACAGTTCCAGGTGTGGCCACGGCTAAGTACCCAGCCACACTTGCAGAGGGACGTACTTTACCTTCTGCGTCCAAGTACATATCTTGTGTGGCTTTCATGGGGGCGCGTTCCCGAAAATCTAAGGCTTTGATTTGGCCAGTTTCTCCGGAGTGCATTAATAAAAATCCGCCGCCCCCAATTCCTGCTGAATAAGGTTCAACTACAGAAATTGCCAAGGTTGTGGCTACCGCTGCATCAATGGCGTTACCACCTTGGCGTAACATGGTAATTCCCGCGTCACTGGCTAAGGGATGGCTAGAAACTACCATTCCTTGTTTACTCCGTAGGGTTGATGCAATGGTGGCGATCGCAGCTTGGCTGTGGATGATCAGGGTACAGGAGAACAGGGCGATCGCAATAGGTTTGTATGCAGTAAAAATACCCATGGGATGAATTATTAACCAGTATCTTCGGTGTCACACAGATCCCCGACTTCTGGACAAATTATATGAGATTATGCCAATTATGCAAGAAGTCGGGGATCTTACTCATGCAGGTGCGATCGCAATAGGTTTGTATCCAGTAAAAATACTCATTGGATGAGTCATTAATTAGTTATATCTAGAGTTGTTTTGATTTGCGAAACTCGCTCACCACAGTTTTAATATCTTGTAATTCCCCTTCCACGAGGTTATTTAATTGTCGTATTTCTTTCTCCGTGATTTTCCCGGTCAGTTGATTGATAGCTGCTCTTAATTGTGGATATTTCTGTAAGGTTTCTTTACGGACAATGGGCACTGCTTCATAATGTGGAAAATACTGTTTATCATCTTTAAGGACTACCAAACCTAGTCGGGATATTTGCCCATCTGTAGAATTACCCGCCACCATATCCACTTGTTTTTGAGTCAAGGCTCGATAGATTAAACCTAAGTCCATAATTTGGGGAGGTCTAGCAAACTCCATACCATAGGTTTTAGCGAATCCGGGGAAACCATCTTCCCGTTCTAAAAATTCGTAACCGAAGCCACCGCGCCATTTAGGTGTATATTTAACTGCATCTGAGATGGTTTGAAGATTGTACCGTTGAGCATCTTCACCACGCACAATTATGGCATAATTATTTTCAAAACCTAAACTGGGCATTACTTCTAAGTTAAACTTTTCTGCATAGGCCTGTGTTAACTTTTCGCTAACTAGCTTGGGGTCATGTACTACTTTCTCTTTTAAAATAGCATTAAACGCTGTACCTGTATACTCAATATAAGCATCAATTTGTCCAGCCAGAAGCGCATTATGACAGACAAAGGTCCCACCTAAACGAGGGCGGCGAGTAACTGTTAAATCAGTATGCTCCTCAATTTGCTGGGCTAAAAGTTCACCCAAAATATCTTGTTCAGTAAAATTCTTAGAAGCAACAACAATATCACCAGTATCGCTAGAAGTAGAATTGAAATTACAACCAGCGATCGCTACCAACATCAGACAAGTTAAAACAGACAACAACAAAAATCTTTTCATTTGTTCCCAATACCATAACCACCATAAACCATCAAAAATTTAAGTTTTAACTGTTAATTTTCTTTCTAACCAACCAATACCCCCATCAGCCAGCAGAGCAAGAATTGCCGCCGGGACAGCCCCAGCTAAAATTAATTGATTATTTACCACTGCAATTCCGCGAAAAATAAACACCCCTAAACCACCAGCACCAATAGCGGCGGCGATCGTCGCAATACCGATAGAAATTACTGTTGCTACCCGCACACCTGCCAAAATCACCCCCATAGCCAAAGGAATTTCCACCTGTGACAATAATTGTCTATCTGTCATTCCCATACCTCTACCAGCTTCCCGAATTGCGGGATCTACTCCAGTGATACCAGTGTAAGTATTACGGATAATGGGCAAAAAGGAGTATAAAGTTAGGGCAACTATGGCGGGAATCATACCAATACCCCCAATAATCGGCACTGGAATCAGTAACCCAAATAATGCTAGGCTGGGGACGGTTTGCAAGATATTGGCAATACCGAGAACCCCTTGGCGCAGGTGAGTTTTGCGGGTGATGAGAATACCTAAGGGGATACCAATGACTGTCGCCGTGGCCATGGCAATGCTGACCATAAATAAGTGTTCTAGGGTATGTTGGAGGATTTCCGGAGCATACTTAAGCAAGAAAAAGTCATTCATAAATTTTCCAGAGATTGCAGACATTTGAGAAAAGCTAGACTTTCAGGATGTACAGATCCCTTAAATTCATCCCTTGTCCCTAATAGTACTAGTTCTCCCTCAGACATTAACCCAACTCGGGAAGCCAAAACAAAGGCTTCTTGAATATCATGGGTAATAAACACCACAGTCTTGTTTAATTCTTGTTGTAACTGGTGAAATTCTTGTTGTAGTTCTAAGCGCGTCATGGGATCAAGGGCGCCAAACGGTTCATCCATCAATAATACTGGCGGGTCGGCAGCTAATGCCCTAGCTACACCTACCCGTTGCTTTTGTCCCCCCGAAAGTTCATGAGGATAACGCCCGGCAAATTGTTGAGGATCTAACCCTACCATTTGCAACAATTCATACACCCGGATTTTAATTTGTTTAGATTGCCAACCCAGTAAAGTCGGCACTAAAGCTACATTACGTTCTACGGTGAAATGGGGAAATAACCCAGTTTCTTGAATGACATAACCAATATTGCGCCGTAATTTAATTTCATCCCATTCAGTGGTGGGAATGCCATTAAATAATACTTCACCTTGTGTAGGCATCAAGAGGCCATTGATTAACTTCATAGTGGTAGTTTTGCCGCTCCCACTACGTCCAAGTAATACTAGGGCTTCTCCCTGAATAATAGAGAAATTGAGATGAGATATCAAAGGGCGATGGTTGCGTCTAAGGGTAACATCGCGGAATTCGACTATAGTAGGTTGATTGGGTTGCATTATCAAGTTGATTTTTGCTATGACTATTTTATACTAAAAATTACAGTTAACGATAGTCGGTTTTTTCCAGGAATTGGATGATATTTAATTGGGTTGCATAGTGCTAGTAGCTCAATAGTGGCATATGATGATAATGAGGTAGGCATTGGTCACCCCATAAAT
The DNA here is from genome assembly GCA_903911355.1 of uncultured Nodularia sp. Taxonomy (GTDB): domain Bacteria; phylum Cyanobacteriota; class Cyanobacteriia; order Cyanobacteriales; family Nostocaceae; genus Anabaenopsis; species Anabaenopsis arnoldii. The sequence goes on along the minus strand of CAIWDD010000110.1, from coordinate 60,598 downwards.
CCTCAAGGATACCAATACAATGACAGATTTTAGAGAACTGCAAGAATGGGAAAAAGCGCATGAACTGACAATTGCAGTTTATGAAATTACTAAAACCTTTCCAGAGGAGGAATTACTGGGACTAACACAACAAATCCGTTTAGCTTGTGCTTCCATAGCCATTAAGATCGCTCAGGGATGCGATCGCGATGACTATGAAATCCAACTGGATTGTCTGGAAATGGCCAGGGATGGAGTAATTGAGGTGGAATATTACCTGCTGCTTTGCCATGACTTGCATATACTGAAAACTTCTGATTATGATCGACTGATCAGTGATGTAGTGGAAGTTAAGGAACTGCTAGCATCTTACATTGATCAGCAAAGTCGCAATTTTTGATGAATAGTCGGGTGCTCAAACTCCTTCCCCACCACCAGCAAATGATTTGTAACCATGGTGAAAGCACCTACCCTGAAGAATGCTGTGGACTAGTTATTGGTGATCTGGGGAGGGGGGGTAAAACTGTCATAGACATCATACCCACAGAAAACACCTGGAATAGCCAAGGCCATGATTTTACCGGTGAACAGATAGTAGAGAGTACCCGCAGACGATATGCGATCGCCCCCCAAGTGATGTTACAAGCACAAAAAACAGCACGCGATCGCGGTCTGAATATTATCGGTATTTACCACTCACACCCTGATCATTCTGCTATACCTTCAGAATGCGATCGCCTATATGCTTGGGCGGAATACTCGTATATAATAGTTTCCGTTAACAATGGCAAAGCTGGTACAGTGAAAAGCTGGAGTCTGGATGAACATAATCAGTTTCAACCAGAGTTCATTAACAGGATAATTTAAACATACCGTTTTTTCGATAGCATAAGTATTCCTCGCTGATCTACTTAATTTCTATGCTCAATCCCAATCTGGATGAAATCCAGTTGACCAAAGACGATTATGAACGCTATTCCCGCCATCTGATTTTGCCAGAAATTGGGCTGGAAGGGCAGAAGCGTTTAAAAGTGGCTAGTGTGTTGTGTATTGGTACTGGTGGACTAGGTTCGCCATTACTGTTATATCTTGCTGCAGCAGGTATTGGCCGCATTGGTATTGTTGATTTCGATGTTGTCGATACTTCCAATCTGCAACGCCAAGTTATTCACGGTACATCCTGGGTAGGTAAACCCAAAATTGAATCGGCAAAAAATCGCATTCACGAAATTAACCCCTATTGTCAGGTTGATTTGTACGAAACTCGTCTGAGTTCGCAGAACGCCCTAGATATCATGCAGCCCTATGATATTGTGGTTGATGGTACTGATAACTTCCCCACCAGATACCTGGTTAATGACGCTTGCGTGTTATTAAACAAGCCCAACGTCTACGGTTCTATTTTCCGCTTTGAAGGACAAGCTACAGTATTTAACTACGAAGGTGGCCCTAACTATCGTGATTTGTACCCAGAACCACCACCACCAGGAATGGTTCCTTCTTGTGCAGAAGGTGGCGTACTGGGTATTTTACCGGGAATGATTGGGATTATCCAAGCCACAGAGACGGTAAAAATCATCACCGGACAAGGTAACACCCTCAGTGGAAGATTACTCTTGTACAACGCCTTAGATATGAAATTCCGGGAGTTGAAACTGCGTCCTAATCCCATTCGCCCCGTAATTGAAAAGCTGATAGACTATGAACAGTTCTGCGGAATTCCCCAAGCTAAGGCGCAGGAGGCTAAACAGCAGATGGAAATGTCAGAAATGACTGTCAAAGAATTGCAGGAATTAATAGATAGCGGTGCAAAGGATTTTGTCCTGTTAGATGTCCGTAACCCTCATGAGTACGAAATCGCTAAAATTCCTGGTTCTGTATTGATACCCTTACCGGATATTGAAAATGGCGACGGTGTAACCAAGGTGAAGGAAATACTGAATGGTCATCGCTTAATTGCTCATTGTAAACTGGGGGGACGTTCTGCCAAAGCTTTGGCTATCCTCAAGGAAGCCGGAATTGAGGGGACTAATGTTAAAGGTGGAATTAATGCTTGGAGTAAGGAAATTGATCCTTCGGTTCCAGAGTATTAAAATGTTTTAGGCAAAATAACGCAGAGATTTCAAGATTCTCTGCGTCTGCTGCGCCCTAGTGTTAATTAGGTAGTGGGTTAAGATTGATTGTCATCATTCGGTGGGGTTGATTCTTGCTTTTCTGACTGAGGAGCATTATTTTGCTGCACTTGCTCGAAATGAATGTTATTCACCTGTTGAATAAAGTATTCTAATGCTTGGCTGACATTTTTTTGCTGTTGCACTTCGTCAGAAATATCACACAGGCGATAAGGTTGTGTCACACCCAACACAAATTTTTCTTCTTCAGCTTCTAACCGTTCAACTACTGTGTTAGCCGCTACCCAATTCTTTTGAAAAGGAAACGATGTAACTATACTGGCCAGTATAGACGCAATAGCAGGACAAATAACTGGTAACCATTTTAACCAAGTTTGGCCTGCTTCTATTTTATCTACTAGAACTAAAATAGGTGTAATACCTGAAAAAACCACAGTCGTAATTTGCAGAACATAGTAAATCGTTCTCGATAAATCCCGAACCCGTTTATAGTCGTTGATCAAATTTTGGCAATATTCTAGGGCTTTAGCTTTCACGGGAGTGAAATTTTTCAGCTGCCAAGAGCTATCATTCAATAAGTAGGTATATATTTCTGCTTTTTTCTTGGCTTCATATTGACTAACTGCTTGTTGCGATTCCTGAAAAAGTTGTCTATTGATTATGAATAGTATGAGGACAAAACAGAGTGATATGACACCATAGAGAACCAATTTTTGATTGTCGGAAAAACTAATAGCAAGAATACTAATCAATAGTAAGAGTGCTATCAATAATTTATCAATGATCTTCAGGGTTAAAAATTTTTTCTCTTCAGGCGAACTAGATAAAATAGGTAGAGTTTCAGCCTGACTATTTGGTGTTAAACTATTAATCATTAAGTCTGGTGTAGTCATTAATTGGTGTCTCCAGTAATTTTTGAGTTAGTAATTATATTAATTGTGTCCAGTTAATCGAAGCTAAACAGAAAATGCCCTGAGTCAGTCATTAATTCAGGCATTAAAATACACTAGATTGTAATGAAAGAATAAAGCTGATGCAATGGGAAATGAAGATAATTAAGCTTTTTTTAAGCAATTACCAGAAAATATAGTAAGATATTTCTACTGACTATAGTATTAGTATGATATTTACTTTACACTTAGAGACTCCCATCCCCATTCAGAATTAATGGGCTTTACCAGCACCCAAATATAATTCAGCTACTTTAGGATCATGTAGTAATTCTTGACCAGATCCAGAAATAGCATCACGTCCCGACTCTAGGACATAGCCACGGTCAGACATTTCTAAGGCCTTACGGGCGTTTTGTTCCACTAAGACAATTGCTGTACCTGTGTGATTAATTTGTTTAATCTGCTCAAATACTTGGGTAACGAGAATGGGGGATAAGGCCGCAGAAGGTTCATCTAATAACAATAAACTCGGTTCCAACATCAATGCTTTCCCCATGGCCAGCATTTGGCGTTCTCCTCCTGAGAGTGTACCAGCACGTTGGCGACGGCGATCGCTCAGTCTAGGAAACATAGTAAATATTTTGTCTTTTAAGGGTTTGAGGGGGACATCCCGCACAAAAGCCCCCATTTCTAAGTTTTCCTCTACACTCAGGGAAGGAAAAACATTAGAGATTTGTGGTACATAACACATTCCCCTAGTGACAATTTGATTGGACTTTAGCCCAGCAATATTTTCACCTTTAAAGGTAATAGTACCCGTGTGAGGAGTTAACAGCCCAAAGATGGTTTTGGCTAAGGTGGATTTACCCGCACCGTTGGGGCCAATCACTGCGACCAGTTCACCGGGTTTGAGACAAAAATTGACTCCCTGGAGGATATCTATATCTTTAATGTATCCAGCGTGGACATTTTTAACTTCTAATAAATAGTCATTACTCATTGGTCATTGGTAATTGGTCAACGGTCTTTTGACATACTCACCGACCTTCAAGGTCGGTGATTCTTGACAGTTCACAGTAACTTGCGGCCGAAACAGTCTTACAGTCACTCCCTGTCCATTTTAGGTCGTGCCGATGCCCCATGCCGACCATTTCTATGTTCTTATTCGATAAATATAAAACGTTGACCGAAAAATTTTAAGGTGTTTTTTGTAAATCTGGTCTTTCTTCGGGAAGGATGGCATCTGCTACTGGGCAAACTTGGATACATATACCACAATCGATACAGGTGGCAAAATCAATCCAATACCAATCGGTTCCCTTGACATTTTTACCTGGGCCTTCATGAATACAAGCTACTGGACAAGCATCTACGCAGTCAGCAACACCTTCACAAACATCAGTAACAATGGTGTGCGGCATTTTTTCAATTCCCTTTCTTTCGGATCAGCTATATCTAGCCTAGCAGGATTATTGACCAACCTCCACCTCACCCCCAACCCATCTTCTGACCAAGGAGAGTTGAGTTAAAGATAGGGGGAGGTTTTGTGCTAGAATGAACTAGAGCAATGGTTCATTGATAATAGAACCATCTGATTTGACCCAAGCAATTTGGGCAATACCGCGATCGCTGGCGTATTGTCTAATAGCTGGTTCATCTGTGCTGCCTAAATCCATTTCTACTCTCACCAAATCAGGACAATCACGCAGTTTTTGGGCGTGGGCAAAGGCTGCAGCTGTAGCATTTGGTGTCTGGGCTACTACTAACCAGTGACTGACTGGGGTTGATTGTGGTAATTGCTGAGTAGATAAAATAACTTGGTATAAATCTTCGATGTTTAAGACAAAACCAATCCCAGGAATATCTTCACCTTGGGGATGATATAAACCTAAAAGCTTGTCGTAGCGACCACCCCGCCCTAAAACTCGGGCTTGTGAACCAGTATCGCTAACAATTTCAAAGACTATGCCAGTATAGTAGTCTATAGTTTGGATTAAGCTGAGGTCAAGAATTAAAGGAAAATTCCCTTCTGATTGTAATAACTCTACCACAGATTTGAGATGATTAACCATCTCTTGCTGCTCTGGAGCTAAACCAAGAGCACTAACTTTTTGTAAGACATCCCCACTATCACCGCGCAGGTCCATCATAATTCTGGCGCGATCGCGTAATTCATCGCTCATGGGTAAAGTATCTATGGCGATGCGGTCAAGATGGGCGATCGCAGTGCGAACTTGAGCTTGGAGATTTCGGGGAAAAGCATCCAGGAGCGATCGAGTAATTCCCGCTTCCCCCAAAATTAAATGCCAATTCGGCAAACCCAGTACCGCCAGACAATTGCTTGCCAACAGCAGCACTTCTGCATTAGCTAATAATCCCCCCACACCTAACAACTCCACCCCAGCTTGATAAAACTCTTGCTGGCGATTGTGCCTGTTTTCCCAGGTACGGCGAAAGACATTGGCATTATAGTAGAGGCGTTGGGGATAGGTAACATCCGCCATCCGCGTAGCCACTGCACGAGCAATAGAAGCGGTCAATTCTGGACGCAGTCCTAATTCTTCATCTTCACCATTTTGTAGTTGAATCACCATCTGGCGCTGAATTGCTTCTCCCGCCATCAGAGTATCCATGCGTTCCAAAGTTGAAGTGATAATCCTGTGATATCCCCAACGATGAAACACCTGCTGTAATCTATCTTCAATCCAGCGTTTTTGTGCCACATCTAAAGGTAATAAATCCCTGGCTCCCGCTGCTGGTTGATACACCATTATTTTTTCTTCCCACCAAACAAACCACCAAACAAACCCCACCTCCAGATTTACCTGCTTGCTTACAGCCATCATCAGGAGGTGAAGTTGCTGTCGGGCGACTAACTAGATAATTGCCTTCAAGCCTTTTCTATTTTAGGTTTGGTTGTCAACCCTATTTCGTCAGTGGGATTTAATTTTCAACTATTATTTCCACAACGACAAAGGCGGGACTTCCACCAACTCATGACTAAGCTTGTGGTGAATCTTGCCATTAGTAGCCAAAATTCTACCCGATACTATGTTGAAAGGAGTGCCGTCATAGGCAGTAACTTTACCCCCAGCTTCCCGCAATAATACTACACCGGCCACCACGTCCCAGGGAGAAATCCCCCTTTCCCAGTAACCATCTACACGGCCGCAAGCAACATAAGCCAAATCCAGGGCGGCCGAACCACTACGCCTCACACCTTGGGTAAGATGAGTCAGGTGGCAAAATTCTGCATAATTATTATCGGATGTTTCGCGGCGATCATAGGCAAATCCGGTTACCAAAAGGCTTTTACTCAAGTCAGATATTTCTGAAACCTTGATAGAATGGCGGTTGCGCGTGGCCCCTAAGCCAGTGGCTGCCCGAAATAGTTCATCATGGAAAGGGTTATAAATTACACCTACTTGCGGCACACCATCAACTAATAAACCAATAGAAACAGCAAAAGCCGGGTATTGGTGGGCGTAATTAGTTGTACCATCTAAGGGGTCAATTGCCCAGAGGTACTGATGATCTTGATTACCCAATTTCCCTGATTCCTCCGCCAGGATGGAATGTTGGGGAAAGTGGCGACGCAAAATTGACAAAATCTCAGCTTCCGAGGCTTTATCCGCGACGGTGACTAAATCACCAGGGCGGCCTTTTTCGGTAATAGCACCTTCTAACTTACCCAAATACCCCTGCAAAACTGCACCCGCAGCCAAGGCCGCTTCCGTTGCAATGTCTAGAAAAATTTGTAAATTAGTCATTAGTCATTAAATCAATGGGAAGTTATCATCTTTCCCTCAGTCCCTAAAAATTTCGGCGGCGAAACTCAGCAGGAGGGACACGCAGAGGTTTTTCTGGGTTCCAAATGCCTTTTTCCATGAGTCTAGCCCATTGTTGGGCCCGTTCCAAACGCTGGTCATATTTATGATTAGGCGATCGCGACACAAACAAAGCATACCCTTGTTTAAGCAATTCTTCATTTAATAACTGCTGGTCTTTCCACACATAGGCCAAAATCCGACCAAAATTATCCTTGGCTTGGACATCAAACTCCAAGATCACGGATTTTTCTTGCTCACCAATCAACTGCGCTAAAACTGCTTTAGAGTCATCTCCCCAGGGACTTTGTCGCAAATCTGGTGCATCAAGACCAATTAATCGCACCGAAGAAATCAAATTTGGTTGTTCAGCCATACCTAGAACCTCCAAAGTTTGACCACTGACTACCCGGGACACTCTCACCTGAGTGCGATTGCTTGCAGTTTGGTCATGATAGCCCTGACAACCCACGAAAAACAGCAAGGAACCCAAAATGATCCCAAGAAAAACCTTTGCGTCTTTGCGCCTGGGCGCGAAACAAATCTTAATCCTCATCTAAGGGTAAACCCGCTTTAACCTTACCTCTGGCAAAATACCGACCAAACTGGAGTTCATAAACCTCATCCTCGTCTTGAGTTTCCACTTCTAAATCAGAATGAGCATAACTAACGCATAACAAAGCATACCCTTTCTGGCGCAAAGCTGGGGATAATCCAATAGCCTCGGGTTGGTAAATTTCTCCAGACACCACCCGCACAGCGCAAGTTGTGCAAGCCCCATTGCGACAGGAAAAGGGTAGTTCCTCCCCTTGTTGTTCAATACTGTGGAGGATGTAGCGGTCTGCGGGAACTTGTAGACTGTATTCCTTGCCAGCGGCGCGATCGCGAACTTTAATCGTATATGTGTGGGACATGGTGATTTCGGATTTCCAAAGTAGACTTGAGCTTTAATTTAATTTATCTGCTTTTATGGTTGCATTTTCTCAAATTTCATAGTATGCTTATAAATCGTTGACCCTGGAGAGGTGGCCGAGTGGTTGAAGGCGCAGACCTGGAAAGTCTGTTATGCGGAAACGTATACGAGGGTTCGAATCCCTCCCTCTCCGTTAAAAAAAATGCAAATATCATCAAAAAACTTTGGCGATGGAGTAGACTGTCAGGAGTAATTTTTGATCACCCAAATAATGCCCTTAGAACTGCAAAACCTCACTGGTGGTTACACAGCATTACCCATTATCCAAGATATTAACCTATCTCTACAAACAGGAGAATGGTTAAGTTTAGTGGGTGCAAATGGTTCTGGTAAATCTACCATCCTAAAATTACTCAGTCGCATTCTCTCCCCACAGCAAGGCACAGTCCTACTGGATGGCAAAGCGATTCATTCTCAGCCTCCCCATTTAGTGGCGCAGAAGTTAGCATTATTACCGCAACAACAAACAATTCCCGCGGGGTTAACAGTGCGCCAACTAGTCAGTTTAGGACGCACCCCCCATCAACCTTGGTGGCAATGGGAACTAAGCAGTGAAGATCGGGAAAAAGTTACAGCAGCTATTGCAGAAACGCAACTAGATCAATTGAGCGATCGCCTAGTGGAACAACTTTCCGGTGGTGAAAGACAACGGGCATTTTTAGCCTTAGCACTGGCCCAAGAACCGAAAGTATTATTATTAGACGAGCCCACAACTTATTTAGATGTCAAGTATCAATTACAACTGTTAGAACTACTGGAAAAACTCAATCAACAGCAGAATTTAACTATTCTCACCGTTCTACACGAACTCAATTTAGCAGCTCGCTATAGTTCCCGCATCGCCTTATTAAAACAAGGTCATCTGTGGGAGGTGGGTACACCGGAAGCAGTCCTCACACCCCATGCGATCGCCCAAGTCTTTGGTGTAGACTCTGTAATTATCAATACACCGGTTGGCTTACAAGTTTGTGCCATATCCGCCATGTAAAAGCTACCTAAAAAACCATTTCTCCAATAACTAAATACAGACCTATCTGTGTTTATCTGTGGTCAATTATCAATAAAATCCCGCCATGAATCAACCCAAGCTGCAAAACTGGCAATTTATCAAACAGAAACTAACACCCTACATATTTCTACTCCCAGCACTAATTCTGTTATTTGCAACAGTGTTCTGGCCAGCAATACAAGCATTTTACCTGAGCTTTACCAGCTACGAAGACCTTTACCAACCACCGCAATGGATAGGTTTTGACAACTTCCGGCGTTTGTGGAAAGATGCAGTTTTTTGGCAAACCTTAGAAAACACCTTTCTCTACCTTATAGGTGTCGTGCCAATTTTAGTCATAGCTCCCTTAGGACTGGCAATTTTGGTAAATCAGAAGCTGCGAGGGATGAATTGGTTTAGAGCCGCTTACTACACGCCGGTAGTAATATCAATGGTAGTTGCTGGTATAGCTTGGAAATGGCTATATGCAGAAAACGGCTTACTTAATCAGTTACTTAAAACCGTGAATATTTTTCCCGCAGGAATTCCCTGGTTAACCAGTCCAGAGAAACTATTAGGCATTGTACCCATTTCCTTAGCCAGTGTCATGGCTGTTACCATCTGGAAGGGACTCGGCTATTACATGGTAATTTATTTAGCCGGGTTGCAATCAATTCCGGCGGATGTTTACGAAGCCGCAGCCATTGATGGTTCCGATGGGATCAGCAAACACTGGGATATTACCTTACCCTTAATGAGTCCGTATTTAGCCCTGGTAGCAGTGATTTCAGCTATTTCCGCTACTAAAGTATTTGAAGAGGTATTTATTATGACCCAGGGTGGTCCACTAAATAGCTCTAAAACCATTGTTTACTATTTATATGAAGAAGCCTTTAGCCACTTAGAAATTAGCTATGCCTGTACAATTGGATTAGTCTTATTTTTGATTATTTTGGGTTTATCAGTTTTGCGGTTAGCTATTAATCAACAAGAAGATGTGACACTTTAATATTTTGTCACTGGGACTTTAATCCTCTTTGCAGTCGGTAGTAGGAATAAATCTTCTTTTATTGATAAATAATCATGGTTTTTTGTGTTACGGGAGATTTTCGCACAAGATGAATAAATCCTCATTCGGTACAAAGGTAAATTATCACAGTTTTATCTACCCAAAGCCACTAGATAAAATAGTCAATAAATAATTATAAAGCCTTTTTCAGGCTCATGAAGTACACACCAATTCCCTATTCCCTATTCCCTGTTCCCTGTTCCCTCAAACTAAAAAAATTTGTACCTCACGAGCATGGGAAATTCTATAAGAAATGCCATAGCTCTGCTTTTCAAGCAGTTAGGAAGATATTTTTATCCTTGGATTAAGTGAAAATATCGGATAGCTACTTTTGCAGTGCGATTTTTTACTAAATTTTTGTGTAAGTGTGTCAGGGGATTAATGTAATAAGTATTATATTTAACTCAATATTTAGTATATTTATGTAGGATTGAGTCTATTTACAGGGATAACATCGAAAGGACTGTACTGGTTTTAATTACCCACATTCTTGTCAATCTGTTTTATAGTATTCTTCAGGCATTGATTCAATTGGGGAGCAGTTGCCAAAATTCAGATGTTTTCTGGAGGTAGTATGAACCCATACAACTAACCCCCCATGACCGGAGTCTCTTTTGGTAGGTTACCTGACTTCATCTTGGCAGGACGGGCATATTTTTAGTTAAGCTAGATATAGGTTATTTTGCTATATCGTGTTAATAGTTGATTTATGTTCTACTAGTTTACTTATTTATTCAGGGCTAGGTTTACTACAAATACATTGAAATCATAGTTAAATGAGAATCATATACTTTTGTAATGTATTTTCTATTTTTGCCCCAAGTTGGGTTAATAGATATTCACCAGGTAGGGACTTAACCGCAATCCTACCCAACTTGTTCCTTGATTAAGATCAAGGCTGTGGTTGTTACACGCAATGGAGTGGTAAATACACTGCTTCAGGAATTACTTATGGGAAGATTTTATTTTCTCAAGCTCAGGGGTATCTGCTTGTGATACCAATGTTAAGTCTTTGACAAGATCGAGAATTTACCATCCAGTGGATAATGTTACTAACTCGAAAAGTAGATGGTCATTAGCCTATATCCTACCCCAAGACCTATACCTGAGATGAGAACTAAACTTGGCAGCCATATAGTCAAGTTTACTATTAATCAATAACTTTTATTTATAGATTTTGCCTAGGAGGTGTCTTTAAAAGTGTCAAAAATGAAAATGTTTAAGTCCCAGTATATTAAGTTTCAGATTTTAACTGATTTTATCCAGTGCAAGAGGTAAGATAAAAGCTATCCATAAAAACTGATTCTAGGTATTTGAGGAAATTTATCATTTCCGAATTGCTATAATCTATTGTCCAATCTAGTTAATTTTTTTATTTGTTAGGTGTATTTTTCTATGGGTTCCCCAATGAATCGTCTATCTATTTTTGTAGATGGAAATAATATGTTCTATGCTCAACAGAAAAATGGCTGGTTTTTTGACCCAAGACGAGTCTTAGACTATTTCAAACACGAGCAATCAGACACAACACTAATCAATGCTTTCTGGTACACTGGTTTAAAAGATCCACAGGATCAGAGGGGTTTCAGAGATGCTCTCATCAGCTTAGGGTATACAGTCCGCACTAAAATTCTCAAAGAATATTATGACGACTCATCGGGTCGCTACTCCCAAAAAGCTAATTTAGATATTGAAATTGTCGTAGATATGTTTAATACAGTAGATCAATATGATCGAGTGGTTTTATTCAGCGGAGATGGTGATTTTGAAAGGGCTATCGAATTGTTACGCTCAAAAAATACGCATATTACAGTGGTATCAACAGAAGGGATGATTGCCAGGGAGTTGCGCAATGCTACTGACAGATATATTGATTTAAACGATATCAGAGATACTATAGAAAAAGTAGACGGTCAGTAATCTTAGCAAATATTTACAAATCTTGAGAGTAAAAAAACTAAGGTTTTAAGATATTTAAAGCAAACAGTAAAAAATCCACAAGGAGGAAACATGAGCAGCAAAGGCGATCAAATTATCATTTTTGATACGACACTCAGAGACGGAGAACAATGTCCCGGAGCAACTCTAAATATAGATGAAAAGCTAGCGATCGCCAAGCAACTGTCGAAGTTAGGGGTAGATGTAATTGAGGCGGGATTTGCTTTTGCGAGTCCGGGGGACTTTGAAGCTGTGAACAAAATTGCCCAAATTGTGGGGACAGAAGACGGTCCAGTAATTTGTAGTTTGGCTAGAGCCATTAAAGCAGATATTGAAGCCGCAGCAGCAGCCCTAAAACCAGCAGTTCACGGTAGGATTCACACCTTTATTTCTACATCCGATATTCACTTAGAATATCAGCTGCGCAAATCACGGGCGGAAGTATTAGCGATCGCCGAGGAAATGGTAGCTTATGCTAAGTCATTTATGACAGATGTAGAATTTTCCCCCATGGATGCGGCACGCTCTGATCCAGAATTTCTTTACCAAGTATTAGAGCGAGCGATCGCAGTTGGTGCAACAACAATTAACATACCTGACACGGTTGGTTACTTGACACCTAGTGAATTTGGGGCAATGATTAAAGGAATTAAAGATCATGTCCCCAATATAGATCAAGCCATTATTTCCGTACACGGACATAACGACTTAGGTTTGGCCGTTGCCAACTTCCTAGAAGCTATAAAAAATGGTGCAACCCAATTAGAATGTACCATTAACGGCATTGGCGAGCGAGCCGGGAACGCCTCCCTAGAGGAATTGGTGATGGCTTTACACGTGCGGCGACAATATTTTAACCCCTTCTTAGGAAGACCAGTAGACTCAGAAGAACCACTAACCAATATTGACACCCGCCAAATTTATAAAACCTCTCGCCTAGTTTCCAACTTAACGGGAATGCTAGTACAACCAAATAAAGCCATAGTCGGAGCTAACGCCTTCGCCCATGAATCTGGTATTCACCAAGACGGGGTACTGAAAAACAAGCTCACCTACGAAATTATGGATGCTCAATTGATTGGCTTAACAGACAATCAAATAGTATTGGGTAAACATTCCGGTAGAAACGCCTTCCGTACCCGGTTGGGAGAATTAGGCTTTGAACTCTCAGAAACAGAATTAAACAAAGCATTCGTCAGATTTAAAGAAGTAGCTGACAAAAAGAAAGAAATTTCCGACTGGGACTTAGAAGCGATCGTCAACGATGAAATTCAACAAGCGCCGGACTTGTTCCGAGTCGAACTAGTGCAAATTGCTTGCGGTAGTAACGCTAAACCAACAGCTACAGTCACCCTGCGCACCCCAGAAGGTAAAGAATTAACTGATGCAGCCATTGGTACAGGACCCGTAGACGCGGTTTACAAAGCAATTAACCGGGTAGTAAATGTGCCGAACGAATTGATAGAATTTTCTGTACAATCGGTCACAGCCGGAATTGATGCTATAGGTGAAGTGACTATCCGTCTGAGACATGACTCAAGAGTATTTTCCGGTCATGCGGCTAACACCGATATTATTGTCGCCTCCGCCCAAGCTTATGTAAATGCCCTAAATCGGCTTTATGCAGCTCTGCAAACCAAAGAGAAACAAGAACAAGTAACTGCACAGAAAATTTAGAGACATATGTGGTTTCAGGGTGGGTTTTTCCCGCCCTATTTTTTGTCTAACCTCATCCATCAATCCTCACCTTACTAAGGATGAATTAATAGATGAATCCACCTCTAAAAAACCATTGGCACACAGTCAGAGCCACATTTCAACGAATTTGGGGTTACGAAGATTTCAGACCCCCCCAAGGCGAAATAGTCAGGACTTTGCTAGGCAAAAAAGATGCCTTAATTATTATGCCCACAGGTGGGGGGAAGTCAATTTGTTTTCAACTTCCCGCACTACTACAAACAGGACTAACTCTAGTAATTTCCCCCTTGGTAGCACTCATGGAAAACCAAGTACAAGAACTACTAGAGCGCCAACAAAAAGCAGCACTATTGCATAGTCAATTACCCACCCATCAACGCCGCAGGACACTACAAGCTTTAGAAAACCAACAACTCAGATTACTGTATTTATCCCCAGAAACCTTATTAAGTCCCCTAGTCTGGGAAAAATTATCTCATCCCCAATTACAAATTAACGCTTTGATATTAGATGAAGCCCATTGTTTAGTACAGTGGGGGGATACATTCCGCCCAGATTATCGCAGGTTAGGCGCAGTCAGACCCGCATTACTCAAAACCAAACCACCGGGGACAAAAATTAGTATTGCTGCTTTTACCGCTACTGCTGACCCCACAGCCCAAAAGACTATTCAAAGGGTTTTACAATTACAGCAACCAGAAATTTTTAAATTAAATCCCTATCGGCCGAATTTGCATCTCACTGTCCGCATTGCTTGGACACCCAGGAGTCGCAAACAGCAACTATTAGAATTTATTAAAAATCGCCCCCAAGAATCGGGATTAATTTATGTTAGGACTAGAAAAGATAGCGAAAATTTAGCTGTATGGTTAGCCGAGAAGGGTTACACTACAGCTAGTTATCATGGCGGACTGGATCCAGTAGAACGCCGGAATATAGAAAGTAAATGGTTAACTGGTAAAATCCCCTTTGTTATCTGTACCTGTGCTTTTGGTATGGGGATTAATAAATCAGATGTGCGTTGGGTGGTTCATTTTCACGCACCTCACCTCATATCGGAATATGTACAGGAAATTGGCCGCGCGGGACGAGATGGGAACCCAGCAGATGCGCTGGTTTTGGTGAGTGAACCCACAGGGTGGTTAGACCCAGAAGATAAACAAAGACAGCAGTTTTTTGAGCAAAAAATGCGATCGCAGCAACGCAACGCCCAGCAATTAGTCAGACAATTACCCCCACACGGAGAGGTCAACGCAGTCACCCGCGAGTTTCGTGATGCTGATACAGCCTTGGCCTTACTCCACAGCAGTGGTCAATTAAATTGGCTTGACCCTTTTCATTATACCATTGACTCAGGGGTAAAAAAAATGCAGCCACTGAACCAATTACCAGATGCTCAACAAATGTATGAATATTTGCATACTAAAAAATGTCGTTGGCAATTTTTATTAAATGCTTTTGGATTTGAAAAAGAAGCTAGCAACTGGCGTTGTGGACATTGTGATCATTGCCGACATTAGGTTTTTGTTTGAGTAATTTTAATTTAGCATGATGAATCAGCGTTAAATAAGATATTGTAAGCCTGCATATGCAGGCTTATGTATATTCTTAGGTTAATAGTTTCGGGAGAATTATCTACTGATCAAAAAAGTCTAATTTGCCCGGAAAACATTAAAACTGCTGTAAAAATCGTAAATCGCTACCATATAAACGGCGGATATCATCGATTTGGTGTAACACCATAGCAAAACGTTCTACACCAAAACCAGCCGCAAACCCAGTATAAATTTCTGGATCATAACCTACAGCTTTCATCACATTAGGGTCTACCATACCGCAGCCCATTACCTCTAACCAGCGACCATTCCACTGCAAATCTACCTCAGCAGAAGGTTCTGTAAATGGGAAATAACTAGCACGGAAACGAATGGGTAAATCACCAAATATTGCTTGTAAAAATTCCTTAATAGTACCTTTGAGGTCTGTAAATGTTAGCCCCTGGTCGATGGCTAATAGTTCTATTTGATGGAAAACCGCCGAGTGAGTAGCATCTACATGATCACGCCGATAAACTCGCCCTGGAGCCACAACCCGGATGGGTGGTTCTTCTCTTTCCATGTAGCGAATTTGTACTGATGAAGTATGAGTACGGAGGAGATTACCGTCTGGTAGGTAGAAGGTATCCTGCATATCACGGGCTGGGTGATCCGGTGGGGTATTCAGAGCCTCAAAATTATAATAATCTGTTTCCATCTCAGGTCCTTCAGCTACGGTATAGCCCATACCCACAAAAATATCCAGCGCCCGGTCAATAATACCATTAAGTGGGTGAATTCGACCTTGAGGGCGGTAAATTCCTGGCATAGTCACATCGAGAGTTTCCGCATCTAGCTGTGCCTGAATTTTGGCGGATTCTAAAGCGGCGCGTTGCTGGTCTAGACTGTTTTGTAGGGATTCTTTGACTGTATTGGCGATCGCCCCAATTTTTGGTCGTTCCTCCCCACTCATTTGTCCCATACTTCGCAATAACGCCCCCAGCTGCCCTTTTTTCCCCAGATAGGTAATTCTGAGTTCCTCTAGACGTTCTAGGGTATGGGCGGCGGCGATCGCTTGTTCTGCTTCTTCCCGCAGTGCTAAAAGTTGAGCCTCTAAATTCGTAGTCATTAGTTATTAGTCATTGGTCATGAGTCATTGATTATTAGTCTACGACTTTGGACTGCTACCCAATCACTGTACAAAACAGGCCAAGTCAAAACCCAACATCCGGTTACTAGTTTAGAGGTGATTGGCTGTGTGAGAGTTTTTTTACCTCATACTACAGGGATAGAATATTGAGAAATGACTGATAAAAAGATCCATGAAATTACTCATTAGTAATGATGACGGAGTTTCTGCTTTAGGTATTCGTACCCTAGCTGACCGCTTGGCAGAAGCAGGACATGATGTAAGTGTAGTTTGCCCAGATCGGGAGCGTTCAGCAACCGGACATGGATTAACCATGCACCAACCCATTCGCGCTGAAGTGATCGAATCAGTTTTTCATCCGGCCATCAATGCTTGGGCTTGTGATGGTACTCCCTCAGATTGCGTGAAATTGGCACTGTGGGCTTTGTTAGATTCTCCCCCTGATTTAGTTCTGTCTGGCATTAATCAAGGTGCAAATTTGGGCACAGAAATTCTTTATTCTGGTACGGTTTCCGCCGCTATGGAAGGTGTAATTGAAGGTATTCCCAGTATAGCTTTAAGTCTTACCAGCCATACATCCAAAGACTTTCAACCTGCTGCTAGGTTTGCCGAAATGCTGGTAGAGAAACTAGCGGTAAATCCTTTACCAGAATTGATGTTGCTCAATGTCAACGTTCCCCCTGTACCTTGGGAAAAAATCGCCGGGGTGACTTTTACTCGTCAGGGAGTACGGCGCTATGTGGACGTTTTTGACAAGCGTGTGGATCCCCGTGGTAAGGTCTACTATTGGTTAACTGGGGAAGTTTTAGAAGAAGTGGAACCACCCAAAGGTTTAAATATATCTGATCATGTGCCGATTGATGTCCATGTGATCCGCAACAACTACATCAGCATTACGCCATTACAATATAATCTTACCTATCCCACAGGATTGGACAAGTTATCTAGTTGGGAATTTCCTCTGACTTGAGTGATGATGAGCAGTCTGGAATCAAGTTTGTACTCTAAGCAATTGTAGATTTTAGATTAGATTGGAGATCAAGAGCTATTAGCGCCATCGCCTACCTGACTCAACTTTGTAGACCCCTGACCGTAAAGTAGCTTGTGACTGATGGCTAAATCAACCTAAATTCTCAGAATCCACGTGCTAAATTTGTCTAAAAATGGGTGTTCTTTGTGGGTTGCTTCCTCACCGGAAGAGCTGCTCAAACCAACTGCTGTCGCTCTTGGCAAATTTGACGGTGTACATCTTGGACATCACAGAGTTATTCAACCAATTTTGCCCGCAGCATTGGATGGGGAGAACACCCAGCCACAAGAACAAACATACTCGACAGTTGTCACCTTTGACCCCCATCCCCTGGAGTTTTTTACAGGTCAACCCAGACCTTTGCTCACACCACTGGATGAAAAAGTCCAACAATTGCGCTCTCTAGGAGTAGAACAACTTGTACTGCTACCCTTTGACAAAGAATTATCTGCTTTATCTCCCACAGATTTTGTAGATAAAATTTTAGTGCAACAACTCCAATGTCGCCGAATTAGTGTTGGGGAAGATTTTTGTTTTGGTAAACAGCGTCGTGGTACTGCTCAAGATTTGCAATTACTAGCCGCGAAGCACCATATCCCCGTGACTATTGTTTCCTTGCAAACTTATACAGACAATACTCCCACCCAACAGACTCCCATTAGCACTTCACTCATCCGTCACTATTTAGAAAGTGGGGAGATTAAAAACGCTAACTTTCTACTGGGACGACCTTATACCCTCATTGGTACTGTGATTGCAGGGGCAAAAATGGGCAGAACTATCGGTTTTCCCACCGCCAACCTGGAATTACCACCAGACAAGTTTGTCCCCCGCCACGGTGTATATGCCGTCCGCGCTACTATTATGGGTGATACACCAGACCCAAAGACGATACATGATAAATTGGGTGTGATGAATATCGGTAAGCGCCCGACAGTCAATGGTAGTAACTTGTCTGTGGAAGTGCATCTATTCGATTGGTCTGGTGATTTATATGGCAAAAAACTGACTGTACGGCTCGTCGATTTTTTGCGCCCAGAACAGAAATTTCCTTCTCTGGAAGACCTGAAAACACAAATTCAACTTGACTGTAATATTGCTAGGGAAGTTTTCAGGGTGAATGCTGATTTGACCTAATTCAATGGGAATTATCTCTATTCCTATTCCGCAAATAATTACCGCCCTCCACACCTATGTAATCTCATAACTAAGATATAGGTGTGAAGCGCCTCCTCTGGAGTCATCAAATCAAGACCATCTTGGCATTTAAGTGTAAAATACAATCATGCTGCTAAGATTCAAGACTCAACTCACAGTCAACAAGCAACAAAGGCTGCCACTGGCTGAAGACGCACAGAGCAGCTATACAGGCTTGGAATCGAGGTTTAGCACTATGTAAAATCAACCCAATCCATTACTTATTGGATCTACTTTTTTGTTGTTTTTGAGTTAACTCTGATTTTATGCCCATCTACAACCTGAATGGCTGGACTGGGTTAAATTCTTATAATCAATACAAAAACTTTATTTTCCGTACCCCTTGATTTAGTTCCCTAATCTGCCATGCTAAAACTCTTGTTGGGCGACCCCAACGCTCGTAAGCTGAAAAAATACCAACCTTACATTAGTGAAATTAACCTGTTAGACGAAGAGATTCAAGCTCTTTGCGACGAAGATTTAAAAGGCAAAACAGCAGAATTTCAACAGCGTCTTGGTAAGGGCGAAACACTGGATGATATTCTGCCAGAAGCCTTTGCTGTGGTCAGGGAAGCCGGACGGCGAGTCTTGGGGTTGCGACATTTTGATGTCCAGCTGTTGGGCGGTGTTATCCTGCACTCTGGACAAATTGCCGAAATGAAAACCGGGGAGGGTAAAACTCTAGTTGCTACTTTACCGAGTTATTTAAATGCTCTAACTGGTAAGGGTGTACACGTGGTTACCGTAAACGATTACCTGGCTCGTCGGGATGCTGAATGGATGGGGCAGGTGCATCGCTTTCTGGGTCTAAGTGTAGGGCTAATTCAGTCCAGCATGATTCCCAGTGAACGCAAGAAAAACTATGAGTGTGACATCACCTATGTGACTAATAGTGAGGTGGGCTTTGACTACCTACGGGACAATATGGCCACATCCATGGCGGATGTTGTACAACGCCCGTTCAACTATTGTGTAATTGACGAGGTAGACTCGATTTTAATTGATGAGGCGCGAACACCCCTGATTATTTCTGGACAGGTAGAAAGACCTACGGAAAAATACCTCCGCGCTGCTGAAATTGCCTTCAGTCTGAAAAAAGATGAGCATTATGAGGTAGATGAAAAGGCTCGAAACGTACTGTTAACTGATGAAGGGTTTGCAGAATCAGAAAATCTTTTGGGAGTTACAGATTTATTTGACCCGGAAGACCCCTGGGCGCATTTCATGTTCAATGCTATTAAAGCTAAGGAACTGTTCCTCAAGGATGTAAACTACATCGTCCGTAACGGCGAAGTGGTAATTGTGGATGAATTTACCGGGCGCGTCTTACCGGGAAGACGTTGGAGTGATGGTCTACACCAAGCAATTGAAGCTAAAGAACACGTAGATATTCAGCCGGAAACTCAAACCCTGGCAACAATTACTTATCAAAATCTGTTCTTGCTGTATCCTAAACTCGGCGGGATGACAGGAACTGCTAAGACCGAAGAGCCGGAATTTGAAAAAATCTATAAGTTAGAAGTGGCGGTAATTCCCACTAATCGCACCAGGAAACGTCAAGATTTGGCGGATATGGTGTTTAAAACTGAGCCTGGTAAATGGCGAGCGATCGCCGGTGAATGTGCCGAAATGCACCAATTGGGTAGGCCTGTTCTAGTAGGAACTACTAGTGTAGAGAAATCAGAATATCTCAGCCAGCTACTGAAACAGAAGGGGATTCCCCACGAACTGCTCAACGCGCGCCCAGAAAACGTAGAACGGGAAGCAGAAATAGTCGCTCAGGCGGGACGCAGAGGGGCTGTAACTATTGCCACCAACATGGCGGGGCGGGGTACAGATATTATCCTAGGTGGTAACTCCGAGTATATGGCACGGTTGAAGCTGCGGGAATATTTTATGCCGCGAATTGTCATGCCGGAAAATGAAGATGTCTTTGGTGTGCAAAGGGCAGCTGGGTTACCCTCTGGACATGGTGGTGGTCAAGGTTTTGTTCCGGGTAAAAAAGTCAAAACTTGGAGAGCTTCACCGGAAATTTTTCCGACTCAATTGACAAAAGACACCGAACAGTTATTAAAAGAGGCTGTGGAGGTGGCTGTGGCCGAATATGGTGAACGCAGCTTACCAGAACTGGCAGCAGAAGACAAGGTAGCCATAGCAGCAGAAAAGGCTCCCACCAATGACCCTGTAATTCAAAAGTTACGGGAAGCTTACAACCGGGTGAAGCAGGAATACGAAGAATTCACTGACCGCGAACATGATGAAGTGATTTCATTAGGCGGTTTGCACGTCATTGGTACAGAACGCCATGAGTCACGCCGCATTGATAACCAATTGCGGGGAAGGGCCGGACGACAAGGTGACCCCGGTTCCACCAGGTTCTTCCTCAGTTTGGAAGATAACTTACTGCGGATTTTTGGGGGCGATCGCGTCGCTGGGTTAATGAATGCTTTCCAAGTAGAAGAAGATATGCCCATTGAATCTGGGATGCTCACCCGCAGTTTGGAAGGCGCACAGAAAAAAGTCGAAACCTATTACTACGACATCCGTAAACAGGTGTTTGAGTACGACGAGGTGATGAATAACCAACGTCGCGCTATCTATGCGGAACGCCGCCGGGTTTTAGAAGGTCAGGATTTGAAAGAACAGGTGGTCAAGTATGCTGAAAAAACTATGGATGAAATCGTTGATTTCTACATCAACCCAGACCTACCCTCCGAAGAGTGGGAATTAGAAAAGTTGGTGGATAAGGTCAAGGAATTCGTCTATCTGCTAGCGGATATGGAAGCCAATCAATTAGAGGATATGACCTTAACCGAGATGAAGGCATTCCTCCATGAACAAGTGCGAATTGCTTACGACCTCAAAGAAGCCCAAATTGACCAGATTCAACCGGGACTAATGCGACAAGCGGAAAGGTTCTTTATCTTGCAGCGTATTGATACCCTGTGGCGGGAACATTTGCAACAAATGGATGCTTTGCGGGAGTCTGTGGGTTTGCGCGGTTATGGGCAGAAGGATCCGTTGATTGAGTATAAGAGTGAGGGTTATGAACTCTTTTTGGACATGATGGTTAACATCCGCCGTGATGTGGTTTACTCGCTGTTTATGTTCCAGCCTCAGGCTCAACCTAGGGTGCAGGCTTCTGAGATGGTGTAAGTTTTTTTGGCAGGTAAAGTCCCAGAGGCGCAGAGATGTTTTTCTGCGTCTTTTTTTTGGGTCGGATGGATGAACGTGTAATTGGTTTTACTAGAATGATAAGATGATTTAGTGACTAAATCAGCAATTCTACTAAATTATAACAATTTTTGGCTGAGAAATGCGCCCAATCTCTGCAAGTTTGAAGTTTTAACCTGCACAGCGTTGCCAACAGGGAAAAAACTGGGGATGTTCTGTATTTAACATCACAGTAAAATCCCTTCCCGCGGTTTCATTCGTATTACGGACAACTTGCACATCAAATTCTACTGCCTGTGACTAAAAAAGGTCTGGTCTGTACTTTTGCCAATAGTAGAAACTGTATTTATGATCATAATTAATCCAACTCCATAGTTCTAAATCAGGTGAATTATGCCAAATAATTGAACTAGGATTAACAGCAATAATCCAACCTGCTTTTTGCACTCGTATACACAAATCTGTGCTCTTAAAGTTAACAGCAAAATCTTTACATACTCTAAGATGCTGCACAACTTGATATGGCAACAGGAGAGATTTAGCAGCACAATATTCTACCTGAATATAAGCTTTATTGTGTAATAACTCTTCGCTTAAGATATTATCTTGCTTGGCAAAATTGGTTGTTGATTGTGGGCAATTACTATTAATAAAGTTACCAAATTCTTGAATAGTTTTAGGTTCTTTGCGCTCATAAACCTGAGAACACACTAAACCAACTTCATTATGCTCTTGTAAAGTTGTAATTAGCGTGGTGAGAGCCAAAGGATCTAGACGTACATCACTGTCAAGTAGCCAGATGTAATCGTATTTCAGGTTACTGACAAATTGTAAACCATAATATAAGCCCTCATGATCAGCTAATTTTTGTTCTGGTTGCAAAAATGTAATTTGAGTAAAGTCAAATTTTTGTAAATAAGCTTGAGTAAATTCATCTAAAGCATTATCTACAACGTAAATATCAATTTTTGTCTGATATAATTTCTGCTTGCGAACATCTTCCAGCACAGAAGACAGAGAACTTAAATTATAATGAGCCTCAATAACAATTGCAACTTTCATAATATTCTGATCATAAATATGGGCTTGTACCTGTGGTTGAGCTAAAAATCCTGCTAAATAAGATTTCACTTTTACCAATCTCCACAACGCCTATTTGATATTTGACAATTTTCAATGGACTCATGAACTAAAAATGTGCATTTTCTGGAATTACGTCAATGGCTTATGGGTATGGTGCGTTAAAGTGCATAAATTGCGTCAATCAAGTAAAGCACCCGACACTTACATAATATCTAACTGGAAAAATGCACAATAAAATAGTACATAGCTCAAGAATTTAACTTTTTGGTTTTGTTTACTCTTCTATCTCAAGGGTGAAGACTAGCAACCAATTAAGGTAATCAAGGTAAAATATATAACATTATCTTTTAGAGGATATGATGCCAGTGAGGCTTTTTTTAACTAGGCATATAAGCAGACGACAATCGCACTGTAAAGATATGCGAAAATCATTTTACTGAAAACAATACTTTGCGCCTTTGCGCTTTTGCGCGAAACAATTATCAAATATGGCGATCGCGATCGATTTTGGTACAAGTAACACAGTTATAGCCCGCTGGAACCCGGTCACCCAGCGGCCAGAAACCCTGACCATACCCGGTTTATCAACTCAGCACAGCCTCAACCCCCCAGTTATTCCCAGCCTAGTATACATAGAACAAATACAACAGGGTAAAGTATTAGTGGGGCAAGAAGTACGCGACGGCGGTTTTGACCTCAAGAACGAAACAAGATTCTTCCGCAGCTTCAAGCGGGGAATTGGTGCGGATGTTCAAGGTTTCCTCCCAGAAATAGATGGGGAGAATGTCACCTTTGAGCAAGTAGGGCAATTATTCCTAAATAAATTAATTGCACAATTAGCACCGATGGAAGGAGGGTTAGATTCTCTGGTCTTAACAGTACCGGTAGACAGCTTTGAGGCCTATCGTCACTGGTTAAGCCAAGTTTGTCAAGCCCTCCCGGTGGAAAAGGTGCAGATGTTAGACGAACCAACAGCTGCCGCTTTGGGTTACGATTTAGCAGACCGAGAAATTCTCTTAGTGGTTGACTTTGGCGGTGGTACATTAGACTTGTCTCTAGTGCGCTTAGATCCAAGTTTGCCAACTAAAAAACCTGTAGGATTCCTCCTGAAATGGGGTAATAAATCCCTGGGTGACAATTCCCGCCAAAAACCTAAAACAGCCCGTGTACTAGCCAAAGCGGGGCAAAATCTGGGGGGTACTGATATAGATGATTGGTTAGTAGATTACTTTGCTAAAACTCAAGGACTAGCGGTAACTCCCTTAACCACAAGATTAGCCGAACGGGTAAAAATCCAGCTATCAACTCAAAACCAAGCTAGTGAAGTTTATTTTGACGACGAGAAGTTAGAGAGCTATGAATTGTCATTAAACCGGGAAATATTTGACAACATACTAGAAGAAAAGGGATTTTTTGCCCAATTAGATGAGTCGATGACCAGTTTATTACAACAAGCGCGACGACAGGGCATAGAAGCTACAGATATTAACGCCGTGTTGTTAGTGGGTGGGACTGTACAATTACCAGGAGTGCAGACATGGGTAAAACAGTACTTTCCTGGGGAAAAAATCCGCTGTGACCGTCCCTTTGAAGCGATCGCTCAAGGTGCGTTACAGTTAGCCCAGGGGATGGAAATCAAAGACTTTCTCTATCATAGTTATGGTGTCCGCTATTGGGATCGTCGCCAAAACCGTCATAATTGGCATTCGATGATTAAATCGGGGCAGGCTTACCCCATGAGTGAGGCGGTAGAATTAGTTTTAGGCGCGTCTGTGGAAAATCAACCCAGCATTGAATTAATTATTGGGGAATTGGGTTCTCACACAGGTAGTACGGAAGTTTATTTTGACGGCGATCGCCTAATTACTCGCCGTTTAGAAGCGGGTGTCACCAGTGTGAAACCCCTCAATGATCAAGCTGGTGCGAGAACCATCGCCCAACTCCTACCACCAGGATATCCGGGAAGCGATCGCATTAAGGTTTTGTTTCAAGTTGATGAACAACGTTTTTTGCGCATTACAGTGGAGGACTTGTTAACTAATGACACTCTGTTAGAAAATCAACTAGTCGCCCAACTCAGTTAGTTGAAAGTCAAAATCCCCTGGTCTGCGTCTAAAGTTGCTAATACGCCCACAGGTAAAGCCGCATTGGGACTGTCATGGCCGAAGGGTAAATCAGATACAATAGGAATACCCAAATCACCCAGGCGATCGCGGAGAACTTCTTCAACACTGAAGCTAGGTATACCAGGCGATGCTTCGCATTGAGTAAAGCCCCCCAAAGCAAGACCACGAACCTTTGATAACAGACCACTTAAACGCCACTGGGTGAGCATGCGGTCAATGCGGTAGGGTGCTTCTGTCACATCCTCCCATGCTAAAATCACACCATCCAACTCCGGTAATATTGATGTAGCTAAAAGATGAGTAGCAACGGTAATATTACCTGGTAGTAACAGACCAGTGGCCATTCCACCACCCCAAGGACAACCTTTGAGGGGAGGAATAGGACGACCTTCGACAACATCGAATAATCGCCCAATTGACCAATCTGGTTCATTCCCTAAAGTCGTCAGTACGGGAGCATGAAGACTAGAAATACCTGCTGTGTAAAGACTCCATAGCAAAGCTGTAATATCAGAAAATCCTATCAGCCATTTGGGTGGTCTACCGTTGAGGTTCCAAGTCCAATTTTCCAAAATCCGGGTGCTACCAAATCCCCCCCTAGTGCAGAGGATACCACGACAAGCTGGATCTTCCCAGGCTTGGGTTAGTTGTTGGCGACGAATTTCGTCTGTTTGTGCTAAATATCCCCACTTATCAGCTAGATTAGCGATAATTTCCACTTGATAACCACGCGATCGCCAAATTTCTACACCCCTTGACAATGCTGGTAATTCTCGCAACGCACCACTAGGAGCAATTACCTTTAATAAGTCACCAGGTTCCAGGGGAGGCGGTAATATGTGAGACTGCATAATTGAAACTGTAATTTTTTTGTGTGCTTTGTGTTCTGATTTGGTTTAAACAAGGGCGGGGAGAATGCCCACCCCAGAAGATTTATGATGTTAAGATGTGTACTTGATTTACTTGAAAAGTGCTGTAATGCCAAACTGTACGTACTTTCAACACAACCTATGATGAATACCTATGATAAATAAATTGGGGCTGAGTCTGTTGCTACTTGCATTCATCGGAAATCCGGCCTGGACATCTACCGCCAGTGCAGTTTTACCGGGTAAACTCACTGTAGGAGTTGATGGATTGCGAAACACACAGGGACTGGTGTGTGTAACCATATTTGCTAATAGTAAAGGATTTCCCAATAATAATGATGGTGTAGTTAAAAGTAAGTGTACTAAGATTTCCGAGACATCCTCAAAAATTACCTTTGATAACTTACAACCTGGTACTTATGCTGTGGCTGTTATCCATGATCAGAATCAAGATCAAATCCTCAATCTTAATTACCTGGGTATCCCCACGGAAGGTTTTGGGTTTTCCAGAAACCCAGAAGTTCGTACCAGTGCTCCTAAATTTAAAGACGCTGCTTTTTTGTTAGCAGGGCCAAATACAGTTATCCAAGTTCAGATGAAATATTTTTGAGTTTTGTTTTTAAGTGGAAATGTCGGGTGGGTTAGCAGTTAGTTACGGCGCGGTGGAAAATATTCTATGTTGTAATTCTACTTGTAACTCACCCTAAGTCTCCACTACAAAATGTTAATTGTTAATTGTTTGTGGCTGTTATTCACCTTCCATGAATAGATGTTTCTAAAACTGGTGATTGCTGTGTAGCTTCTTCTGACACGGTTACCTTGCGATTTTCACCGCGCCAGTTATCCCTTTGGTTAATTAGATAAATGCTGATTAAAGTTAGTCCTACTCCCACCCACTGTAACGGGGTGAGAACTTCTGAGAGGATGAGATTACCAAATAAGAGAGCAAAAACTGGAGTGAGAAAGGTTAGAGAACTCAGACTAGTTAAACTACCACTAGAAGCAAAGTAGAAAAATAATCCATAGGCGATCGCACTACCAAAAACTGTAGCATAGCCTAAAGCCATCCATTCAGAGATAGTGAGATTCTGCCACTGGTGAGATTCTACTACGGATGAAATACCCCACAACGGTAATCCCGCCAAAATCATGTGCCATCCCGTGGCCATTACCGGGTCAGCATATCTACAGACAAACCGAATCATCACCGTTCCCACAGCCATGGAGAGGGCGGCTAACAGCATTAACCATTCACCACTACTCAATACATCTTGCCAATTCCCAATGCTTGCATTGACATTGGGATCAAAAAACTGAAAAATCAACTCATGGGGTAAACCAATTAAACTAATACCGATCACTCCCAGTCCTAACCCCAGCCATCCCCACAAACCAATGTGTTCTTGGAATAGCCACAAGGACAACAAAGCCACCGCTAAAGGTTGGGAGTCAATCATTACAGACCCTAACCCCGCACTAGTTCTAACTAGTCCCTCTGCCAAAAAGCCTTGAAATAATACCCCATCTACCAAGGCAAATAAAATAATCCACAGCCATGCTAACCAACCTTTGGGCTGGGGTTTACCCATGATTGTTGCTGTAATTAAAATTAACACCCCTGCTGGTAACAATCGCACAGCTGCCATAAATAGGGGTGTAGTGTCGGCTATGACTCCTTTCATGGCTACCATTGCTGTTCCCCACAGGAAAAACGGGGCGATTAAGACTAGGGGAGCCGGGGGAAATTTAGATGCACTGAGTTTCAGTTGCATGGGTTTGTTGATGCCTTCGTTTTATAAATACTACAATTGCTTTACACAATTTTACATAATTATGTAGTTTTGTGTTCCCTGAGTATCCAGGGGATTTGATTTTCTGTTGCATAAATTTTCAGCAAATCCTGATTTCTGTGATTAATTAATACTCAATCATCTGGATTTTATTCACATAAATTAGAAAATTATTTCTTTAGATAGATAATATTTAATGCACATTATTTATGATTGTATTTCTAATAATTGATCTCATAGATTGATCTTTAATATCTAATTCTTAACGCTATTATCAAGAATGAATTAACCTAAATATATTAATAATATCTATGCAACAATGTGGTTTATAATTTGTATTAATTTGGCTTGACTACTACTCAAATTGTTATTATTATTAATTTTTAATAGCTGATAATCAGGCTACCACAGCCAGATATTGCCAGCTAATCAGAGCTAATGGATCAATGAAACATTGAAATTTGTAGAGTTGTTCATGAATAAATTTATTATCGGTTTGTTCACTGTAAGTGCGATCGCATTTGCTTCTACTGGTGCTAATGCTCAAACTGGAGAAAGTAATAACGCTCAAATAATTAATCAGACTAATATTACCACTGGGAATCACAACCTTAGCGTAAATAAGGCTAATCAAATTAATCAACACTTCGCGGGTGATGCTGGTAGTTATGGTAGCAATGCTAGCGGTCAAGTCATCCATCAGATGTGTGAGACCCACGGTATCGGTAATGTTTGTATTAATAGCGCTTCTCAACAGAACCGAAAAATTAACCAAGGGATACCCCGACCTATTTATCACCAGAAAAGAGGCCATTGATGATTATGAATAACTAGCAACAATCCCCAAATTATTTAAGTTAAATTCGGTGGCAGCTTCTAAAATTAATAGGGTAAAGGTGATAGCCACACTATACTTTACCCTAGACTTTTGCTGATAGCTACCGCTTGCTTCAGCCATACTTGATGGGGATATCCTATGCAGATTTACAAATTTTCCTCACTGCTAATTTCTGTCAGCTTATTTCTCCCTGTTGTTACTCAAATAGGTGAAATAGATATGCACATAGGGAGAATGAGAATTCGTCAAGATTTACGGGGAAATCTGGAAATATTTCCAGATTTCCCGGGAAGTGCAAAGCTCCATGCTCCTGAGACTGAAATCTATATGAATGGAAATTTTCATATTAACGATGTCAACACTTTATTCAGAAACACCTGTCAAAAATCAGGTAGTATTCTTACCCAAGAAAGCAGACAAGTCACCAGGAATGGTAGATACAGACATCACAGTAGTAAAGTATCAGTCTTTTGTAATTAATGTAAAAAATCCGGGAGAACTTAGATGAAATATCAAGATTTATATCTTGGTGTCCTATCTTTTGGTGTTTGTTTAACAGTTGCTAGTTTTAGTACCAGCGCCGCATTCGCACAGTGCGTTATATCTCATGTGGGGGTTCAACTTAATATGTCTCCAACTCCCGCCAGACAAACTTCTAATGTGCAAATGTACAGTCCAGCAGCTTGTACAGGAAATACTAGTTCTTCAACAGCAGTACAAGTGAATACTGGTAATAATGGGAATGTTAGACAGCATCAAGA
This sequence comes from uncultured Nodularia sp., assembly GCA_903911355.1. Lineage (GTDB taxonomy): Bacteria > Cyanobacteriota > Cyanobacteriia > Cyanobacteriales > Nostocaceae > Anabaenopsis > Anabaenopsis arnoldii. The sequence goes on along the minus strand of CAIWDD010000110.1, from coordinate 31,548 downwards.
GGTACTCCACGAAATCAGGGGTAATGCAGGTAATAGTACTGCTGTAAATGGTCCAACTATTAAAAATAGCATAGTTGTTCCTGTTAATGTAAAGACACCAAAGAATTTTTCTCTCTAAGAAACAGTTATTGAGTAGGGTTTAACTACTATTAAACTCTACTCAATAATAAATATATTAATAAAGGCTGAATTATTTATCTTTAGTAAATACAGCGCATTTTATCTGAGTGATGAACAGAAGGGCGGGCAGGATGCCCACCCCACAAGATTTATGATATTAATATGATATTAAGGTGTGTACTTTATTTAATTGAAAAGTGCTGTAAATAGCTAATTGGGTGATTCACATGAATAACTGGGATTGTATATCTTATCCTTAAATAGCTGAGGCAAAATTTAATTTATTCCTAAAAATTATTCCCAAAGAAATTAAATTAGAAGTAGTAGAGCAGCCCTAATTAGAAATTGCATAAATACTGCCGATGATTAGCAGAATATGATGGGTTTAACCTATTTATTCGATTTCGGTTATTTTAGCTCAAGTTCTGCATCAAGTTCTTGAGAATATTCTTCATTTGTACCCAGTTCATAACGTTCTACCAAATCTCGATTCATACTAGATACCACTTGATTATTCCTATCTGGTTCTGTATAGAACTGTTGATTATATTCATCCATTTCAGCTTCTAGATAAGCGACGACTTCTTCTAAGTTTGGTCTACTTCTATCCATAACCACAAGTCTCATTGAAGGGTGTTCAGAAGGGTCAGTTTACTAAGTATTTTTGATGTATCCAAACTCAGTGGACGCAGTTCATATTCACCTCTATGACAAAGTGATTGTCTTGAGGGATTGACTTTCAGATTAAAAATATTCAATAATTTCTGGTGATGCCCTGCTGGTTTTACCCGTTCCTCACACATGAGGGGGAGGGATTTAGACTGATATCTGATTGCAATGCCCAAGGTTGAATGATAAACTTACACCAGATGAAACATTGATTTTCTGGTGTTCCCTGAGATGGATTGGTAGGTGCGCTAAATCAGTCTAACGCACAAAAATATCTTCTGTAAACTATATTCGGGAAAAATGAGACGATTGTAAAAGAGGTACCAATTTTAGATTGAACTCATCTTCAAAAACTGGTTTTTTATAATCTATACTCCAAAGTTCTAAAGCACAGTCATCATCAGGTTCAGAGGCAAATAGTAACATCTGTAACTCTCCTTTACCGGGATTATACAGACATTGGACGCGAGCGATCGCACCAATTTGTCGCCGATCTAGTGCAACGGCTATTCTCAACAGGGCGCTGAGTTGGTTGACGATTTGTCGATCCTGTTTACTAACCAAGTTACGGTAATAATCATGTTTTTTCTTGGGGGGTGATTTGCGGTGGTAACGGGCTAAATTGGCAATAATTTCAATTTCGGTTTCAGTGTAGCCGAGTAATTCACCATTGCGAATCAGATAGTAAGAATGTTTGTGATGAGAGGAATGGCTGATATAATGCCCACAATTATGCAATAAAGCCGCCGCCCATAACAGTTGTCGCTCCGCGGCTCCCCATTGGTGTAACTTTCCTTGGGTCTGGTCAAATAAACTTAATGCGAATAAGGCCACGCGATCGCTGTGTTGCAAATTGATATCATACTTGTCAGCCTGTTTGAGAACACTCCGCTGGCGTACGGAACTTTGATAGCGCAGTTTATCTTCAATCAAACCGTGGGATAGCATCCAATCTACAATTACCCCCTCTCTGAGGGCGCGTCCGCACAAGGTGACTGAATCTACACCTAACAAAGTCATAGCTTCCTGTAAGATGACAGCACCAGCCAATATCACTTCTGACCGCTTATCTGGCATACCGGGGATAATAGATATTTCTGAGTTGGTCATTTTTCGTAACCGATTTACCCAAACCCGCAAATCCTTGAGGGTGAATTGGTAGCCATTGAGGGTAGAGGGAAGAATACCTAAATTTTCTCGCGCATGAATCATCGCCAGGGTTTCAATCGTCCCGGAGGTTCCCACTAAACGGGGAGATTCCCCAGGATGGATATTTGCTAATACATCCTCAACAGAACGTTCTAAAATTCCCCTTGTATAGGTTTGGAGATATTGAAACTGGACATCGCTGATGGGTTGGGTGGTGATTAACTCACTGGTGAGTCGCACTGCGCCAACTTTTGTACTGCTCAGAGTGCGGGCTTCTTGGCTATCTGCTAAAATCAACTCTGTAGAACCGCCACCAATATCAATGATTATGTGGGGTTGCTGATCAAATTCCAGCCCCGAAAGTACACCCAAGTAGATGCGACGGGCTTCTTCTTGACCAGAAATCAAGTCAACGCTTAGGCCTAATTCTTCTTTTACCTGGTGTAAAAAATCTCTACCATTGGGGGCCTCCCTCACAGCGCTTGTGGCTACAGCTATGATTGTTTCAGCATTGGCGGTTTTAGCGACTTCTTGAAAGCGTCTGAGGGCGGTAATAGCCTTATGAATGTTTTCTGGTTTGAGTTCTCCAGTGGTCAGGTCACGATTACCCAGCCTGACAGTTTCTTTTTCTTTGGCAATAATGCTGAAAGCTGGTAAGGTCGGGTCAATCTTTACTACTACCATGTGCAGAGAATTTGTTCCCATGTCAATAGCAGCAATAATCCGGTTTTGCTTAACTGGTTCAGTGCTAAAACTTTCCCAGCTAGCTGAAACTAAATTCAGCATCTAGTTTTCTCTCGTTGAAGGACTAAAAAATGGTGCGTTACAACGAAATCAATCTCTTCTTACTCTGAACTATGTGCAAAGCCTGTCTGAGCTAAGAATGTTTACCGTTGTCAGTCACAGGTTCTACTTCTATAAATACCAAATAACGTTATTCTATAGATGTAAAGATGTGTGAACTCATCCATCTCAAGTTATGACTTGATTTATATGCTGAATCCTTACGAACGCAAACAGGAACCTGTATGGCTGACTATTATCCGCCTTTTGCGGTGGGATAAACCAGAAGGACGATTAATTTTAATGATTCCGGCTTTGTGGTCTGTATTTTTAGCCGCATCAGGAAAACCGCCTTTACCCTTGGTCGGGGTAATTATTTTGGGTAGTCTAGCTACTAGTGCAGCTGGTTGTGTGGTTAACGATTTGTGGGATAGGAATATTGACCCACAGGTGCACAGAACACGCGATCGCCCCTTGGCTTCCCGGGCTTTGTCTGTTAAAGTCGGGATTGTAGTGGCTGTGGTTGCTTTAGGATGTGCCGCAGTACTCGCTTCTTATCTTAACCCCTTAAGTTTCTGGTTGTCTGTAGCTGCTGTACCTGTAATTCTGCTTTATCCAGGTGCAAAGCGGGTATTCCCCATCCCCCAATTAGTTCTCTCCATTGCTTGGGGTTTTGCGGTTTTGATCAGTTGGAGTGCTGTAACTACAGATATTTCTTTACCCACTTGGCTACTCTGGGGCGCTACTATATTCTGGACTTTGGGGTTTGATACCATTTACGCTATGAGCGATCGCGAAGATGATCAACGTATTGGGGTAAATTCTAGCGCTTTATTCTTCGGTAATTATGCCCCTTTAGCTATTGGTATTTTCTTTGCTCTGACAGTTATATTACTGGTATATCTAGCTGTATTAACACAATTGGGTTTTCCCTTTTGGATGAGTCTAGTTATTGCTGCTATTGGCTGGATTTGGCAATATTTCTGTTTAATCCAGGATAGCGTACCCAATTCTGTATATGGTAGGATGTTCAGTCAAAATGTCTGGATTGGTTTGATTTTACTTGGGGGAATGATTGCTGGTTCTCTGTTGAGCTAAGACTATTCTTGTGGGTCTCGGAGAAATATCACTCCTCCTACAATATTAATTTTTTATACATCTACAGTTTGCCACATTGACTTGGTAAACTGTTTGATTATACACTTCTGCTTATAGAAGGCGGCTGTCCATGGGGAAGATACAACCCTAAAACTGCATCAATCAGGAAATTTGAGGTTTTGACCTACCCAGAAAATAACTCACGGGTAAGAATTGTCTTGAGTTGCTGCATAATTAAACGGTGAAATTGTCTGTGGTGAGCAGAAACCGCAAGGTTAGTTATTAGGTGAGGAGTAATGATCATGAGTGGACTTAAATTAAAATCTGTAGCAATTTTGACATTAGCATCTGCTTTGGGATTGGGGGTATCCACAAGTCAACCAGTATTATCCCAAGAAGTAATTGCTACATCTCAACCGGGTGAAATAAATTCCGTAGGCGGAACCTTTTCTCACAGCGCTACTGACTTACAACCCATAGCGCAAACACCTATTGATTTAAATCAATTCTGTAAGGATTATCCCCTCAACTCTCGCTGTAGTCAAATTACTCCCCCTTCCTCAACACCTAGTAGCGCTCCCATAGAAGTTAGACCCACAGAACAAACAAGCCAAGATCCTGGAGGTAACAAGAGTGGTTGGGCAATTACTCCAGAAATTGGTACTTTAGGTTTAGGAGCATCTGTCACTAGGTCAATAACTCCTAATTTTAATGCCAGGGTGGGGATAAATGCTTTCAGTCTGGCTCGGGATATCACAGAAACTGATGTCACCTATAAAGCTGATCTTGACTTGTCGAATATTTCCACTCTAGTTGACTACCACCCGGCAAAAAATTCTGGTTTTCGTTTGACTGGGGGTTTAGTCTTTCAAGATAATAACCTCAAGGGAAAAGGTAGACCAACAGCTGGCACTAATAACATTAACACCATTACAGTTGGTGGAACTCCTTACGAAGCTAAGGTTTTAGAATCAGTTGATGCTAAAGTTGGCTTTCCCAATAGTGTCGCACCTTATTTAGGTATTGGCTGGGGAAATGCCGTTCAACGGGGTAAAGGCTTGGGGTTTTCTTTTAATTTGGGTGTGATGTTCACCGGCTCACCAAAAGTAGATGTTACACCTAACTTCGGTGCTGATGCTACTCCAGAGATAAGGAATCAAATCAACAACAGTATACAGAAAGAAAAAAGCGATTTAGAAAATGATCTAGATTGGTTAAAGATATACCCGGTGGTTTCCCTGGGCATATCATACCAGTTTTAACATTGCTGAGTGTAAACTTGGCAAAAACATTAAACTTCATTACAGATTAAGAAGTTAAGCAAAACAATGTGATAAGTTCTGATGATATAAAGGCACAGCCACACCAACTAAGAGAAGGAGAACCAAGTGACAGTGGAATCAAATGTCTCAAGGGGCGCAGTTGTCCAAAATGAAGACTTCAGCGAATATGTTGCCCATTTGCAACTTCATATGACTCTACAAGCGCGCAATCTGGTTCCCCCCCTCAAGGAGACACTTTCACTTGAAAATAGCCGAGAGCAACTGCTGCACCAAACTCAAGCCAACTTTGAGAAGCTAATTTCCCGAAAAGGGTGGTAAAAAAAGAGAAATTTTCGGCATTTTTGTTATAAAACAAAAGCAGATATGTTGGGTCAATACGAAAGTTGCGCTCATCAGGTCTGCTTTTTTGGTATTTAGTTAGGACTCTTGCTGTATGATACCTTGAGTGGGGTAGCCATAACCGCAGGTAGTAGGTTAAGTGGATAACTGCAACCAAGGATGAAGCAATAACATCGATCACCTTAGTGCGGCAAGTGTCAAAAAAATCACTCTTGGGGAGCAAGAGGCAGGAGTAAAAAGGGGTTAAGATTATTGTAGCACTTCCTCTGAACCAGTAATTTAAGGCTAAATGGCAGATAAAATTAAGATGACTTCATTACTACCTCGAAATCTCGGCGTTGTCATCCGGCCGGCCCAATACCGGGATTTGGACGGAATTGAGCAAATAACTCAAGACTCATTATCTGACTTAACTCCCAAAGAGGCTGAAATTGCCATCAACCAGATGCAATGGTTACGCCGTTGGTATGGATTACTAAAATTTTTGAGTTGGTTTCCTAACCCTCTCAAGTATCGTTTCTGTGCCTACGTAGCAGAACAGGGGCGAGTATTGTTAGGAATGATTCAAGTGTCACCTTTCAACCGTACACGCAGTACATGGCGGATTGATCGGGTAATGCTGGCGAAATCGCTGGAGAAACAAGGAGTAGGCTCACAACTGTTGCGCCATTGCTTTGAGTCGATTTTAGAAGCTCGGACTTGGTTATTAGAAGTTAATGTTAATGATAAAGACGCTCTAGCACTATATCGGCAAAATGGATTTCAGCGCCTGGCAGAAATGACCTACTGGGAAATTGAACCGCAATTACTGGCTGTATTAGCGCAAGCGGAGCCGGACTTACCTAATCTTTTGCCTGTAAGTAATGCTGATGCTCAATTACTCTATCAGTTAGATACAGCATCAATGCCTCCTTTGGTGCGTCAGGTGTTTGACCGCAATACACGGGACTTTAAAACCAGTTTGTTGGGTGCTCTAGCTGATGCTGTGAAGCAGTGGATCACAAAAACAGAAGTGGTGAGTGGCTACGTGTTTGAACCCCAACGCAAAGCAGCCATTGGCTATTTCCAAGTACAACTGAACCGCAAGGGCGAAACTCCTCATGTGGCGACCCTGACAGTTCACCCCGCTTATACCTGGCTATATCCAGAGATGCTTTCCCAATTAGCGCGAATTGTCCAAGATTTCCCGCAGCAAGGTTTACAATTAGCATCCTCAGACTACCAAGCAGAACGAGAAGAGTATTTAGAACGCATTGGGGCCAAGCGCATAGAACATACCCTGGTGATGTCTCGCTCAGTTTGGCATAAGTTACGGGAGTCGAAATTTGTTTCCTTGGAAGGAATTCAGTGGAGTGGGGTACTACAAGGTTTACAACCGGCGCGTAAACCCATACCAGGTGGGATGTCATGGGTAAGACCAACAAACCAATCACCATCAGACAGTCCAGCGCCAGGCAAATCAGAACCTATAACCTTTAAGTGCGATAATTTGAGTATGGAAGTATTGCCGATTCCTGAATCCACAGAGCAGCCCAAACAGGAGAACTAGTTTGACACCCCAAGAGCAACCACAACCGTTTATTTCAGCATTGGGATTAGATTTTGGTCGCAAGCGGATTGGTGTAGCAGGGTGCGATGGTACTGGTTTGATTGCTATGGGACTCACCACCATTGAACGGACATCCTTTGAAAGGGATGTCCAGCAAATCCGCCACATGGTGAATGAGCGTCAGGTACAAGTGCTGGTCATGGGTTTACCTTACTCTATGGATGGGACTTTAGGATTCCAAGCTCGTCATGTGTTGAAATTTGGCAAAAAATTGGCGAGGGCTATGGAGTTACCACTGGAATATGTAGATGAGCGATTAACTTCTTTCCAAGCGGAGCAACTGTTAATAGCTGAAAATATCTCGCCATCACGCCATAAAGGTTTAATTGACCGTAAGGCGGCAGCTTTAATTTTACAACAATGGCTTGACACTAGACGGGGCAACTTCCAGGAAGCCGTGCTAGCCTGAGAGTATTGATACCTTTTTACGTGATATTCTGAATTGGGTCACTAAGACTGATATCAATTTCTGAAGCTCTTTTCTTGACTGAATTAGTCAATAAATAGTAAAGACATTTGTATATCTACTGCTATTTATAAAGTTTTACACTTCGGCTATGTTTTCCTCTCCATTTCCTGAAGAAAATGATCATGCTCATGCAGGTTCTATCACCCTCACCGATGAGACCGGGCGAACCCTAGAATGTTATGTTGAACATTCCCTGGTGGTTGAGGGACAAGAATATGTTTTGCTCCTCCCTGTGGACTCGCCTATAGAAATTTTTGCTTGGCAAGGTGATGATGATGATGAACAGGCGGTTTTGGTAGATGATGATGCTGTCATTGACCGAATTTTAGGTACTGCTCAGGCTGTTTTGGCTGAACAAAATTTGATCGTCAAGCATACTGCTTATGCTCTGACAGTGTCTGGTGATTTACCAGCAGTGGAAGAGTCGGAGATTTTCACCTTGGAAATTGAAGATGAAGATGAGGAGTTGGAACCTGAACAATTGCAGCTACTTGCTAGTTTCTATGATCAAGGTCAAGAATACGCAATTTATACCCCTGTAGACCCGCTGCTGTTTTTCGCTCGCATTTCTAGCACTGGAGAACCTCAATTACTTTCCCCAGAGGAATTTAAAAAAATACAACCACTGTTAGAAGAAGAACTTTTTAACGAGGTCGAATAAGCTAAAGTAGATTGATGCTGATGGGGGTTGGTAGTATAGCATTTCCCATGCTCGTGAGGTACAATTTTTTTTAGTTTGAGGGAACAGGGAACAGGGAATAGGGAACAGGGAATTGGTGTGTACTTCATGAGCCTGAAAAAGGCTTTAATACTACTCTAGTTAAGTGGGAATGAGGGTCAGATTGACCGTTTTAGCCTGTGGACTAGATAGTGCCGACACTTCTAGGGTGAAACACAGAAGTAAAAGCAGACTTTTGTTAGCATTAGTTAGCTTTTTTGGATCGGAAGAATCTCCCACTACCAGTGAGTCTGTAGTGGTGAGAGGATAAATAACATATTTGTGTTTGAAGTAGTTAAATTTGACTATGACCTGGAATGATCTCTTACAGCCTAATTTAATTATATCCGGTTCTGTCTTGAACCTGACACCCGCAATTATTCAACAATATGGGCTGCAGGGGCTGGTATTGGATGTGGATGAAACCCTAGTACCTTTGAGAGTGGGACTAGCTTCGCCAGAACTACAAGACTGGGTAGAGCAAGTGCGTAGTTCTACACAGTTGTGCTTGGTGAGTAATAATCTGAGTGAATCGCGGATCGGTGGGATCGCCCGATCGCTCAATTTGCCCTATTACTTAGGTGCAGCCAAGCCGTCACGACGGAAAATTAGAGCCGCACTTATGGGGATGAATCTCCCTGTGGAACAAGTAGGAATGGTGGGCGATCGCCTGTTTACCGATGTCTTAGCAGGTAATCGTTTGGGAATGTTCACCATTTTAGTAGACCCGATTATTCATGCCGATGTAGCTCTGCGATCTCATCCTGTGCGGAATTTTGAAGTTTGGTTATCGGAAATCTTGGGAGCTACCATTACCCCTAAAGAAAGAAAAGTTCACAAAACTTGAGAAGTCGTCGCTAAAGTAAATATAAAGAAATACTTAAGAAATCTAGGGAAAATTGGGAAATCGGTGATGATAATAATTGATAATATGGGGTCAGCAAAATAAAGACCCTAGCCCATAATAAATAACAATTAACCCGTAGAGCGTCGGCCTTTATCTATAGAAGGCTCGGCGCTTTACAAATTTTAACGAAAATTATCAATGACCAAGACGATTGTTATCAAAATCGGTACTTCTAGCCTCACTCAACCAGAAACCGGACAGCTAGCGCTGTCCACCATTGCCACCTTAGCAGAAACACTATGTCATTTGAGACAGGAAGGGCATAGAGTGGTTTTAGTTTCCTCTGGGGCGGTGGGAGTGGGTTGTGCCAGATTGGGTTTAACTGAACGTCCTAAAGCCATGGCTCTCAAACAAGCAGTAGCAGCAGTGGGACAGGGGCGGTTAATGCGGATATATGATGATTTATTTACTACACTATCCCAGCCCATTGCTCAAGTGTTGCTGACTCGTAGCGATTTGGTACAGCGTAGCCGCTATCTGAATGTCTATAATACCTTTCAGGAACTCTTGGGACTGGGTGTAATTCCTGTAGTCAATGAAAATGATACAGTGGCAGTAGAGGAGTTGAAATTTGGCGATAATGACACCCTTTCGGCATTGGTTGCTAGTTTAATAGAAGCAGATTGGTTATTTATTCTCACTGATGTAGACAGGCTATATTCAGCCGACCCGCGTTCAGTACCAGATGCGCAGCCCATATCTTTGGTGAATAACCTCAAAGAACTAGCAGCATTACAAATAGAAACCGGATCTCAAGGGTCCCAATGGGGTACCGGGGGGATGTTAACTAAAATTTCCGCTGCTAGAATTGCGATCGCGGCGGGAGTGCGAACGGTAATCACTCAAGGAAGATTTCCCCATAATATCGAGAAGATTCTGGCTGGGGAACCCCTGGGAACTCACTTTGAACCACAACCTGAACCAACTTCGGCTCGTAAACGTTGGATAGCTTACGGTCTAGTTCCGGCGGGAAAATTATACTTGGATACAGGGGCGATCGCGGCGATCGCCCAGGGTGGGAAATCCTTATTAGCCGCAGGGATTAAAACAGTAGAAGGAAACTTTGAAGCTCAAGCGGCGGTGCAGTTATGCGACCACCAGGGAACGGAAATCGCCAGAGGTGTTGTCAACTACAGCAGCGATGAGCTAGAAAAGATTCGCGGCTGTCATTCCCGGGAAATTTGCACAATTTTGGGCTATGTAGGTGCTGAAACTGTGATTCATCGGGATAATTTAGTTTTAACTTAGGGGTGCACAAATGGCTGTAGGTGCTATAATAGGATGTGGTATCTGAGCTTATGAGCGAAATCCCGGCGGGCAATAATTCACCGTCTATAACTGCGCCAAGTCTGACAGATTCACCAAAACTGCATAATATATTACCGGGAGAGGTGTCCGAGTGGTTGATGGTGACGCACTCGAAATGCGTTTTGGGGCAACTCAACGGGGGTTCGAATCCCCCCCTCTCCGTTTAATTTCCCTGTTGTGCCTAAACCCAGGTTAGATAAGGTAGTTTAGCGGCTGTAGCCTGGATTGCCTCAGACTGAGCCACTAACTGACCGCAGGCATCCCATGTACCAGCAATAAAGGTGCTGCGAGTGCCTTGACTCATGGTAACTTTAGTGGTATAATCACCTAATGATACTTCTAAGGTTTCCAAGTTGACTGTTACAGCAGCTTGGGGATGCTTCATGACTAACTCTTGCAGTTTTTTGACTGTAGGAGCATCGGCAGTAACGCAAGGTATGCCCATAGCTACACAGTTACCAAAAAAGATTTCGGCGAAACTTTCCCCTATTAAAGCTTGAATCCCCCATTTAGCGATCGCTTGGGGGGCGTGTTCCCGTGATGAACCACAGCCAAAGTTGCGGTTAACGATTAACACATTTGCCCCTTGATATTGGGGTTGGTCAAAGGGGTGTTCGCCCTTTAATGCGGTGCGGTCATCGATGAATACGCCTTCCCCCAAGCCATCAAAGGTAATGGCTTTTAAATAACGGGCGGGGATAATTCTGTCTGTATCTATATCATCCCCTATAAGGATTATAGCGCGACCTGAGATTTTTTTAACTTCACTGACCATAATTTTGAGTTTTTGTCACTAGAGCAGGGGGTTAGGTTGGGGTGTTATAGCAATTCGCGCACGTCTGCAACTTCCCCTTGAATAGCAGCTGTAGCTACCATGGCGGGACTCATAAGTAATGTGCGACCAGAGGATGAACCTTGTCTACCTTTAAAATTGCGGTTGGAAGAGGAGGCGCTGATTTGTCTACCTTGGAGTTTATCAGGGTTCATCGCTAGGCACATAGAACATCCGGGTTCACGCCATTCAAATCCAGCTTGTGCAAAGATGTGATGCAGTCCTTCGGCTTCCGCTTGTTGTTTCACCCGTTCTGAACCGGGAACCACAAAGGCCTTAACTCCCTGTGCAACGTGGCGACCTTGGGCAATTTTAGCAGCTTCGCGCAGGTCACTAATTCTGCCGTTGGTGCAACTACCAATAAAACAGACATCAATTTTAGTCCCTTTGATGGGTTGACCGGGGAACAAATCCATGTATTTGTAAGCTTCTTCGGCTACAAAGCGGTCTTCTTCTGGTAGTTCTTCTGCTTTGGGTATCAGTTCATTGACCCCGATACCTTGACCGGGGGTAATTCCCCATGTGACTGTGGGAGCAATATCCGCGGCGTTGAAAACTACTACATCATCATATTCTGCATCAGCATCACTCTTGATAGACTCCCACCAAGCCACAGCTTCCTCCCATTGCGCACCTGTGGGGGCGAAGTCTCTACCCTTTAAGTAATCATAGGTTACTTGGTCGGGATTGACATAACCGCATCTCGCACCGCCTTCAATGGCCATGTTACAAACGGTCATCCGTTCCTCCATGTTCATTTGTGCAAAGGTGGTACCCGCATATTCATAGGCGTAACCTACACCACCTTTTACACCCAGTTGGCGAATAATGTGCAGGATGACATCTTTGGCGTAAACACCGGGGTTTAAAGTGCCATTAACTTCAATTTTCCGCACTTTCAATTTTGATAAAGCCAGGGTTTGGGAAGCTAAAACATCCCGAACTTGGCTAGTACCAATACCAAAGGCGATCGCACCAAAGGCCCCATGGCTAGATGTGTGACTATCCCCACAAGCGATAGTCATTCCTGGTTGGGTCAGTCCTTGTTCTGGGGCGATGACGTGAACTATACCTTGATTACCAGAACCAATGTTATGAAAGGTGATATTATTTTCTTGGCAATTTTGTTCTAAAGCCTGAATCATATCTTCTGCCAAGCCATCGATAAATGGCCGGGACTGGTTATCGGTAGGTACGATGTGGTCTACTGTGGCTATGGTTCTTTGTGGAAACAATACCTTTAGTCCCCTCTCCCGCAACATAGCAAAGGCTTGGGGACTAGTGACCTCATGAATTAAGTGAAGCCCGATAAATAATTGTGTCAGCCCTGAGGGAAGTGTTCCAACGGTGTGTAAGTTCCAAACTTTATCAAACAGGGTGCCTTTGCTCATAAAAATCGTTATTGAACCAGTCAGATTTACTATAGTATCAAAAAACTGTCCCCCTGTGACATTTGGCTTTCTCAGTAAAAGCATATGTTATTAATTACACTCAATTTTTCCTACTTACTTAACTAGATTTTCCTGTTCGGAATCAAGAAGAATATTCTGGCAATATTTGAGGAATTTAGCGATTTTATCAGGGCTAAAACCCAGTTATAAAATTTCAATCTGTTAGTTATGAAAACAAATGGTTACTATTATAAATAAATGGTTAATTCCTGGGGTTGCAACTTATGAGTTTGATTTTAGTTATTGAAGATGAGGAGCAAATCCGTTTAAATATCTCAGAAATTCTGCTATTAGCAGATTTCTCCGTTGTCAGTGCTGCTGATGGTTCAGAAGGCTTGCATTTGGCGAGGGTTAAATCTCCTGATTTAATTCTTTGTGATATTATGCTCCCTGGTATGGACGGTTTTCAGGTGTTAAAAAAACTGCGGAACTATCCTAATACAGCTAATATTCCCTTAATTTTTCTCACTGCTAAAGCCGAGCGTGAGGATTTGCGCCAAGGGATGAATTTAGGCGCAGACGACTACATTACTAAACCTTTTGAACCAGGGGAAATATTACAAGCAGTTAAAGCACGGTTAAAAAGACAAGCATTATCTACACAGCAGCATCTGGATAATCACCACAAAATCGAACAACTGCAACAGGAAATTAAAGAAAATGATACAAATTTACAAGTTTCTCGACAACTATCGGATATTAGGGGTAATTTGTTAGAAAAATTATCCCAGGAATTACGCGATCCTCTGTCTAATATCAACATCGCCCTACATATGCTTGGCCATTCTCAGACTGAGGAAAAGCGTCAGCAATATTTGGGAATCATCCAAGAAGAATATGCGCGGGAGGTGAAAATATTGAATGAAGTTGATGACCTGCGAGAGTTACTGACGGCGGAAAATACTAAGTTACTCCAACAGTTTAATTTGCTGGATTCATAATTATTTTGGCTGGCGTTTTGGCGGCGTTTTTTCTCTCAAGAGAGAATTTTACCTGTTGAGGGTTACTTCCTAGGCGATCGCATTCCGATCTAAGATAGTAAAGGCGTGAAATTTCACGCCTTTAGATACACTTACTATAAAAATGGGTAGTACTGGACTCGAACCAGTGACATCCTGCTTGTAAGGCAGGCGCTCTACCAACTGAGCTAACCACCCGTTTGCTCTCACAATTAAACAATATAGCAAAAGAATTTTGATTGCGCAACCCCTTGGGAAAATATTTTTTTTGACGTACAATAATAACTCGGTAATCCTGTGTAGAAAGGCGATCAATTGCAATATGCCCTCTGCTAGAACCCATGATCGCATCACCTTATATAGTCTACCGTTGATCGCCGGTGCCACTCTATGGCAAACCCGCAGCAGTAATTTAACCCTGTTGGTTGCGAGTGGGTTTATGTTTAGCGGTCTGATGTTTGGCCCGGATTTAGATATTTACTCGCGTCAGTTTCAACGCTGGGGCTTTTTACGCTGTATTTGGCTACCTTATCAAAAAAACCTGCGTCACCGCTCTATGTTATCTCACGGGCCAATTATTGGTACAACCCTGAGGGTAATTTATCTGGGCTGTTTGCTGTGGTTTGTTGCTGTGGTAATTCTGGTGATGGGGGAAATCCTGGGAATTGTCACTCTGACTTGGCGGGATTTAAGTGTAACTGTGGGGCGATCGCTCATGGTTTACACTACGGAATATTTGGCTTTATTTTTGGGGTTGGAGTTGGGCGCTATGAGTCATTCTCTGAGCGATTGGGGTGGTTCGGCTTATAAGCGTTTGCAAAAGCAGGGGGTGCGGGGTTTACTCTCTCCTAGGAGGAGAAGAAGGTGATTTTTTAACGCAAAGGTACGCAGAGGTTTTTATGGATGGGTGTTTGGCGGCTTTACAAGAGTTGATTTCGGTGGTTGCTCGGTTGCGATCGCCTGATGGGGGTTGTCCTTGGGATTTGGCGCAAACTCCCCAAAGTCTGATTCCTTATGTGATTGAGGAGGCTTATGAGGTGGTTGATGCAATTCAAGGGGGTGATGATGCAGCTATGGCGGAGGAGTTGGGGGATTTATTATTACAGGTGGTTCTTCAAGCCCAAATTGCTGGGGAGTCGGGAAGGTTTGATTTGGAGGGGGTTGCTCGGGGTATTTCGCAAAAGTTGATCCGTCGTCATCCCCATGTGTTTGGTGATGTGTCCGTTGCGGGTGTGGAAGAGGTGAGGGAAAATTGGGAGGCGATTAAGGCGAAGGAAAAGGGGGAGGTTTCTGTTAAGCATCAGTTGAGTGACCAGCTGGGTCGTTATGGTCGGACTCTTCCGCCCTTAATGGGGGCGATGAAAATTTCCCACAAGGCGGCCCAGGTGGGTTTTGAGTGGGAAAGTATTGACGGGGTTTGGTCGAAGTTTTATGAGGAGTTGGGGGAGTTTCAAGAGGCTTTGGCGGGGGAAACTCCAGCA
The DNA here is from genome assembly GCA_903911355.1 of uncultured Nodularia sp. Classification (GTDB taxonomy): domain Bacteria; phylum Cyanobacteriota; class Cyanobacteriia; order Cyanobacteriales; family Nostocaceae; genus Anabaenopsis; species Anabaenopsis arnoldii. The sequence continues at coordinate 16,373 of CAIWDD010000110.1, read as the reverse complement.
CGTCAAGAAGCAGAATTGGGTGATTTACTGTTTGCAGTTATCCAGTTGGCTCGGTGGTACAATCTTGACCCTAGCTCTGCTTTACAAGGAACTAATCAACGTTTTGTACACAGGTTACAAAAAATGGAGGCGGTGCTTGATCGCCCCCTGTCTGATTACTCTTTAGATGAGTTAGAATCTTTATGGCAGCAGGCTAAGGCCCAAATTGCTCGGGAGCAAGGTTTATAATTTGATGGTGACTGTCTTCACCTCGGTGTATTGTTGCAGTCCATATTCTCCGAGTTCTCTACCCATCCCTGACTGTTTGAACCCGCCAAAGGGTGCTGCTGGGTCAAATACATCGTAACAATTTACCCAGACCGTACCCGCTCGCACATTGTTGGCGATCGCATGGGCTTTGGTAATATCCTGTGTCCAGACTGCTGCAGCTAGTCCGTAGATGGTATTATTCGCCCGGTTAATTACTTCCTCGATGTCTCTAAATTTGATGATGCTCATCACTGGGCCAAAGATTTCTTCTTGAGCTATCTGCATATCATCCCGGACATCAGCAAAAACTGTGGGTGTAATAAAGAATCCTTTTTCGCCGATTTGAGTCCCTCCACACAGCAGCTTGGCCCCTTCCCGGTTCCCTGCATTGATGTAACCCATGACTCTATCAAATTGCTCTTTGTCTACTTGGGGCCCTTGTTGGGTGTGGGGGTCAAAGGGGTTACCCACTACCCGCCTTTTGGCTGCTTCTACACTTTTGGTAACAAACTCGTCGTAACATTTCTCTTCTACAAATAACCGGGAACCGGCGCAGCAACACTGACCTTGATTAAAAAATATACCTTCATGGGAACCGGCGATCGCTGCTTCTAAGTCTGCATCAGCAAACACTATATTAGGACTTTTACCCCCCAATTCTAAGGTTACTCGCTTCAGGTTGCTTTGTGCCGCAGCGGCCATAATTAAATGTCCTACTTCTGTAGAACCGGTAAAGGCTACTTTGTCAATATCCATATGTCTGGCGATCGCCGCTCCCGCTGTGTGACCGTATCCTGATAATAGATTCACCACCCCAGGGGGAAACCCCGCAGCTATAATTAACTCACCCACCCGCAATGCAGATAAGGGTGTTTGTTCCGCGCTTTTCATGACTACGGTGTTACCCATAGCTAAAGCTGGGGCTAATTTCCAAGCTTGCATTAATAGGGGAAAGTTCCAGGGAATAATTTGACCTACTACCCCTACCGGTTCATGGCGTGTGTAACAGAAATAAGGGCCATTAATGGGGATGGTTTTACCTTGCACTTTGTCAGCCCAGCCCCCATAATAGCGGTAACAGGCGATGACTAACTCTATGTCCCCTTGGGAATCATGTAAGGGCTTACCATTGTCTAAGGTTTCTAGCCGCGCTAATTCCTCTGTATTTTCCTCAATCAAATCTGCTAATTTATACAGCAATTCACTGCGGCGGCTAGGGGACATCCCCCGCCATTCCCGACTATTAAAAGCATTGCGGGCTGCTTGTACGGCGCGGTCTACGTCTGCTTTGTCTGCTTCTGCTACCTCACAGATCACCTCCCCTGTACTGGGGTTGATGGTAGGAAAGCGGCGACCGTTGATACTTTCTACCCACTGGTTATTAATCAGCAGTTGGGTGGGTCCGATTTTTACCTGTTGCTCTGGTACTGTGGCTATAACCATCAGGTTCTCCTGGAAAAATCAAGGTTTTACTTAAATAATTACTTGCTATGAAGGGAGGGATACTTGATTAAGGTTATTCTAGCACGGGGAATTTTATCCCCGATGGGGTGCTGTTTGGTTCCTCCAACGCCCATCAAACCATTTGCCAGCTATTAGCTGAAACAGCATAAACTATTAAAGGATGAAATTGGGGCGGACTTAGAGGATGTCTGAAAAGTTCTTGATATGTGATTTTAGTCACGCAAGTTGCTTGAGCATTAAACGAATCATAGCGACATAAATAAAAGCCTCTGTGGTTTCAGGTAAAATTTCATAATCTTTACTTAACCTTCGGCACCAGTTGAACCAGCCAAAAGTCCTTTCCACAAGCGTTTGGGCAATACGACAAAGCCCTTTTGTTCTTGATGACGTGTAACAACGCTCCAAACCCAGCGATAAACATCAATTACCCAGGGGCTAAAATCCTTGCCGCGATACCCTCAACCAACCCAAATCTGAATTAATCTACCCTGGCGATCGCGTATTGGACAAGATCCTGAAAATCTTAACATTCAACACTTGTGGGAAAATGCATAGTAGACATGATATGGTGCTAAGTCATAATTCCTGAGTGCAACTAATCGGTAAAATGGGTGTGTTGCCCATTCAAGAAAATACACCTAAGTAGCTGATCTGTATGCTGACAACTTCTGACTTTCTTCAGTACGCCCAATGGTCGGGTATTGCCACCATAGCATTCGCCGCCCTGACATTGCTGGCTTTTATTGTTAAGTGGGGTATCCGCTTTCGACTGGTGGGTACAACTGGCTTTATGTTGGTGCTGACTGCGGGTTTATTTTCTCTGTCTTTGGTGCCTTTGAGTCGCACTGTGATTCCAGGGGCGGTAAAATATACTTTAGTTTATGATAATGCTTCTACAGAAACGGTGATTGCTACATCACCTCAAATTTCACCAGACCAATTAGAAGCAACTTTGTTGCAAGCTGCTAGTAATCTGTATTCCTATGGTCGTCTGGGGACAAGGGGAGATAATCAACTGACTATTCGCGCTCGTACTGTGATTCATCCTGAACCAGGGGTTTCTGTACCTCTCTACTTAGGTCAGATCAAGCGGACATTAGCTAGTCGCGAAGATGGGAATATGGAGCTACAAATTTATTGGGAAAAATTCGCTCAATTACCCGATGCTACTTCTTAGTATTGAATTAGTTCCAACTTTTTCTAGGGTCACGGGGTAGAAAATGGTTGATTCTGGTGAAGTTTCATCTTTACTCGGCGCTCTCCCCGTTGATTTTTTGTTCTCCCGGGTAAAATTCTTTGTCAACAAAATAACATAGTTTTTTTGTATTATACTATACATTATTAATGCTTTTTAGATTAGGATATATATTTGTTAATTCTGGGTCTTTAAAAATTTGGTAGTTCAGAGTTGGAGCCGCATGGGCGTGATTAGAGCCAATGGAAACGAAAATTTCTGGACATAAGTCTAAAATTTGATTAAGAATTATCAACGTTTTGGCACACTAGATTTATATGCCCAGTCAATCTTTTACAAAAAACTTGTCTACTCAAACTTCTAACTCATTATTGACATTGACAGTTGCTCCCGGAAAGGTAATGCGTGGTTGTGGGGTTTTACAATCAACACCAGCAGAAATTTACCGCCTGGGAACTCGTCCCTTATTAGTGACGGGTAATTCTACTGTGACTATGGCTCAAAAGAGTCTACAACCAATTTTAGCCCAGGAAAATTTAGTCACAGCCGTAAAGAGTTATGGTGTAGATTGCTGTGAAGCTAGTTTACAAGCTTTAAGGACAGCAGCCCAGGAACACCAAGCTGATGTGATTATTGGTTTTGGGGGCGGTAAAGCTTTGGATGCAGCTAAGTTAGTCGCCTATCAGTTGCGGTTACCAGTAGTGACAATTCCTACATCTGCGGCTACTTGCGCCGCTTGGACTGCTCTTTCTAATGTCTATTCGGAAACCGGGGCTTTCCTCTATGATGTGGCTCTGTCTGGCTGTCCTGATTTATTAATACTTGACTATAATTTAATTCAAACAGCACCACAACATACATTAGTGGCAGGAATTGGGGATGCGATCGCTAAATGGTATGAAGCATCAGTCAGCAGTGGCAATTCTCAACAAACTTTAATTATTGCCGCAGTGCAACAAGCGCGAGTTTTACGAGATATACTGTTGCAAAAGTCAGCTACCGCCCTCAAAGAACCAGGTGGTGAGGTTTGGCAAGAAGTCGTAGATGCTACAGTTTTACTGGCTGGGGTAATTGGAGGGCTAGGAGGGGCGCAGTGTCGCACGGTGGCGGCTCATGCGGTACATAATGGGTTAACTCACATCCATGGACACGGTAGTATACATGGTGAAAAAGTTGCCTACGGTATTTTGGTGCAACTGCGTTTAGAAGAAATGTTACAAAACAATCAACTAGCAGCATCGGCGCGGCAACAGTTGTTAAAGTTCTATGCAGACATTGGACTGCCGCGAAATTTGGACAATTTAGGTTTAGGCAACATTACATTAAAAGAATTACAAACAGCTGCGGAAATTAGTTTAGCTCCCCAGTCTGACATCCATCGACTACCGTTTAAAGTTGTGACAGAAGAGTTGATGGCTGCAATGGTTTCTACCACCGCACCAACGGACAGTAGAGAGGTGATTAATCGTGTCTCCACCAGGGGAATGAATGAAGAGGTTTTACAATGAGCTTGAATTGGATTACCCCAGCAGAACGCATACAACAGCTACCGCCTTACGTATTTGCCCGTTTAGACGAATTGAAGGCTAAAGCACGCGAACAAGGACTTGATTTAATTGATTTGGGTATGGGAAACCCAGATGGTCCCACACCACAGCCAGTGGTGGAAGCAGCAATGGCGGCGTTACAAAATCCCGCCAATCACGGTTATCCGCCGTTTGAAGGTACTGCTAGTTTCCGCAGTGCTATCACTAATTGGTACAATCGCCGCTATAATGTGGTTCTAGATCCGGATAGTGAGGCTTTACCTTTACTGGGTTCTAAGGAAGGATTAGCCCATCTAGCGATCGCTTATATTAATCCTGGTGATTTAGTTCTGGTTCCTTCTCCCGCCTATCCCGCCCATTTTCGCGGTCCATTAATTGCTGGGGGGAAAATTCATAGTTTGATTCTCAAACCAGAGAATAACTGGTTAATTGATTTAGCTGCTATTCCCGATGCAGTTGCACAACAAGCCAAAATCCTCTATTTTAACTATCCCAGTAATCCCACTGCAGCCACCGCTCCCCGGGAATTTTTTGAGGACATCGTGGCTTTTGCGCGGAAATATGAAATTCTGCTGGTGCATGACTTATGCTACGCCGAGTTAGCTTTTGATGGTTATCAACCCACTAGTTTGTTAGAAATTCCCGGCGCAAAAGAAATTGGCGTTGAGTTTCACACTTTATCTAAAACCTACAATATGGCTGGTTGGCGTGTGGGTTTTGTGGTGGGGAATCGTCATGTAATTCAAGGTTTGCGCACCCTCAAAACTAACTTGGATTATGGTATTTTCGCCGCTTTGCAAACCGCAGCCCAAACGGCTTTGGAACTACCAGATGTGTACTTACATCAAGTACAGCAACGCTACCGCACCCGCCGAGATTTTCTCATCACCGGTTTAGGAAACTTGGGCTGGGATATCCCCAAAACTAAAGCTACTATGTATCTATGGGTAAAGTGTCCCGTGGGTATGGGTTCTACGGATTTTGCCTTGGATGTCTTGCAACAAACTGGCGTTGTTGTTACTCCTGGTAATGCCTTTGGGACTGCAGGTGAAGGCTATGTTAGGATCAGCTTAATTGCCGAGTGCGATCGCTTGGGTGAAGCTTTGCACAGATTTAAACAAGCTGGTATCCGTTATCAACCCGAAACCGTAGTCTCTGGTTCACAATAGAGAAAATCACTGATGTCTACCCCCTGTGCTACCAATTCTCATTTAATTGTTGCCGGTTTTCATGCTCTTTCTGACCCCATCAGGATTAATGCGGTAGAATTGCTGCGAAAGCGGGAACAGTGTGTATGCGACTTGTGTGATACCTTGGGGGTAAGTCAGTCAAAACTATCTTTTCACCTGAAAACCCTCAAAGAAGCAGGCTTAGTCAACGCCCGTCAAGAAGGACGCTGGATTTATTACAGTTTGAATTTGAGCCAATTCGCTGTTTTAGAAGCATATTTAGGAGAATATAGCCGGTTAGGAGAAATATCTCCTGCTCAGTCTTGCGATAATTTTTCCTGATATATCAAGTTTTATTGATGAATTTTTGTATCCACTAACCTCTTAGTCATTGACATATCAATTTTTTTTGAAATGATATAAAAGTAAAGCTTTCTTCATTAAATATGAGAGTGCGTGTAGGAATCAACGGATTTGGTAGAATTGGCAGGTTGGCTCTACGGGCTGGATGGGGTTGGCCAGAATTAGATTTTGTGCATATCAACGAAATTAAAGGCGGTGCAGTAACCGCAGCACACTTATTAAAGTTTGATTCTGTCCATGGACGTTGGCCACTAGAAGTAGAAGCGGATTCTGACAGTGTTTTAATTAACAACCAAACTATAAGCTTCAGTGATTATGCTGAACCAGGCGCAGTTCCCTGGGATGACTTGGGTGTTGATTTGGTCTTGGAATGCTCCGGTAAATTTCGCACTCCTCAAACCCTCGACCCTTATTTTAAAAGGGGAGTACAAAAAGTAATTGTCGCTGCTCCGGTAAAGGAAGAAGCCTTAAATATAGTCATGGGGGTAAATGACCATCTCTATGAGCCTCAAAAGCATCATCTTCTCACTGCTGCTTCTTGTACTACTAACTGTTTAGCTCCAGTAGTCAAGGTAATTCATCAAGGTTTAGGTATTAAACATGGAGTAATTACTACCATCCATGACAATACTAATACTCAAACCATAGTTGATGCTCCCCATAAAGATTTACGCCGGGCGCGGGCTACGAGTTTATCTCTAATTCCCACTACAACCGGTTCAGCAACAGCCATTGGGTTAATTTATCCCGAACTGAACGGTAAGCTCAACGGTGTGGCGGTGCGAGTCCCATTACTGAATGCTTCGTTAACAGATTGTGTGTTTGAAGTTGCAAGACCTACCACAGTAGATGAAATTAATAGCTTATTGAAAGCAGCGTCAGAACGAGAACCCCTTCAAGGTATTTTAGGCTACGAAGAGCGTCCTTTAGTATCCATTGATTACAAAGATGATCCTCGTTCTTCTATTATTGATGCTCTTTCTACAATGGTGGTGGATGAAACTCAAGTCAAAATCCTGGCTTGGTATGACAATGAATGGGGTTACGCGAATCGGATGGTTGAACTGGCGCGTAAGGTTGCATTGAGTTATTAGTCATTGGGAAATAAAGCCTTTTTCAGGCTCATGAAGTACACACCTATTCCCTATTCCCTATTCCCTCAAACTAAAAAAATTTGTACCTCACGAGCATGGGAAATGCTATATAGGATTTTGCATGTAAGTAGCTACTAGTAGTTTACCTGAGTCAAAGGAAATCTGCTGTAACAATCTTTCTCCCTACTCCGCAATTGTGTATGACATCTTCTACAGCTTCTGGCGCTAATCTCAAGAATTATATTCTTGTTACCCTAGCCTATTGGGGTTTTACTATTACTGATGGTGCTTTGCGAATGCTGGTACTACTCTATTTTAATAGTATCGGCTATACTCCCTTACAAATCGCCTTTTTATTTCTATTCTATGAAGTCTTTGGGGTTATTACCAACTTTCTGGGGGGGTGGATTGGTTCCCAATTGGGTTTAAAGGTAACTCTTTATACGGGTATTGGCTTACAGGTTTTTTCTTTAGTCATGCTATCATGGCTGAATCCCAATTGGGCGCAGTGGATGGCGGTGGGTTATGTGATGGTAGCCCAGGCCTTTTCCGGGATTGCCAAAGATTTAACTAAAATGAGTTCTAAGAGTGCTATTCGCTTGGTGGTACCCCAGGAGGCTCAGTCATCTTTATTTAAGTGGGTGGCGGTATTAACAGGTTCCAAGAATGCACTTAAAGGGGTAGGCTTTTTTGTTGGTAGTGTGCTGTTGTCTTCTTTTGGCTTTACCTCTTCCCTGTTAATTATGGCTGGGGGACTGTTCTTAATTATGTTCACCGGGTTGATGTTGCCTAGGGGTATGGGTAAAATCAAGGCTAAAGTTAAGTTTAGCCAACTGTTTTCTAAGAGCAAAGAAATTAATATTCTCTCAGCTGCGAGATTTTTTCTGTTTGGTTCCCGGGATGTGTGGTTTGTTGTGGGTTTACCAGTGTTTTTACGGGGAAATTTAGGCTGGTCGTTCTATCAAGTGGGTGGATTCTTGGCTTGTTGGGTGATTGGTTATGGTGTGATTCAGTTTTTAGCGCCCACCCTTATCCAGCGCTTTGGTTCTGGTCAACCACCGAAATCTCAGACTATCCAGTTTTGGACATTTACCCTCACCGCAGTTCCCGCGGCGATCGCCTTGGCTTTACAATTGGGCGTACCTGGTAACATAGCAATTATTGGGGGACTGCTTGTATTTGGTGTAGTTTTTGCTTTTAACTCAGCAGTCCACTCCTACCTAGTGTTAGCGTTCACCGACGACGATAAAGTCGCCCTCAACGTTGGCTTCTACTATATGGCTAACTCCGGGGGTCGATTAGCTGGTACAGTGTTATCAGGGTTGGTATTTCAATATTTTAACTTAGTAGGTTGTCTGTGGACATCCATGTTATTAGTCTTAGCAGCCGGACTGGTGACGATGAAGTTACCTGACCCACAACCGAGTCAAGCTATAGCTTGGAAATCCGAAGGTGGAGATTAGGTTCATCAACGCTCGGTAGTGCTAAGACTTTTTGCAACAATTCAATACGTTCAGGCACAAATTGATAGTAAATCCATGTGCCGCGTCGTTCTTTCTTGAGTAAACCAGCTTCATATAAAACCTTGAGATGATGACTCACAGTTGGTTGTGATAGTCCCAAAGGTTCTATTAACTCACAAACACAGGCCTCGGCTTGTGGTCGGTTAGCAATGAAACTGAGAAGTTGTAGTCTCGCTGGTTCTCCCAATACTCGGAAAATAGCTGCTATCTCTGCTACTTCATCAGCCTTAAGGAAGCTGGATAGCACTGGTTTACAACAGTTTTTCAGGTCTATAGGCGAGTTCATATTCATATATTGACACTTATCGATATGCTATGGCAATATATTGATAAACATCTATATAGATATATAGATGTTTATCAATCCTGTAAGGAGATAAATTATGGCAGTATTGAAAACTCATGTGGCTTTGAACGTGACTAATCTGGTAAAGTCAGTAGAATTTTATCAGGCAATGTTTGGTGTGGAACCCGTCAAATATAAAGCTGACTACGCTAAATTTGATATTTCCCATCCGGCTTTAAACCTAACTCTCAACCTAGCCAATCATATCCAGTCTGGTGGTGCCTTGTCTCATTTAGGGGTACAAGTTGAAAGTACACAAGCAGTGCATTCTGCCATCCAAAGGTTTACAGAGGCAGGACTGGCATTGTTTACTGAAGAAGATATAGACTGTTGTTATGCTGTACAAGATAAAGTTTGGGTAACAGACCCAGATGGCAACCGTTGGGAAATTTTTGTAGTGAAAGTTGCTGATACAACACCAAGTGAGAACTGGAAACACTCCTGTTGTGGTTAAATAACCTACTCTTCCATAATTCCTCATTTTAGGTGATATCAATGAATACCAACACAAACACAACCCCGCTAAAAGCTGGGGGTAACCTGAGTGTTTTTGAGAAATACTTGACTGTTTGGGTATTTTTGTGCATCTTAGCCGGAATTGCACTAGGGAGGTTATTTCCTGGGGTGGCGATCGCACTGGATGCAATGAGTATTTATCAAGTTTCCCTACCCATTGCAGTGTGTCTATTCTTCATGATGTACCCCATCATGGTAAAAATTGACTTTACCCAAGCTGTGAATGCAGTCCGCGCCCCTAAACCTGTAATTCTCACCTTAATAGTCAACTGGTTAATTAAACCATTCACAATGGTGGTATTTGCGCAGTTTTTCTTGGGTTGGTTATTTCGTCCATTAATTACAGGTACAGAATTACTGCGTGGGAGGGAAGCAGAAATAGTTAATTCCTACATCGCCGGGACAATTTTATTAGGAATCGCTCCCTGTACCGCCATGGTGTTGATGTGGGGATATCTATCCTACGGTAACCAGGGACATACCTTAGTCATGGTGGCGGTAAATTCACTATTAATGCTATTTTTGTATGCACCCTTGGGCAGGTGGTTACTAGCAGCCAATGATTTAATAGTACCTTGGCAAACCATAGTTTTATCAGTAATCATTTATGTTGGTTTACCTTTAGTGGTAGGAATGTACAGCCGTTATTGGATTTTTAAACACAAAGGTAGACAGTGGTTTGAAAGGCGGTTTTTAAAGTATCTCACTCCGGTTGCTATTACTGCTTTGTTAATTACTTTAGTCTTGCTATTTGCCTTTAAGGGTGAAGTGATTGTTGAGAATCCCTTGCACATTTTGTTAATTGCTGTACCCCTATTTATTCAAACTAATTTCATTTTCTTGATTAGTTATGTGGCAGCATTAAAACTGAATATATCTTATGAAGATGCCGCACCAGCTGCATTAATTGGAGCTAGTAATCACTTTGAAGTTGCTATTGCTACAGCTGTGATGTTGTTTGGCTTAAATTCCGGTGCTGCATTGGCCACTGTGGTAGGTGTGTTAATCGAGGTTCCAGTGATGTTGATGTTGGTTAAAATTTGTCAGCGCACAGCGGTTTGGTTCCCCAGGGAGCCAGAAAAAGCTACATTACCAGATCCACGCTGTGTTAGTAGTGAGGATTTGACTTTACGGTAAAATACCCAATCAAAATTCAACTTAAACAGCCAAAAACTTTTGGATCACATCCTGACTCAGTTCTGTGGTGGAACCAGAGGCGACAATCCCACCTTTTTGCATGGCGTAATAGTAATCAGCTTGACGGACAAAGTGTAAGTGTTGTTCTACTAATAACACAGAAATCCCTTTGGTTTCTACGATGCGACGTACTGCGGCTTCAATTTCCAGGATGATTGAGGGTTGTATACCTTCGGTGGGTTCATCTAAGACGAGTAACTGAGGTTCTCCCATTAAAGCACGGGCGATCGCTAACTGTTGTTGTTGTCCACCGCTCAGGTCACCACCCATGCGGGATAACATGGTTTTCAACACCGGAAATAAGCTAAAAACTTCTTCGGAAATTTCGGCTTTTTTTCGGTTTTTTGGTCTAGCTTCTAACCCTAGAAGCAAATTTTCTCTGACGGTCAACCGGGGGATGATCTCTCGTCCTTGAGGAACATAACCAATTCCCAGTTTTGCCCTTTGGTCTGGAGATTTGGAGTTGATTAATTCTCCATTTAAGTTAATTGTGCCACTGCGGGGTGAGAGTAACCCCATAATTGTTTTAAGTAGAGTGGTTTTACCTACGCCATTACGTCCAATTAAGCAGATCATTTGCCCTGGTGGTACGCTTAAATCTACATTGCGTAAAATATGGCTTTCACCGTAGTAAACGTTAAGTTGAGAAATTTTTAGCATCAGTTTTTTGATTCTCAATGGCGGTTATGATTTATCTAAGCTCCAGACCCTATTTATTCTGGCTGTTCTCCTAGATATACTTCGATTACACGGGGGTCATTTTGGACTTGTGCAAAACTCCCCTGACATAGTACGGAACCTTCATGTAATACTGTTACGGTCTTGGCAATTTGGCGGACAAATTCCATATCGTGTTCAATGACTAGAATTGAATGGCTTTGGGCGAGTGTTAATAGTAGTTGTCCGATGTTGTAGGTTTCTTCATCTGTTAACCCTGCAACTGGTTCATCAACTAGTAATAAGTCGGGGGACTGTGCTACTAACATCCCAATTTCTAAACGTTGCTTTTCTCCGTGGGACAGTAACCCGGCGGGAATGTCTGCTTTAGGGGTTAAACCAACTGTTTCTAATAAGCCTTTAATACTATTATTTTCCGTAGGATGAGAGGGACGAAATAGGGTGGAAAATACATTTTTGTGGCGGTTAATAGTAATTTCTAGGTTGTCACGGGGGGTTAAGTTGAGGTAAATTCGCGGTGTTTGGAATTTCCGCCCAATTCCTAAGCGGGCGATTTTATGTTCAGGTAAAGAACGCAGATTTTTACCTTTGAATAAAACTCTCCCAATGGTTGGTTGTACTTTCCCGGTAATTACATCCAGAAAGGTGGTTTTTCCCGCACCGTTGGGACCAATTACTACCCGCAACTCTCCCGCATCCATACTAAAGTTGAGTTGATTGATAGCTTTAAAACCGTCAAAACTGACGGTGACGTTTTCAGTTTCCAAGATTTTCGCGTTCATGTTGCACTTCTGGGTCTGCTTCTAAGGTGGGATATGTGGCGATGGGGCGAGGGCGGTGGAAAAAAGAAATCTGTTGCTTTTTTAACCATCCCATGAGACCGTCAGGTAAGACTGTGACGACTATTAAAAATAGTGCGCCTTGAAAAAATAGCCAAATTTCCGCAAATTGTTCACTTAAAAAAGTGCGCGCATAATTGACTAATAAAGTACCGACTATCGCCCCGGTTAAGGTAGCGCGTCCCCCCACCGCCACCCAAATCACCATTTCAATAGAAAACCCAATATCCATGGTTCGCGGTGATACTGACCCACTTTGAAGTGTATAAAACGCTCCTGCTATCCCGGCGATCGCACCGGAGACCGCAAACACTAAAACTTTAAATTCTGTGGGGTTATAGCCAGAAAATCGCACCCGACTTTCATCATCTCGAATAGCGATTAATAATCGCCCAAAGCGTCCACTTGTCAACCAGCGACAAATCCCATAGGTGAAGGCGAGAACAATTACCGTCAGGGTATAGAAAATGAATTGGGTTTGGGAGTCACTGACATTCACCCCAAACAAGGTTCTAAAACCTGTGAGTCCGTTAGTACCGTTAAACAGTTTTTGTTGACCATTAAAGAAGTTGAAAAATATAATCACTGCGGCTTGGGTTAATATGGAAAAATAAACCCCCTTGAGGCGATTCCGAAATACTAAGTATCCTAATAATCCCGCTAGTAGGCTGGGAATCAACACCACCGCCACGGTAGCGACGGGAAAAGAGTAGAAAGGATACCAAAACCAAGGAAGTTCTTTCACGCCATACAACCCCATAAAATCAGGTAATTCATCGGGGGGAACTTGCAGTTTTAGGTACATAGCGATCGCATATCCCCCCAAACCGAAGAAAATCCCATGTCCCAAACTCAGTAACCCGGTATAACCCCAGATTAAATCCAGACCCAAAGCGACAATGGCCAGGGACAAAAACCGCCCCAGTAGATTTAACCGAAACCCCGAAAGCATTGTTGGTATAATTAAAATCAGGATCAGTGCGATCGCCACCACCACCCCAATCTCAATTAAAATTAACCGTCGCCCCTTCTGACTCATGCTCTGCGTCCTTTGTGGTTTAAACATCAACAGTACGACCCTTCTGAGGAAAAATTCCCCCAGGCTTCCACTGTAAAAACGCGATAATTAGTGCAAACACTAACACCTTGGCCATACTTGTAGTCGCAAAGAAATTCAACACATCAGCTAAAGGTTGAATAGGAGATAACACCAAAGCTAGAGTCCCAGAACCAATTAAAAAATTAGCCGTACCAATTCCCAAAGCAGCCACAATAGTTCCTGCTAAATTCCCCACACCACCGACCACTACCACCATAAAGGTATCAATAATATAATTTTGTCCGGTGTTTGGTCCTACAGAACCCAGTAAACTAATAGCACAACCAGCCACACCAGCCAAACCCGACCCCAAAGCGAAAGTGATAGCATCAACTTTTTGAGTAGGGATACCCAAGCAAGCACTCATACTGCGATTTTGGGTGACAGCACGAATCCTTAATCCCCAGTTAGAACGCTGTAAAAATAAATAAATTCCTCCTACACAAATTATTGTCAAAGCCATAATAAACAAGCGAGCAAATGGTAATTGGAGACCACCTACAGACATTCCCCCTTGCAACCAACCAGGAGCCGTCACATCTACATTTTGAGCGCCAAACCAAGGTTGAGTAAATACCTGTTGCTCACTCAATAAATTTCCCATTGTTATTGTTATACCCAGAGATAGTAACAACAACAATCCTACAAACCAGTTACGTACTTTCCCCCCATTAGTCCGAGCATTTAAAATCCGTAAACCTCCAAAAAACAACACACAAAATAGGAATATGCCAATTACTAATAACCAATTCACACTGCGAACAAACTGTTGAAAAATTAAACTCACCCCCCAAGTTGCTAGGAGAGTTTCTAAAGGTCGTCCATACAGATAACGAATCACGCCCCGTTCTAAGACTAACCCCACAAAAGCAGTGAATAGAAAAGCAATCATCAAAGCCAAAAATATATAAAAATCAAACCACACTCCGCCTAACTGTTTGCAGCCATTTTGTACAACAAAAGTGGTATAAGCTCCCAACATCATCAATTCACCATGGGCCATATTAATCACGCCCATCAAACCAAATATAATGGCTAGTCCCAAAGCAGCAATTAATAATACTGCCCCAATACTAATACCATTAAATAAAGCTTCTAAGACACCTATTAACACCTATTTATCCTCAAAAAATATCAATAGTCAATGGTCATTGACTATTGACTATTAACTATTAACTTAAACTTGCTTGTACTTACCACCTTTAGCCGGGTCTGACCAATCACAGCCAAATCCTTGAGTTTCTTGAACAAATTGATTCCAGGGAATTGGTTCTACTGGTGCAGGGGTAGCATAGACAATATCGAATAAACCATCTTGTCTCACTTCACCAATGCGGACAATTTTAGACAAGTGATGATTGGCGTTCATAGTCACTTTACCTTCTGGTGCATCTAAAGTTTGACCATAGGCCGCGGCACGAACCTTATCTAAGTCAGTTGTCCCAGCTTTTTCTACCGCTTGTTTCCATAAATAAACGGCGACGTATGCTGCTTCCATGGGGTCGTTAATTACCCGGTCTGCACCATACTCTTTTTTAAAAGCTTCTACAAACTTTTTATTTGCAGGTGTGTCTACTGTTTGAAAGTAATTCCAAGCTGCATAGTGACCTTGGAGATATTCAACACCAATGGCTTTAACTTCCTCTTCTGCAATACTTACAGACATAGAGGGATATTTATCTGCTGTTAATCCAGCCCCTTTTAATTGTTTGAAAAATGCCACATTGCTGTCACCATTGAGGGTGTTATAAATTACGCCACCATTGGGTAAAGCTTGCCTAATTTTAGAGATGATAGGTGTAACTTCTACGTTACCTAGTGGTAAATAATCTTCACCAACAGTTTTTCCACCTAAAGCCTCCAATTGAGCCTTAATGATGGTGTTTGCAGTCCGGGGAAAAACGTAGTCAGAACCAACTAAAAAGAATTCTTTGCCTTTATTTTTTAACATCCAATCAACAGATGGTTCAATTTGTTGATTGGGAGCCGCACCAGTATAGAAAATGTTTTTAGAACATTCTTGACCTTCATACTGTACCGGGTACCAGAGCATATGGTCTTTACTCTCAAATACCGGCTTAACATTCTTGCGACTAGCAGAGGTCCAACAACCAAAAATTACAACAGTTTGATCTTGATCAATTAGTTTGGTAGCCTTTTCTCTAAAGGTATCCCAGTTAGAAGCGCCATCTTCAGTAATCGCTTCAATTTGTTTACCTAAGATACCACCAGCAGCATTAATTTCTTTAATTGCTAATCTTTCAGCATCAACAACGCTTCTTTCACTAATCGCCATTGTCCCGCTGAGGGAGTGTAAAATCCCTACCTTGATGGTGTCACTGCTATTAGTAGCAGTGGGTGATTCATTGGGTGATTCATTCCCGCAAGCCTTGAGCAAAAGGCTAGTACCGATAGTTGCAGAACTATAAAGTAAAAACTTCCTTCGGTTAAATTGTTGAGTCATATTCGGATGAATTGATTACACTGCTTATCTACAGTATTTGATGTTAGTTTGATAGTTTACTATTAAAAAGTTAGCTAATATACAAAGTTTTATAAATTTAGATTGCAACTGACTCAGGAAATTCAGCCCAAAATCAAAGCGCCCTTCCGTTGGGAAGAGCGCTTTGATCAATCAGAGAGAGTGTTATTTAATTCAGTTAACCTGAATCTCTTATTTGCATTCAAGTTACCACCACAATCACAAGTTTCCATTCGATTAGAGTCCCCAGGGAGTGGGGACTCTTATGCCACCAGTATGGCAGAGGGACAATGGGGCTGGGTTTCCATTCAATTAGTGTCCCCAGCGAGTGGGGACCCCAACGCCCCAACGCCAAACCCAACGATTATTTAGCGTTTCCATTCAATTAGTGTCCCCAGCGAGTGGGGACGACCCCCTCGAACTCGAATTTCTAAGTGATGAAACGTTTCCATTCAATTAGTATCCCCAGCGAGTGGGGACGAGAAATCGGACAGCAGATAGCGATCGCTGGGTTCTAAGTTTCCATTCAATTAGTATCCCCAGCGAGTGGGGACACGCCCAGGTCAGCCGCGATCGCAGCCAACTTAGGTAAAGTTTCCATTCAATTAGTAT
>CAIWDD010000109.1 GCA_903911355.1 uncultured Nodularia sp. | reverse complement strand
GGGATTACAACAGGGACGACTTGAAGGACGACTTGAAGGACGACTTGAAGGGGAAACCCAATTGGTTCTACGTTTGTTACAGCGTCGCTTAGGAACCTTGGATGATAAACTCAAACAGCAAATTCAAATGCTACCAGTAGAACAACTGGAAAGTTTAGCAGAAGAATTACTAGACTTTAGGGATATACAACAGTTACAAACTTGGTTAGAACAGCTTTCTTGAAGGGAGCGGGTTAACGGTTGACGGTTGACGGTTGACTGTAAGAAGGGGCGATCGGCTTGTAGTATTCGCGATCGCCTTAAAGAAATGTCATAATTACAACAACTAACCAGTCGGTTTTTAACCGACTGGGAGGAGGGTTCGACTTCGCTCAACGACCAGGGTTGACTGTAAGAAGGGGCGATCGGCTTGTAGTATTCGCGATCGCTGTTCGATATGGGAGGTATAATTGATAGTTATCCACAGTTATCCGCACAGAGCCAGGGAATAAATTCCCTGTCTGAAAGCTAAAGTCGGTTAGAAACCGACTGGGAAGAGGTTTAAGGGGTTTTGTGTGATTTGTCACAAGATATAAGATATAGGAAGGGATGGGAAATTAGTGTATAGTTGATTAGACCCAAAGGAAACTATGATACAAAATAAACATATTTATAACTCCTAACAAACAGTGGCGAAAAAAGCAGACATAGGGGGAAAAAGATTAATCAGTCTCGCACCTAACACCTGGGTAAAATGGATTACTCAGCGCAGCGACTTGCAAGTACAAGACATCCTCAACACAGAATTTCAGTGGATAGAGCGGGAAAGTGACGTTTTATTGAAAGTCCTATCCCCCGAAATAGGAGAATTTTTACTCCTCAATGAATTACAACTACGGTACAATCAGAGAATGCCCCAAAGGATACGGGCTTATACAGCTTTAGCAGAAGAGCGTTATAACTTAAGAGTATATCCAGTCTTAATTAACATCCTCCCCCCAAGCAGTAAACAAACCATTCCCCAACGTTACGAATCAGAGATATTAGGGATAAGAGCCTATCAAGATTACCAAGTGATTAACCTGTGGGAAGTGGATGTTAATCTGGTATTTGAGCAGAAGATATCAACCCTATTGCCATTTGTACCAATTTTGCAGGGTGGAAACAGGGAAGATAAATTACGCCAAGCAGTAAGAGAACTCAGACGGGATGAGCAACTGCAAGACTTAGAACCGTTATTATCATTTTTTGCTAGTTTTGTATTAGATATTCCCTTAGTTCAACAAATCATGAGGTGGGACATGACGGTATTAAGAGAATCACCCTGGTATCAAGAAATATTGAAAGAGGGATTACAGCAGGGGGAAAAACAGGGATTACAGCAGGGATTACAACAGGGATTGCAGCAGGGACGACAAGAAGGACGACAAGAAGGGGAAACCCAATTAGTTATACGTCAGTTACAGCGTCGCTTGGGAACCTTAGATGATACACTCAAACAGCAAATTCAGATGCTACCAGTAGAGCAACTGGAAAGTTTAGCAGAAGAATTACTAGACTTTAGGGATATACAACAGTTACAAACTTGGTTAGAACAGCTTTCTTGACGGTTGACGGTTGACGGTTGACTGTAATAAGGGGCGATCAGCTTGCAGGAGCGCTTCGCGATCGCCATGAAGAAATGTCATAATTACAACAACTAACCAGTCGGTTTTTAACCGACTTTAGCTTTCAGACAGGGAATTTCATTCCCTGGCTGACTATGAGACTATGAGACTCTTAAGTTATTCCCTAGCTGACTGACCGGAGCATTTTCTAGAACAAAAAGAGCGATCGCATATCATTTGGTTCTATTAAATATCATCTAAATTACTTTATGTCCTCCCCTGATACCATACAGATTTACCATCGAAATAACTTACATAATATACTCCCAGACCTAAAAGAATTACTAGATATTTGTTATCCCCGGCCACCTCAAAATGTTTTCTACCTACTGGTAGAAGAATATCGGCGGGGATTTCCCGTTTATATAGCTATTGAAAATTCTGGTAAAGTCATAGGATTTACTTACCTGGCTCCCAATAGCAAAGGGGGAACATTAGAATCCTTAGCTGTACATCCTGACTTTAGGAATCAAAATCTAGGTTCCGAACTAGTGAATACCTTGCTGAAAGAAAATAAAGGAGTGATTCAAATTACCACTCGTATTCCCAGATTTTTTGAGAAACTAGGTTTTCAGTATATCCAAGTTCTTCCTGACCAATCCCATTACATGATTAATCTCAACTTTAAATAAAAATACTTATATGTCCATTCGGATTGCAACTACAACATTAGGAAAGGATCACCCCCCCCTGATCATTGCGGAGATGTCAGGTAATCATAACCAATCCCTGGAAAGAGCCTTAGACATAGTAGAATCAGCGGCAAAATCTGGCGCTCATGCTCTCAAACTCCAGACATACACCGCAGATACCATGACCCTGAACCTAGAATCGGGGGAATTTTTCATTGATGACCCCCATTCTCTGTGGAAAGGTAACTCACTACATCAACTCTATCAACAAGCTTATACACCCTGGGAATGGCACGAGCCAATTTTTCAACGTTGTCAAGAACTGGGGTTAATCGCCTTTAGCACCCCCTTTGATGAAACAGCTGTTGACTTCCTGGAATCCCTCCAGGTCCCTTGTTACAAAATCGCCTCCTTTGAAAATACCGACTTACCCCTAATTCGCAAAGTCGCCCAAACCGGGAAACCGATGATTATTTCCACAGGAATGGCCACCATAGCCGAATTAGATGAGACCGTGCGCACGGCCAGGGAAGGGGGGTGTAAAGACCTGATTTTGCTCAAATGTACCAGCACCTATCCCGCTAGTCCGGAAAACAGTAATATTCTGACTATTCCTCACCTGCGAGATTTATTTAATGTCCAAGTGGGACTATCTGACCACACCCTGGGTATTGGGGTAGCTGTAGCTAGTGTGGCTATGGGAGCCACGGTTATAGAAAAACACTTTACCCTCTCCCGTGGTGATGGTGGTGTTGATGCTACTTTTTCTATGGAACCAGAGGAAATGGGTCAACTGGTGAGAGAAACCGAACGAGCTTGGCAGAGTTTAGGGGAAATTACCTATGGAGCCACAGCAGGGGAAAAAAAATCTTTGATTTATCGGCGATCGCTCTATATTACTCAAGACATCCCAGCAGGGGAAAAGTTAACCCCCCAGAACCTCAGAGCCATTCGCCCAGGGTTTGGTTTACCGCCTAAGTATTATGACATTTTACTGGGAAAAACCGTGAACCAGGATACTCAAGCCGGAACTGCTCTGACATGGGAATTATTGGCGTAACCCTTACATTGACCGGGAAGCTATACCTGGTTGCGGTGGTATGACAAACAGGGGAATTGGATTCCTACCCTGGTGGAGCGAGAGAGCCAACGGACTGAATTAGCCCAGCAGCAACTTGTTATGATCAAATCAGTTCAAGTAAAAAATATATATGAACAATGACAGCAAACAAATTTACAATTACACCGTCATTCTCGAAAGGGAAGAAGATGGAGGATATCATGCTTTTTGTCCTATTCTCAAAGGCTGTCATTCTCAAGGAGAGACTTTTGAAGAAACAATTGACAACATTACAGAAGCTATTGAATTATATCTGGAAAGTTTAAAAGCAGATAGTCAACCCATACCTAAAGAGGATTTAATTTTTAAATCATTGAGCATTTTAGGATGAGCAACTTTCCTACAGTCACAGCGAAAGAATTTATTAAGGTTATTGAAAAACTAGGATTTTATCTTGATCGGCAAAAAGGTAGTCATGCCATTTACAAGAATATTAACGGTAGGAGAGTCGTAGTTCCTGTTCATTCAGGACAAAATCTCAAGCAAGGTACTCTCATGGGTATGATTCAAGATATTGGCATTGACGAATTATTACGGAAATAATATACAAAAATAATATACAAAAATCGCCGTTGCATAGTTTAGGGATTAACCCGGAGGACATAGGGTGAGGCGACTGTTAACAGGCGATCGCTCAACCATATGTAAATAACTAAAACGATCGACTAACTGTGTGTATTTATAAGTGTATAACTAGAGGGATCGCGTTTATCTCCCCACCAAGAGTGATTTTTTCTTGTTATGGGTAAATCACTGGGCGTTGGTAAAAACACTTTGAGTTAAAGCCCACAACACAATGAAAAAATACTTTGAGTTAATCAAAAATTATTTAACTAAATTTTTATCTGCTAGATTTCCAGACACTTACCAGTCCCTTGGTAAGTGCGATGTTCTTCTATGCTGCCATGATGTGGATCGTGGAGATACTCTGGATAGGCTAGTATATTCCAAGTTAATTGATAGTGTATCAGAAGACCTCATGGATAAAGGATGGGTATGCCGACAATTTGCCCATCCATTTTCAGTTCTGACAGGTAACAAGGCCTGGGGAAATCCTGCATCTGGCAATCGTAGGTTTCTACAGATCCTGATATACAGAAAAATATGTAAATTTTTCCCATTTTTATCACCAATCAATCTCAGTAAGAACACAAAATTACCCTTGAGTAATCCCGACACTTTTTATCATGATCTATTTGAGATTACACAACCTAAGTGCGTAATTACCATTGGTTCCCCAGATGCAATGTGTCGGGCTGCTAGATGCAGAAGTATTCCTGTAGTGGAGTTATTGCATGGTAACGGTTATACTCCAGTACCTTGGGGTTGGGATCAGGAACCACGTTGTAACTTACCAACGGGAATTTTATCCCTAGATGATGTCAGTACCAAAACCTTTAGTACCCTGCATTCCCAAGGTATTGAGGTCAAGCAAATACCCCATCCATTCTTTCGCAGGTTTCTCAACGAAGAATCCAGGCAAAAATTGCCCCCAGAGTGGCACCAGAAACCGACTTGGTTACCGGAAGGTAAAACTATCATTCTAGTTTCCTTGCAGTGGGGCTACGATGGGGATCATGGAGCTTATACTGAGTTCGCGGGGATTTTAAACAATGGACTCATTCCCGATCAGGTAATAGATGCTGTGGATCAGACCCGTGATACTGTATTTTGGTTATTCAGGTTACATCCAGTCCAATTAAGAGAGAATAAATATAATCATCATCGTCGTTTCTTGGATAAGTTGATTCAAAACCATCCCAACTGCGAATGGCGAGAAAGTTCCGTGCTTCCCCTACCCTTGATTTTAAGTTACTGTGCTGGTCATGTAACTATGGGTAGCATGACTGCCTACGAAGCTGCCTTCATGGCAGTTAAATCTTTACTACTGTGTCCCACATTAAAACCGAATGGCTCTGATTCTTGCTGCTTCCGAGACTTGCGTGAATTAGGATTTGCCGAATTAGGAGATTTTGACACGGGTATGATTGTTAAATGGGTGACTACCGTCAGCCATTGCAGTCATCCGTTCGGAACCAGTGCCAATACTGATAATGACTGGAATTCAGCAGTAGAATGGATGCTGGGTCGAGTTTATAAAGCTGAGTTATAATTTTTACGGAGATTAGATTATCTATGGATGTATCAAAATCTGGTGAATTCGACTGTTCACTTGAAATCAATACCTACAAAAGCAGATGGATTCAAAGCAAGAAAACCGGAAACTATATAAGAATCCAGAAAAGCAAGTATCCCTAAAAAGCGATCTCCTCGTTTTATACTACGGGTATTTTCGCAGATTGTAGTCCCGCCGAATTCTTGCAACACAATCTTGCTATTGCTTTCAGGATTTGCTAAATTAGGGGGCTTTGACACCGGTAAGATTGTTAAATGGTTGGCGGTAGTCAGCCATTTTAGTCATCCCTTCGGAACCAGTGCCAATACTGATGCTGGGTCGAGTTTATAAGCAATAATAGTAATATATATAACATACTTTCTTGATCGCGCGTAAGACCCCATCACCTTGTGGGTGGGGCGGTTAACTCTACTTGTTTACAATTCATTCGACTGATAATGACATCCACTAATTTTTTCATATCCATCTACTTAGGCTCCGTGAATTAATTATGAAACTGGGTTTTCAATATCAATATCACAGTAAGACTAGAGCAATATTTTCCGTAAATACCTTATTAAGTGGTTTATTTTGCCTTTATCTTCTCTTTGGATTGATAGCTTATATTCAATTAGCAAATGGAGGGGGAATTTTCACACGTTTTCCTATAATGATAGGATTATTAGTTTTTATCATTGAAACTATTTACCTTAGTAGACGTTATCAATTTGTTTATCAATTAACTGGGGTTTTATTATTAGGATTTTTGCTCAATGTGCTAGTTAACGATAGGGAATTATTCCTAGGTGTGGCGACTCGTATATTATCAAATATTGGTATAGCTTTATTCTTACTACGAAGACCCTTAGCAGGTTTTGTATTGCCATTCACTTATTTATTATTTGGATTTGTGGTTGCTTACTTTACATATTACTTTTACAATGGGATAGACCCTAATGCAATCTTTTTAACTGCAAGTCGCAATACGGTTTCTTGGCTATTGATTTTTTACTCTGCAATTATTTATATAGTTACTGACAAAGCACGTTCAGAAATACCAGTTTTACCTGCGGTAATGACTGTCATTTTCTCAGTTATGTCATACGGTAGGTCTGGTATTATCTCTAGCTTTATTTTACTCATTGGCATTTTGTTATTAACTTTCTATGAAAACAGGAAAAATAGTAAATTCTATATTCTTCTGACTTTTCTCGGTATTTTATTCATGTTTTTTCTTAGTAACGTAGGCGATATTGGGAACACAATATATGATATTAGTCATTATTTCCATCGTCTAGAGACCAAAGGGTTATCGGATAGTGATGGTCGAGAATATATATGGAATACTTACATTAGTCAAATGAATATGACAAGATTTCTTTTTGGAACAAATCCAGAATATGACTCAAGTGTTATTAGCTTTAATTCCAATTATCACAACTCGTTTATTGCCTTCCATGCTAGTTTTGGAATAGCAAGCATTATATTTATGTTTTTGATGCTATGGGATCTGGTCAAACTGCTTAATCGTAATAACTTAATCCTGTTAATTTTAATCACATTTATTTTCAGAGCCTTCACGGATAGTGGATTGTTTTTTGAATCAACTGATTTTTTAATATATTATATTACTGTATATCCTTTCATTCTTACTGATCAGAAAGCTAATTTTACTTAGAATTGTCAGAGGATGTTTGATAAGTCATGATTAGTGTATCAACTATTGTGTGACCCCACCCTAACCCTCCCCTTGTAAGGCTATCCATTACCCGGATCTTTCTTAACATTCGTGAGAGCGATCGCTCGCAAACCCCCAAACCTTAATCCTCCGTTGATGATTCTCAATAAAATAAGGGTTTTATCAAGAATAATAAGGTACATTTTGTCAAGAGTAG
>CAIWDD010000108.1 GCA_903911355.1 uncultured Nodularia sp. | reverse complement strand
TAACTTTAAGTTAGAATAACTGTGAGTTTGTCATCTATCCTAGGGTAGAGATAAAACCGCCCATGTGATCTATCATCTATTCGTTTATATCCACTATTTGTTGTTGAACGCAAAGGGCGCAAAGGTACGCAACAGATCCCCTGGGGATCTTAACCACTCCACAGATCCCCGACTTCTTCCATAACCTAGGGAGTTATTGAATATTTGGGAGAGAAGTCGGGGATCTTAACCACCCCACAGATCCTCGACTTCTTCCATAACCTAGGGAGTTATTGAATATTTGGGAGAGAAGTCGGGGATCTTAATCGTCCTACAGCAGATTTAAAATACATTTTCTGGAGACATTAATATAAACTCCACTAATTGCAAGTGTGTCTCTAGAATGGGAAAGTTTTTAGCAGCAAAGGCTTGTAGGTCTGGATCTTGACCTAGTTGGATCTGACGGGTATGCATAACTAAATTTTCCATGTGTCCATTAATGCCAGCTTCATTGATGTATGCTTGGTCGAAGTTGACACCAGACAGTTTTGATAGTTGCCTTTTTAAGGCTTGATATTTGGGACTAATATTAGTGGGTGGATTCATTCCCTTTTGTTGAGCTAATTGCATTAATTCCTGATTCAACCGTGTATGGTCTTGAATCATTTGTTGAGCATATTGTTTGATATTTTCGTTTTTTGATGTTTCCAAAGCTAGGTTTGCTAGTTCCAGTTCTCCGATTCCCGCTTGAAATGCTTCTTGCACATACATCATGTCCATTTGACTGATCTGTGCAGTTTGAGCCTCTAGTGTGATATAGTTACCCAATGTTGTTTGGTCGATCGCTTCTTGATTAATCTGATCATATCCGGTGATCGCGATCGCACTAGTAAACCCCATAGTTGCGATGAGATGAGTAATTTTTTTTCCTGAGTTGTCGGGTAATAAATTCATAAATATACTTAATTGCTAAGGAGATATCAGAAGAATTAACTAAAATTAACTATATATACCCCAATTTTTAATACCTTGATTTTGTAAAATGCTTTCAGCACTATGAATCTGTTCATCTGTGCCATTGAGGATGAGTAAATAATCACTCTGCTGCAGGCGATCGCTATAAACTCGGGCTTGGTTTTCCGGTATACCTAAATCAGTCAAGGCCTGGACTAAATTTTGATTTGCGACTGCTCCCACAGCTACACCCGCCATACTAGCAATTAAGGCCACACCCACGGAACCAGCAGCTAACAACACTCCTAAACTGGGAATAGCCAAACTACTCAAACCAACTAACAGACTACCCCAGGTAGTAGCGGCCAGTGTTTCCCCCACTGGCTTGGTAACATTAACATTTTGCTCACCAATGCGATCGCTGACCCGCGCCTCACCCAAGGGCTTTTCTGGTTCTACATCTTTAGCAATGATAGAAACTTGCTCTATAGGGAAGCCATCTGTTTTCAGTTGATTGATTGCTGCTTCTACTTGTTGATGTTTGGGAAATACTCCCACTGCATATTTATGATTTGGATTAACCATATTTTCCCCATTTCTCAGTCTGATCATTAAATTTCCCAAGATTGATTTAATTGCTTTAGGTCAGGTAGATAAATAATTGGACTGCAAAAAGCCACAGAATATACTATAAAACTCAAAAAAATATATTCCGTGGCTGTAAATCATTTAATCTGACTGATAAACTCCCTAATTTGTTTGTGGTTCTTGTGGTTTTTGTGGTTCTTGTGGTTGTTGTCTTTCTCTTTCTTCTTGTTCTCGTCTTTCTCGTTCTTGTCTTTGTTCTGGTGTTTCAGTGCTAGTATCATCTGTTGGTGGTTGTACTTGCGAGTGTAAAGTACCAGTTGTAGATGTGTTTAAATTGGTGAATGCAAATGCGGGGACACTGACCAAAGCACTGATACCAGCTACTCCCACAAGGTTAACAAGCATTTTGAAGAAACTTACATTCTTGTTTGCTTTCATTTGGATCTCCTGCGTTTACAGCAGTAAAATTGTTAAATAGCCCGGTAATTCCAGGAAATAAATACAAAATCTCCCAGTATTCTCAATTTTTCATTGGCTATGATACCCTCAGTAATACCGCACTGGAATCTTGTATTTACATTCGATACTAATTCTATGCAACTAGTAAAACGTCTCTCTCCAGCATCAGATAATATTAAACACTTCAGTGATGATTCACACTAATTGTTTGTAAAGCTGTCAATTTATTTTACCCTCTGTAACCATACTATGGTAAAGGTTTAGCGGCGTTGGGTTACTGTTTCTATCATTAATCCAGACATCATACTCAAGTGTTTTTCATGCTAATGAAGTACACATAAATTTTTTCCCTATTCCCTAAAACTAAAACTAAAAAATTTCCTACCTCAGAAGCATAGTCAATGATATATAATCTATCAATTCATACTTACAACCGATGACAAATCAGGCCAAAAAGTGGTGCAATAAATAATAAAATAAATAATACAACAAATAATAATTGGTGTTGCCTAAAGCCTTTTTCAGGCTCATGAAGTACACACCAATTCCCTATTCCTTGTTCCTTGTTCCCTGTTCCCTGTTCCCTCAAACTAAAAAAATTGTACCTCACGAGCATGGGAAATGCTATATATTGGAGTAATGAAAGATCGCGTTTTGATTCTGGGTGGAAGAGGGCGGATTGGTAGCCATGTTGCTCTAGATATAGCTACCCACACCCCAGCACAAATTACCATTACTGGGCGTTCACCGGAAACACACAGCAATCCTCACTTGTCCTTGGGTGAAAATGTTCAGTTTTTGGTGTTAGACTTGGCAGAAGTTGAGAAATTGAGAGAGGCGATCGCTAACTCTAATTTAGTTATCCATTGTGCGGGACCCTTTCACTACCGTGATGCTAATGTTCTCAAAATTTGTATTGAACAAGGGGTAAACTATATAGATGTCAGTGACCACCGTTCTTATACTACCAAGGCGCTAAGTTATCATCAACAAGCTGTTGCAGCGGGTGTGACGGCAATTATTAGTACTGGTATTTTCCCAGGTATCTCTAATAGCATGGTGCGTCAGTGCGCCGAAGAATTTGATCACCCAGAAAAAATACATTTAAGTTACTTAGTATGTGGTTCTGGTGGTGCGGGAATCACAGTCATGCGCACCACCTTTTTAGGGTTGCAATATCCTTTTGAAGCCTGGATAGATAGAAAATGGCAAATAATCCAGCCTTACAGTCAAAGAGAAGTAGTTAATTTTCCCCCTCCCTATAGACTCCATGGGGTTTACTGGTTTGATATGCCAGAAACCTTTACAATACCCCAAGCCTTCCCATCAGTTAAAACCGTAATTACCAAATTTGGCTCGATTCCCGACTTTTACAACCACCTCACCTGGACAGCAGCCCATATATTGCCCAAGTGGTTAATGCAGCGTCGTTACATGATTGAATTTTTAGCCCGTGTGAGTCATTTAATGACAGATTTCACCAATAATTTTAGTGGTATTGGGGTAGCAGTGCGTTCAGAAGTCACAGGTGAAAAAAATGGTGAAATCGGTGTTTACCGTTCTACAGTAGTACATGAAAATACCGCAGTAGCTTCTGGCTGTGGTGCTGGTAGCATTGCAGAATTATTATTAGCAGGGAAGCTGAAAAAACCCGGGGTTTCACCTGTAGAAGTTGCAATACCAACAGATTTATTTATACAATCAATGGCAAAACGAGGAATTCAGATTAATTCCCATTGGTGTTAAAACAAGTTTCTTAGAGGATGTTTGATAAGTTTTCAACTGGTAATTTTTATATTAGGGAACAGGGAACAGGGAACAGGGAACAGGGAACACCGGAAGGATTGGGAAGGATTGGGGAACACACCGAAACAATAAAATCCAGTCCCCTCCCCTTACAAGGGGAGGGTTAGGGTGGGGTAAAACAATATTTGATACACTAATCATACCTTTTAAAACATCCTCTTAGTGTTTATTGTATAATTATTGAGCTGGTGTTATGGCCTTTCCCAGGCTAATGAAGTACACACCAATTTGTTCCGATGTTCCGGTGTTCCCTATTCAATGGCTAAAAAACAAAAATTTCCTCACCTAGTTGGTTCTAAGTGGACAGCACAGAAAAAAATAGATGGTTGGCGACACTTCCAGGTCGTTAACCGGAAAAATCAGAGTAAGTGGGTATATGCCGAAATGGTTGCAGCTTGTGACCCCAATGTCCGCTTTTGGTTAAACGCAAAATTGTTACAAGATAACTCTCAGTGGAAAGCTGGCTGGCAATCTTTACAGGAAATTGAAGCACGAGAAACCTAAATATCAGCTAAAACCTAAAATTAATAATTTATTACAAACCAATCACTAAGGGATGAAAAGCATAGTTGAGATATTCTTCCCAGTGTTCTGTATTTGTGAATATACCCCTTGAGCATTCCATAGCTAATCTGTCTATTCAAGTTTCAAACTCAGCCCCTTTCCCAGGGGATCACTCTGGCTGAGGTTAGTTTTCCGCCATAAAAACTATATACAAAAGTACATACAGTTATTTTTGTCTTTTGTAACTCTTTTATAAAAAATGGGTATAAAACAGCAATTTATAAGTTTTTAAAGCTAATAAAAAGATTTAAAGAGCAAAAAATTGCTAAATAATCCCTTTTAATCCTGAAAAAATCTTATAGATGCCTTATTCATATTTGCACCCCCTTTCTTTTCTGTGGAATATCGTCAATAATCAAAATCAGATAGCTCAGACACCCCCCGGCTAGGTAAAGGTAAAAGCTTCAGCCAGGAGTTTGATAAAAAATTATTAGAGGTAAATAACAATGAAACTAGCAGTTTACGGAAAAGGTGGTATTGGTAAATCTACAACTAGCTGTAATATATCCGTCGCCCTAGCCAAACGGGGTAAAAGGGTTCTGCAAATCGGTTGTGACCCCAAACACGACAGCACCTTTACACTCACAGGGTTTTTAATTCCCACAATTATTGATACTCTCCAAGAAAAAGATTACCACTATGAAGATGTTTGGCCAGAAGATGTAATTTATAAAGGTTATGGTGGTGTAGATTGTGTAGAAGCAGGTGGACCTCCTGCTGGTGCTGGATGTGGCGGTTACGTAGTGGGAGAAACAGTAAAATTACTTAAAGAACTCAACGCCTTTGATGAGTACGATGTGATTCTGTTTGATGTCCTGGGTGACGTTGTATGTGGTGGTTTTGCGGCACCACTCAACTATGCAGATTATTGCATGATTGTGACTGACAATGGCTTTGATGCCCTGTTCGCCGCCAATCGCATTGCAGCCTCAGTGAGGGAAAAAGCCCGCACTCATCCCCTGCGTTTAGCGGGTTTAATTGGTAATCGCACTTCCAAGCGGGACTTAATCGAGAAATATATAGAAGCAGTGCCTATGCCGGTGTTAGAAGTGTTACCTTTAATTGAAGATATTCGTGTTTCTCGTGTTAAGGGTAAAACTTTATTTGAAATGGCGGAAAATGACCCTTCTCTAAGCTACGTTTGCGATTACTACCTGAATATCGCTGACCAAATTCTGGCACGTCCAGAGGGTGTTGTGCCTAAAGATGCTCAAGATCGGGAATTATTCTCTTTGTTGTCTGATTTTTATCTAAATCCAGCTAAACCACAGGTGACGAATTTGGAAGAAGAACTAGACTTGATGATTGTATAAGATCATCAAGTTCCAGGATGGGGAAAAATATGGCTTTCTTTAATAGCTTTACAGATGAAATCAGACAAAAGTGGTTAGAATTCTTTGAGACAAACCGTGAGTGGATTGTTCTGCATATGATAGCCGAGTCGGTTTCTACTCCAGATGGCGGAAAGCGACCCAGTTCATACCTCATCTTGGGTGTTGTCAATGCTCTAGAACCCCAATTGGCACAGCTGATGATGCCTTTTTCCAAACTGAATCCTGACGCTGATACTCTTATTGAGGTGCTGGAGTTGGATTTTGACCCCGACATTGCTCTGGGTTATCGCCCCAATCCCACAGAACAGATGCGGAATGTGAATCAAAACCGAAAGAATGATGTTCATGTCAATGACGTGAGGGGCGCATCTCAGAAAGGACAAAATAACTTGAAAACTGTGTCTAAATCATCACCCACTATGGTAGCTGATGATTTTGGTGGGATTTCCTTTGCAACAACACCTGGATCTCAAGAAATCCTGGATGATTCCCAGACAAAAGACATACTATCAGATGTCTGGGGTGAAGAAAGCGGATTAGAAAAAAGTGGGGAAGAACTCTCAGAGGATGTTTTTGATGAATCAGAGTTTGCGCGTCTGTTCCCTAAACCTTAATTGTTACCGTTTTTGTTGAATATCAAGTACCGAAAACTAACAGATTATAACACAAAATGGGGTACTCAGGGGGAATTATCATCCCCCATGCCCACCCTATATTCATCTGCTATTAAATACTAAGGGGAGAAAAATACAAATGACTATCGCTCAACAACCAGACACTTTAAAATTTGAGTGCGAAACTGGCAATTACCACACCTTCTGTCCCATTAGTTGTGTTGCTTGGTTATACCAGAAAATTGAAGACAGCTTCTTTCTCGTGATTGGTACTAAGACTTGTGGGTATTTCTTGCAAAATGCCATGGGGGTGATGATCTTTGCTGAACCTCGCTATGCCATGGCAGAATTAGAAGAGGGGGATATTTCCGCACAACTGAATGATTATGAGGAGTTAAAGCGGTTGTGTTTGCAAATTAAGCGCGATCGCAATCCCAGTGTAATTGTCTGGATTGGTACTTGCACTACAGAAATCATTAAAACAGATTTAGAAGGTTTAGCACCCAAGTTAGAATCGGAAATTGGTATTCCTATTGTTGTCGCCCGTGCTAATGGTTTAGATTATGCCTTTACCCAAGGGGAAGATACCGTATTAGCATCTATGGCTAATCGTTGTCCCACTCAAGCACCAGCAGCAGCAACTGATAAAAATGAAGGTAATGCGATTCAAAAGCTGCTCAACTTTGGCAAAAAGAAAGAAGAAGTCGCTCAAGAAGAATCCGAGTATGTAGATCATCCTCCCCTGGTGCTGTTCGGTTCCCTACCTGATCCTGTGGTCACCCAGTTAACCTTGGAACTCAAGAAACAAGGGATAAAAGTTTCTGGTTGGTTACCTGCAAAGCGGTTTACTGAATTACCGGTGATTGAAGAGGGGTATTATGTGGCTGGTGTCAACCCCTTCCTCAGTCGCACCGCCACTACCTTAATGCGTCGCCGCAAGTGTAAACTTATTGGCGCACCTTTCCCCATTGGCCCTGATGGTACTCGCGCTTGGATTGAGAAAATCTGCTCTGTGTTTGGTATTACTCCCAAGGGTTTAGATGAGCGGGAAGCGCAAATTTGGGAAAGTTTGGCAGATTATGTCAAAATCATCCGCGGTAAGTCGGTCTTCTTTATGGGTGATAACTTACTAGAAATCTCCCAAGCTCGGTTTTTAGTACGTTGTGGAATGACCGTACATGAAATCGGTATCCCCTATATGGATAAGCGTTATCAAGCTGCTGAGTTGGCCCTATTAGAAAAAACTTGTCACGAAATGGGTGTACCTCTGCCCAAGATTATCGAGAAACCAGATAATTACAATCAGGTGCAGCGTATTTATGAATTAAAACCAGATTTGGTAATTACCGGTATGGCTCACGCTAATCCTTTAGAAGCCCGCGGTATTAATACTAAGTGGTCAGTAGAGTTCACCTTTGCGCAAATTCACGGTTTTACTAACGCCCGTGACCTTCTGGAGTTGGTGACCCGTCCCCTGCGCCGCAATAATAATCTTAAAGATTTGGGTTGGGATAAGTTAGTTAAGGAAGAAGCGAAAATTTAAGTGTTTGGCTGAGTCATAGCAGATCATGTTGGGGCGAACTTTGTTCGCCTTTTTTCCTTTGGGTATGTTCTCATTGCTGATTATAGCGGGCAAGATGCCCGCACTATGTCCATGATTTCTTAATTAACTTTAATTTCTCCGGAGGATATTCTTAGCTATTCCCGGCCAATTTCTATTGGCTTTTTGAATATTTCCAGGGATATCTCTTTCCCAGCGTCTGTGAATCCTCTGGTCAGCATTTAAGTATAGCTTCCCTTCGACAATTCTCCAAGCATTGGGGTCAATGGGTGCAGTATATCCCTGGCTGACAGCCCAAGCACAAAAACCGCCATATTGAGGAGCGTATTTTTCGGGATTTTTAGCAAATAAATCTCGATTTCCCGCAGTCGAAAATCGCCAATTCACATTTGCCCATTTATGGGTAAAGTTAGAACTACCTGCAACTGGTTTTCTTTGTTGAAAATAGGCAACGGGGTCATACCCTTTCAAGGCGATCGCATTTTCCGCATCAAATACCCAGGCGACATTCTGAGCATTAGCTGGAGATTCAAGGTTAGGAATAACCGTTTCAACATTTGCACTGGGGCTAAAACATCCCCCCAATCCCACTATTAACAGTGAAGATGTGATGAATATATTAAAATTTTGGTGATTCATGGTTTTAAAGCTCTATAGTGGGAATATACAGCACATTACCTCTGAGTAGGTACAAGGGCGGGCAAGATGCCCACACCACAAAAGTTTTATCAGTCAATCTTTAAGAAATTCTCGGCCATTTTCCTATCCATTCCCCCCCGCGAAACCGCCACCGGGTAAACAACAATCGCATCACTACCCAAGAGGATAAATAAACCCCTAACCAAACTAAACCATAATGTTGAATAAATGTGACTAAATCAAATTCAGTCTTGGGAATATGAGGTAAACCGATATTGGCAATAATTGCAGCCAAAACTAAACCCTCGACAACTCCTGCATAAAATTGGAATACTCCAGGCCAGTCATGATCCCACATATATTTTTGCAGAAAATCATACAATACATCCCAACCCATGCCTAATAAGCCCACATAAAATACCACCCAAAAGTAAACATTAGACTCATGTCCGAAATATCCCCAATGGAAAGGTAGGGAAATTAAAGTTCCCACCGTTGCTAACAGAAAGATTCGTGTTTGCCACCGACCAAATAAAGTTGGAGTCATGATATTTTAACGATAGATTAAGGTTTGTTATTTAAAGCCCATTTCAACCATTGCCAGAGAGAATAAATTCCCTCTATATAGCGCACCCCCGGAGCTTTAGCCGCTGCTAAGGCTTCCACAGCACGATGGGCGCAATATTGTAAGCCTAAAAATGTGTCCACAGGTGCATAGGGACCCCCCAGGGTGATAATCCCCGCTGCATATATACGAGAACTCTGATTTCTCAACTTTTTGATTTCAAAGTTATTTTCTACATGGAAACGCTTTTGGGGGTTCAACTCTAGTTCATAATGAGTAATTAAATCATGCAAAAAAGGACTTTGTAAGGGGTCTGAAACTAACCCTGTACAATCAATTACAAAATCAGCACTAACCTCTTTTAGACCTTGGTTACTGACTAAATGGGTTACAACCCCACCGCGAGGATTACGTTCTAGTTGTGTGACTAAACCATAGGTAATTGTATACCATCCTTGTTTTCTTCCCTCTTTAATAATCTGTCGCCATTGCTTACGGCTAGCTGTTGTTGTTCCACCCCAGTTTTGTAATAACTCCCGTCTTCCCAAAGGGTCAGCTGCTTCTAACATTCTGCGCAGATCACCGCCCCAAGTCCCTTTGGGCCAGTTGTAAGGTTGAAATTCCCAATCATTTTCTACATACCGTTGCGCGCGATCGAATTCATTGCCTTTGTGGGGTTCTCGGTTTAAATGAATCACTTTAATATTAGGGTTGACTTGACGGGCTTTATACAACCGATCTAATACTTGTGAGGCTACAATTCCTGAACCGCGCAGTACAATAGTACCGCCTTGTTTCTCTAATTTCTCATAAATATGATCATGGGGTTCATAGCCTTGAACTACGGTTCTAGAATCTCCTATTTCTTCCGGGTGGTCTTGACGATATTTTTCTAAATCTGGTAGTAGTTTAATCCCTGGGTAACCTGTGCACAGATGGACATATTGAGCGATGACAAATCGGGGATGTCTCTTATTTTGCGGGTCAGCACAATAAGCAATACAATAACGACCATCTTCGGTTTGACGCAGACTGAGAATACTACCGGGTTCGAGCATTTTATTCCAACCTATGCGTTGGGCTTCCCGGTCCATGGACTCAAAGACATCTTTAGCGCGGGGGGTATAGGTATCTGCGTGAATGGGTTCTGCAAATACCTGCCATAAAAATCCTAACGCTGCGCCAACCTGTCCCGAAAATAAGGCTCTCCAAGCATCTCGTAGAGCATATCCTGGCCATCCCCAAATATTATCAGGACAAGAATCTGACCCTGAACGAATGCGTTTATACCGGGGAATTTGACAGTTGCTCAGTAAGGTTTCATAGCGGTGATAAGGTTTGTTTTGAATGCTCAAAACCTGAATATTTTCGGTTTTAACTCCCGCAATTCTCAACATATCAACCCAAGCAAAACTACCCATTCCTCCCCCACAGGCCACATATTCTGTTTCCCTGACGGGAAAACCACTTCTATCAATGGCTTCTAAAGAAACCCGTTTTCCCTGCCAAAAATCCAGATTATGGGGAAACTCTGATGAGGGAGTTGATGTCGTCGGAGTGAGTTGCTGCTCTAAAATCCCCGTATTGGAGTTAAAAATAATCGATGATTGGGAACTTTCAAAAATTGATGTTGATGTTGTAGTCACCTCAGATTGGGGATTAATAAAAATTGTAGATGTGCTTTCAGCTACAACCGTATCATCAGTATATCCATCGGGAATTAGAAGAACGGTAATCGTATAGTTACCGATTGTTACTCTATCGCCATTTTTTAAGGGGCGACGTTCTCCCCGTAGGTTTTCATCGTTGAGTTTAGTACCATTAGCACTCTTATCTTGCAGGTAAACTTGATTGTTGTCTGAGGTAATCTCAGCATGGAACCGGGAAAGTTGCTTACTTGAGTCTAATAAAACTACAGGAGACATACCCTGGGGTAGTTGGGTGATATCTCGGCCTATAGCTACTGGAAGATCAAAAATCTGCTCTTCCTGCTCCTCTGTCAACTGATTTTGGGAAATAAGTTTGATTTGCATTGATTTGATACTCTTATCTACAGGATGCCTTACTACAAGATACTTAGTTATGACATGGGCTGAAATTCTCTGATCTCTGAATAATTAACTATGGGCAACTGTCAAAGACAGATAGATTATATACTATAAATATAGTAGAGTTTAGTATAGTATTCTTCCCTGTGTTGCCAATCTTGTCTCACTCCCACAATGGGAAAATATCCGTAAATCCTGAAAATACCAGCTTATACGCGGAATCCGCGCCTCACATTTAAGCATAGTTGCATAAGTTTTCTGTATAACGAATTACTGTATATTTTTGTAAAGTTGACAGAATAATTACCAGGCGATCGCCTAGGGAACATCTTTTTAAATTCTGCTCTCCATCTGTATTACTAATATGTGATTTATGTATGCTGATATACATTTTTGTTGTACTGCCAGGTAATGTATGACAAATCACCTAGATTTTATGAGAGAATTGAAGGGCGATCGCTCCTTGGCTATATAGTGGCTATATATTTGATATGCTCACAAATAAATACTGACAAATAAACTCTCACCCATAAATGATTACAGATGAAAATACATTGTACCAGACCGGGCTGCGACAACCCCGAAAACCATGTGACAGACATCACCACCCCTGAACTAGTTTGTGAAGCCTGCGGGATGCCATTAATTTTACCAAACAACTATCTACCTGTAGAACCTTTAGGAACCGGTGGATTTGGCTCCACCTTTAAAGCTATTTATTTACCCTTACACAATCAAGGTGTGACAACCTATCGTGTCATCAAGCGGT
>CAIWDD010000107.1 GCA_903911355.1 uncultured Nodularia sp. | reverse complement strand
TGTATAAGGTCATTGATTTAATGATGGCTTTATCTGGAGATTTGCAATTAAGTTTTGAGGAAAAATTAACTAATTATCAGGAGAAACTAAAAATGCCATTGTTAACCAACATTGAACAACGGACTATAGAAAAAACTCGGAGACAAAATATTATCAAACTGCTACAAGTGCGGTTTGGTGACATTCCAGAGAATCTGGTTGTAAGCATTAATCAAGTTGATGATACATCTTTTTTAGAAGAAATATTTGTATCAGCGATTAATGTTAATTCTTTAGAAGAATTTGCACAGCTGGTTAATTCTCATTTACAAAAATAAAACAAGGGCGGGTAAGATACCCACCCCACAAGATGTAGGTTGGGTTAAGCGACAGCGCAACCCAACAATTTATAATATAGTTTACACAAAGGAAATTTTTGATTTTTATTTTCCACAGCTTGTTAACTCTCATTTACCGACTATTGAACAGTTGAAAACTGAGGAGTAGCGATGAGGGAAATTATGGCTGGGGTGAGTAAGTTGGGAGTAGGGGAGATTACAGGAAATTTATGGGGTGGTGAGGTATGGGTAATGAATGGACACAAAAAACAATTGCTGAATGTGCAGCAGATGAACTTTACTCCACGCAGATTGGACCATTTGGAAAGGTATTAACTCCTAAAGAATACACACCTTCTGGAGTTCCACTTTTGCGCGGTGTAAATGTTAATCATGGAAGGTTTTATGATGATGGCTTTGTATTTATTAGTGAAGAAACAGCAGATAAATTATCCAAATTTGAATCATTCCCAGGAGATGTACTACTCGTCCATAAAGGAACACTTGGACAAATAGGAATTATGCCGAAGAATAGAAAATATCATCGGTATATTATGGGTAATAGTATGTTACGGGTTAAATGTGATCCTACAAAACTGATACCAGAATATCTTTACTACTGGCTATGCTCTGATGAAGGACAACATTATCTTTTTAGCAGAGTTTCTCAGGTTGGTGTTCCACAAATTCAGAAACCATTAACTACTTTAAGAGAAGCTTCATTACCTGTTCCCCCCCTCTCAGAACAAAAAGCGATCGCACATATTCTGGGTACACTAGATGACAAAATCGAACTGAACAAACAGATGAACGAAACCCTAGAAGCCATAGCTAGGGCAATTTTTAAGTCATGGTTTGTGAACTTTGACCCAGTACGCGCCAAGATGGAAGGGAAGCAACCCCCAGGTATGGACGCAGCAACAGCGGATTTATTCCCTGATGAGTTTGAAGAGTCTTCTTTGGGTTTAATTCCCAAGGGGTGGAGGGTTGGGACATTAGGAGAAGAAATAGAAATCATTAAAGGTAAGTCATATAAAAGCAGCGAATTAGTACCATCATCAACTGCACTTGTAACACTAAAATCTTTTCATCGAGGGGGCGGTTATAGATCTGATGGATTAAAACCTTACAATGGAACTTATAAACCAGAACAAATTATTAAACCAGATGAGTTAGTAGTTGCATATACTGATGTTACCCAAGCAGCAGATGTAATTGGTAAACCCGCTATTGTTAAAGCAGATGAAAGATATAATACACTTGTTGCTTCACTTGATGTAGGTATTATCAGAGTCAAAAACAAAAACTTAAATATTCCCTTTTTGTATTACTTGTTTAATCAAAATGATTTTCAAAATCATGTTTATTCACATAGTAATGGAAGCACAGTTTTACACCTCAGTAAAGATGGAATACCTAGCTATAAATTTTGTTTGCCTGATGTGTTATTAGTCAGTAAATTTGAGAAGATTATAATACCAATGTTTGAAAAAACAAATCTTAATTGGCAGGAAAGTATTGATATTACTACCATCCGAGACACCCTATTACCCAAATTGATTTCAGGTAAAATCCGAGTCAAAGAAGCAGAGAAGATCCTTGAGGGAGTATCCTAATGCCAGAAATCAGTCGTTTATCAGGTGTAATTATTACAATGTATTACAATGATCATCCCCCACCACATTTTCATGTTCGTGATTGAGGACAAAAAGCAATAATTACTATAGATTGTCCCAGAATTTGGAAAGGAGAGCTTTCAAGATATACAGAAATGCTAGTAATAGATTGGGCAAAATTACATCAGGACGAACTTAGAGAGAATTGGGAACTGGCTCGAATTAATCAATCTCTGAATAAAATAGGATAGAATTAATATATGCTTCAAGATATTATAGAAGTTCGGGCATTACCTGGCTATAGGCTTTATCTTAGTTTTGAAGATGGAGTAAAAGGAGAAATTGAACTAAAAAAAATTATTAAATTTACGGGAATTTTTCAGCCTCTTGAAGAATATGATTATTTTTCTCAGGTTATAGTTAACCCAGATTTAGGGACTATTCAATGGCCTAATGAAGCTGATTTAGATCCCGATGTTCTATATAAGAAAATTACAGAGCAAAATCTTAGCAATCAATCTACCTTCGATGATTTAGACATAAATCTTGATTCAAATATCGCTTATGGCAATAACCAATTCTAGTAAAGGACAAGAAATAGGTTTCTCCCTCAAAGTTTCTACTAGATTAAAATTTCCTACATATATTCCACAAAAGATTAAAATTTCTCGTGAAATCATAGAAAATGTAAAAAATATAAAGAATTGTTTTAAAAAAACTCGCAGTTTTTCTATTCTAAGACAAAATGAATAAGTTAAGAGAATCTACCGTTGAAAAAGCTACCATTGACTGGTTATCAGAACTCGGCTACACCTACTTAAACGGTGCAGAAATCGCCCCCGGAGCACCCCAGAGCGATCGCCCAGAATATGATGATGTTGTCCTGATTAACCGCTTACAAAATGCCTTACAAACCATAAACCCCCATATTCCCTTTGAAGCTATCCAAGACGCAATCAAAAAAATCACCCGGTGCGAAACACCAATACTTAATGAAAATAACCGCCGGTTTCATCAATATCTCACAGATGGGGTAGATGTTGAATATCAACAAGGGGGACAGACCCAATATAAAAAAGTTAAAATCATTGATTTTGAACAAACTAATCAGAATGATTGGTTAGTAGTTAATCAATTTCGGATTCAAGAAACAGGTAAAACGGCGCGTACCCCCGATGTGGTAATTTTTATCAACGGGTTACCCATCGCCGTGATGGAACTCAAAAACCCCGCCGATGAAAACGCTACTTTAAAAGGTGCATTTAACCAACTGCAAACCTATAAACATGATATCCCCTGTTTATTTCCCTATAACGAAATTCTGGTAATTTCCGATGGTACCTACGCCAGAGTGGGAACATTAACCGCAAATTGGGAGCGGTTTATGCCTTGGCGTTCCCTAGATGGTGAAAATATTATCACTAAACAAGAGGCAGAATTAGAAACTATTATTAAAGGTATTTTTCATCAAACTACTATATTAGATATTCTCCAATACTTTATTGTTTTTGAAGTCAACGAAGACAAGATTATTAAAAAAATGACTGGGTATCACCAATACCACGCCGTGAATAAAGCCATTACTGCGACTATCGCCGCTACTCGCCCAGATGGAGATAGAAAAGTGGGGGTAGTTTGGCATACCCAAGGGAGCGGTAAAAGTCTCACCATGGCTTTTTATAGTGGGAAGTTGATTCAACAACCAGAAATGGAAAATCCCACCTTAGTTATTTTAACTGATAGAAATGATTTAGATGACCAATTATTTACTACTTTCTCATCCTGCATTGATTTACTGCGCCAAACACCCAAACAAGCAGCAAATAGAGAAAGTTTAACAGAACTCTTAAAAGTAGCAGCGGGGGGAATTATATTTACTACTATCCAAAAGTTTGCCCCAGAAACAGGTAATGAGTACCCGGAACTTTCCCCCCGGCGCAATATTGTTTTAATTGCTGATGAAGCCCATAGGAGCCAATACGGCTTAAAAGCTAAAGTAGTGGTTAAATCTGCCAAAAAAGACTCTAATCAAGTCTCCTATCTCGTACCTAAAGGAAAATCTCAACTGAAAGTAGCTGATTCTTCTAGCACTTACAATACTCAAGGGAAAAGACAAATACAGGAAATCAACCCAGAAGCTGCTGATATTAAATACGGTTATGCCAAATATTTAAGAGATGCTATACCTAACGCGGCTTTTGTAGGTTTTACAGGTACACCCATTGCCCAAACTGATAAAAATACCACTGCTTTATTTGGGAATTATATAGATATTTACGACATTCAACGGGCTGTGGAAGATGAGGCCACAGTCAAAATTTATTATGAGGGACGATTAGCCAAATTAGATTTAGACCCTTCAGAACGCCCCAAAATCGACTCAGATTTTGAGGAAGTTACAGAAGATGAAGAACTCACCACTAAAGAAAAACTCAAAAGTAAATGGGCGAGATTAGAGGCTTTAGTGGGTGCTGAAAAACGTATTAATCAAATTGCTCAAGATATCATCACACATTTTGAGAATCGCACCGCAGCACCAGAACTTAGGGAGGGTAAGGGGATGATTGTTTGTATGAGTCGCCGTATTTGTGTAGACTTGTACAACGCGATGATTCAACTAAAACCAGAATGGCACAGTGAAGATGATCGCCAAGGGGTGCTCAAAGTTATTATGACTGGTTCTGCTGCGGATGACCAGAAAATGCAACCCCACATCCGCAGTAAAAAAGCCCGCAAAGACTTAGCTCAACGCTTCAAAAAAGCCGATGATGCTTTTAAATTAGTAATTGTCCGGGATATGTGGTTAACTGGTTTTGATGCACCTTGTTTACATACTCTCTATGTAGATAAACCTATGCAGGGACACAATTTAATGCAGGCTATAGCCAGGGTAAATCGTGTCTTTGAAGATAAACCAGGGGGGTTAGTGGTTGATTACCTGGGTATTGCGGAACAACTCAAAGACGCTCTCAGAGATTACACCGAAAGGGATAGAGGAGAAACAGCAATAGATACCAGTATCGCCTTAGCTGTGATGCAGGAAAAATGGGCAGTTGTCAAAGCCATGTATGAGGGTTTTGATTACCAGAAGTTCTTTA
This sequence comes from uncultured Nodularia sp., assembly GCA_903911355.1. Lineage (GTDB taxonomy): Bacteria > Cyanobacteriota > Cyanobacteriia > Cyanobacteriales > Nostocaceae > Anabaenopsis > Anabaenopsis arnoldii. Next base: position 13,858 of record CAIWDD010000107.1, on the reverse strand, counting down.
CAGGTAAAGCCACAGAACGAGTAGCGATGATTCCCGCCGCCCTGAATCATATTCTGGGGTTGGAAGATGGTAAACAAGGTTACACTAAGGCTGTGAGCGAGTTATCTAAAGCCTTTGCCTTGGTCAGCAGTACGGATGAGGCGATCGCAATTCGGGATGAAGTGGGATTTTTCCAAGCTATCAAAGCAGTTATGGTCAAGTATACCACAGTTAACGGTAAAAGTCCAGAAGATATAGATGCGGCGGTGCGTCAAATTGTCTCCAAAGCGATCGCCAGTGACCAGGTAATAGATATTTTCACATCTACTGGGTTAAATCAACCAAATATCAGCATTTTCTCTGATGAATTTCTCGAAGAAGTGCGGGGGTTACCCCACAAAAACCTGGCGGTAGAAACTTTACAAAAATTAATTAATGAGCAAATCAAAATCACTGCTCGTAAAAATCTGATTAAATCTCGTTCTTTCCGAGAAATGTTAGAAAATACCATCAAAAAATATCAAAATCGTGCCATTGAAACCGCCCAAGTCATCCATGAACTGATTTTACTAGCAAAAGCCATGAAGGAGGCACAAAAACAGGGTCAAGACTTAGGATTAACAGAAGATGAAATAGCTTTTTATGATGCGTTGGAAGTCAATGACAGTGCAGTGATAATTTTAGGAGACCATACCCTCAAAGCGATCGCCCGGGATTTAGTTAAAGCCATTCGTGCTAATTTAACCCTTGATTGGACAGTTAAGGAAAATGTGCAGGCTAATTTACGAGTAAAGATTAAAAGATTACTCAAAAAGTATGGTTATCCACCAGACAAACAAGCAAAAGCCATCACCACAGTGTTAGAACAAGCCGAGTTACTTTATCAATCTTAGGATATAACTGGCTCAAAAATGCGAACAATAGCCGAAATTAACGAAAAAATCAGCCGCCAACGAGCAGTAGTATTGACTGTAGAAGAATTAAAAGCACGAGTTGCTGAAGTTGGTATCACTGAAGTAGCCAAAGAAGTTGATGTCATTACCACCGGTACATTTGAGCCGATGGAGTCCAGTGGTGCAATCATTAACCTGGGACAAACTGACCCCCCGATAAAAATTCGCCGCTGTTGGATAGATGGCGTACCAGCCTACGCAGGGTTTGGGGCAGTAGATTTATACTTGGGTGCTAGTTGTCCCGTAGATACCATGGATGGGGAAGAAGTGCGAGAACATGGCGGTGGCCATGTCATAGAAAATTTGATCGCTGGGAAACCCTTACAGATCAGAGCCTTAGGACAAGTAACAGATTGTTACCCCAGGGCGAGCTTTGAAACTACCATTACCCGTGACACCATCAATCAGTTTTATTTATTCAATCCGCGCAATCTTTACCAAAACTTTATTGTCGGCGTTAACGGAGGCGATCGCCCACTATTTACTTATCTAGGTCCTTTACAACCGAGTTTAGGAAATGCGGTTTACTCTAACCCCGGTGCAATTTCCCCCTTACTCAACGACCCAGATTTACAACTAGTGGGCATTGGTACCAGGATATTCTTAGGTGGTGGTATTGGCTATGTTGCATGGGAAGGAACTCAACACTTCCCCTTACAAAAACGCCTACCCAATCATACACCCATTGGACCGGCTGCCACTGTAGCCTTAATCGGCGATGCTAAACAAATGAATCCCCATTGGGTGCGGGGTTGTTACTTTAAAAGCTATGGTCCTTCATTAATGTTGGGTGTAGGTGTTCCCCTCCCGGTATTAAATGAAGAGGTAGTTAAATATTGTGCCGTCCAGGATAAAGACTTAGTAGCGCCCATCGTGGATTTTTCCATTCCTCGGCGAGTCCGTCCCACCTTTGGACTGGTGAGTTACGCCCAACTCAAGTCAGGGCGGATCACCATTGACGGTAAAAATGTCAGGGTTGCTCCCCTAGCTAGTATATTATTTTCTAGGGCGATCGCCACGGAATTAAAAGCATGGATTTGTGCGGGTAATTTTACCCTCACAGAACCCGTGGCTCAAATTCCCATGGACAGATCATTTTTACCCCAAGACCGCTGGACAGATTTTTAGCATGGGGAATGGGGAAGTGTTCATCTTCCCCCCTTTCCCCGTCTTTACGACTCGTGATACTTATGAGCAAGAGTTTCTAAGGAGGGGATATGAGCGAATTGCCAAATTTACTTGACATGATAATCCTAGAATATCACTCCTGAACTGGTTTCGCCCGTTTAATGGGCTTAGGAGCAGGCGCTTTCGGTATCGGTTTAGATACCGCCAATGGTTCGCCGGCTGTTTTCTTGATTGGTTTTGGGGTTTCCCCATTACGTCTAGGGGGAAATGGCTTTCTCGCACCACCACCAGCACGGGGACTACCTTTAAAGGGCGGTTTGCGTTTTTTGGGTAGATCCGCGATCGCCTTAGCTTTTTCTACTACCAATACGTCACCTTCCCGCTTGGCTTGAAAGTCCCAGAACTTGCTCACAGCTTTGGTGGTCAACACACCCCGCAGTTTCAACTTAAAATATTTGGGTTTATCACCGGTTTTCCGGGGAGCTTGCTTAATTTTGACCACTAAACTTTTAGCGTCAAAAGACTGGTAAACTACCTCACCACGCACGGAAAAAGTACCATCAGCCATTTCGGGGGAAGATAGCACTTCACTTGTAGATTCTTCTTGGTTTTTGGGTAGCTCATCATCGGTTTTGTGTAAATCTTGGATGACGGAATCTTGCTTGTCCTGTTCTGTCGGCTGTTTAGCCAAATTTTCTGGATCCCAAACCCCCACAATTTGCAGGTGTAAGGTGTCGTTTTCTTGGCGGGTGCGTGGGTAAACTACCCACAAATGATCTTTCTCTAAATCTAGGTGATTTTTTACTAAGCTCATAATCCGTCCCAGGAGAACAGCGTTGAGTTGCACACCATCTGTGGTTATGAGGGTACCTTGAGTAAATTGTTCGCTGCTAGCAAGGTAACGACCCCGGACTAACCCGATGGCTCGGTACTGCATTGTTTCACTGGGTGGTGGGATTGGTTGCACCCGATGAAACTCAGTTTCATTTGAGCTGGTGTCACTAGGCTGAAAATGGGAATTTTCCAGGTCAGAGGCCTGGACTGCTACTGTATGACCATTAGCAGCTTGATGGTTGGTAGAAATGTTAGAAGATTCAGGTGAAGGCATCAGGTGGGAATTCATAAAAACTCCTTGCGGCGGAGACACATCCCAATTATGGGATTTAACGAAGGCAAGTAAAAACAGGGTTTGTGCGGTTAATGAAAATATATTAGCTGTTCACAAACCTACACCAGGGCGAGCCATACAATGGTAAGCAAGCTACATTAATGTATTAACACAAATGTAACTGGGAGCCTTTACACTGGTTTGGGAAGCATATCATAAGTAAATTTCTGACAGATCCTCCTAAAGTCATCACTTTCTTTAGCAATGTGAATAGTTAATTGTTATAAAATTCACAGGCCATTGGCGGTATTCCGCAAGCTTTTGGAAATTTTTCGCCTTGTGATTTATGTAAATGATCATGTCGTTTGAATCTTGGAGTAAAACTAAACCGTGTCTCAACCGCGCAATACTTGGAAAATTAAGATTGTTTTAGCCTTGGGAACTATTTCCTTTCTAGGTGCTTCCCTAATTCCGATTATTGGATCCTTGAAAAATCCCCCGCCCTCAACTGAAAATACCCCTGTCAGCACAGCCTCATCTGAGCAATTATCACAGTTGCAAGACCAAGCAAAAAGTTATGAGTTGGTTTTACAACGGGAGCCAGAAAATCAAACTGCGCTCAATGGTTTACTAAAGGTGAGGCTACAACTTCTGGGTTTGAATCAAGGTGATATTAAAGCAGTCATTGAACCTCTAGAAAAACTCACTCAACTTAACCCAGAACGGTCTCAATATGGGGTGCTATTAGCCGAAGCCAAGCAGCAAATAGGCGACCAGGAAGGATCAGCCCAAGCTTACCGCTCAGTTTTAACCACTAACCCCGGTGAGTTGAACGCTTTACGGGGTTTGGTGGCTCTGTTGCTCAAACAGCAACGTCCCGATGAGGCTGTGAGTTTGCTCGAAGATACTCTTTCTGGAAAGACAACCCAAACGGGAAGTTTGGATAGGGGAGCTGTACAGGTTCTATTAGGTACTGTTCACGTTTCCCAGAAACGCTATGGGGAAGCTACCTCTATCTATGATCAAGCAATTAAGAATGATCCTCAAGATTTTCGTCCCGTTTTAGCAAAAGCATTGCTCCTCAGAGAACAGGGTAAACCAGATGAAGCTCAACCTTTATTTGATAACGCCCTGGCTTTAGCACCTGCTCAGTACAAAGACCAAGTTAATAGGGCTATGGCTCCCCCCACTTCTGCGCCTACTCCATCGCCCACAAAACCAGGAGAGTAACTAGATTATTTACAGTGATAAATTACACTCTGATAGCAGCCAGGATGCCAAAAATCAGAAATAGACATCCGCCAATAAAAGTGAGTTGACGTTCCGAAATACGCCCGGCAATCAGTTTACCTCCAATCACGGCGATCGCAGTGCAAATTATATGCCCTAACACTGCACCCGCAGCTACTCCCACAGGGTTATATCTGGCTGCTAGGGCAATTGTGGCTATTTGGGTGCGATCGCCCCATTCTGCTATAAATGTCAGGGTGAAGGCTTCTATGAAAATTGCTAAGGGGCTTTTTGACTTTCTTTGTAAATCTGCTTTATATACTGCCTCTTTGGCCTCATTGATTACTTCTATCTCCGAGCCTGACTGAGGCATTTTACTAGCTTCATAGAGCAGTTTGATCCCAAATCCTAGAAATAATAGTATTTCCGCATACTTCAGGTAAATTTCTGGTAAGAAAGATACAAACCTCCCAAATATTACAGACAAAATTGTCATGGCGGCTAGTGCGCCGGCTACACCGATTAATACCAGCTTACGCGAGTATTTCATCGCTAAAATTACGCCTATAAAAAATGTTTTATCCCCTAACTCGGAAACTGTAATTAGTAACAAACCTGCTGTAAATGCTGTTAACACTCTCTTTAACTCCTGAAGGATTTTTTACCTGTGTGGAGCTTCAATGAGAGTGGCAAAACTTCACTGAGAGCTACACACAATTTTTTGTGTAAACTCAGTGAAGGTCTCGCTGCCAAATCAAATATTTATCATATTATCATTTGTCATCTGAACCAGGTTCATCACCAGTATGTTGACTCAGATGTTTAAAATAAAGCGACTTTAATTTTAAGCGACTTTATTTTAAAGCTACTCCCCTTCTGTATTGACGTAATTATACACCTATTCATGTTAGGAGTCAAGCAATATTTATTCTTGCCTAACTCCAGTTTTTGAGAGTCAATAGCTACTATTTAGCACTGTTAACTGGTTCTGGCATAGCTGAAGAGTGATGTTCTGCTATGAGCCATTGATCGCCGACTTTATTATAGACAAAGGTGTATCTGGCTGGAACTTCCTGAGTCTGACCATTAGTGGTAAGTCTAAAGGTATATGTTCCTGAATCAATAGCTACACCACAATACAGGCGAATACTGCGGTAATTAATTGTGCCTACGGGCTGCTTTTGTAAGAAAGTTACAAAATAGTCCTGAATTTCTTCATGATTTCGTCGCACTTGGTTGGACACTGTAGGCAACAAAATAGCATTTTTCGCATAGTTGAGAGTGACTTTATTTGGGTCACCTGTCTGTAAAGACCCGTTCCATCGGTCAAACAGTTGGGCAATTTGTGGTGTAGTTACCTCAGGACATTGAGTTTGGGCTTGTACAGGAGCCGTTGGTAAAACCGTTGTACTAGCAACTGCTGCAGTAAAAATTGATGCTAGTGCAGAGCGAAAAAATTTTTTTACCATAAATTTTGTTTGGATATTGACGGGACTGTGAACTGTGAATACTCCCTCTTGTGACAAGGAGCGGTTTAAGAGTGAATAGGATAGCGGTGTATGCTTCCCATTAGTTTGAGGTGATCAGGGTGAATATTACCATATCAACGGGGATTATAGAACAATAAACTATTAATACTACAATAACTATTTATTATTTATTAATATTACTACAATTTACTATTCACACTCCCCGGTTTTCTGAACCGGGGAAGCTTAACCTCAAAAGGTCTTTTAGCAGGTTTTATCAAATTAGTAATGAGGTTTCGAGTGATAAAACTTCCTAATATTTGCGCTCCTTTGGTTCAAACATATTAATCACTACTGGGCGATATTTAATATCAATACCCGATGGAGAATAATAAGCCATGGTGTGTTGCAGAAAGTTGACATCATCTCGCTGGGGATAGTCTTCGCGGAAATGTGCACCGCGACTTTCTTGGCGGTTCATAGCTGAGGCTAAAATTGTTTTTCCTACTACTATTAAACTTTTTAGTTCTAAGGCTTCTACTAGTTCTGTATTCCAGCAAGTACCCCGATCATCTAAATAAATCTCTGAATATTGCTGTTGCAATTGTGTTATTTTATCCCAACCGTCCCCCATTAATTCGGCGGTGCGAAACACACCACAATGCTCAGTCATGCAATCCTGGAAAGCCTGACGCACTTGGTTAATTCGATATTTTCCTGGTTGTTCTATTAAGGTTTGTATTTCTGCGTGAGCTTGTTGAATGTAACTTTGCTCATCTACAGTCGGTAACCGACGTTTCTGGACATATTCAGCGATCGCCGCCCCGGTACGCTTACCATAAACTACACATTCTAGCAGGGAGTTACTACCCAGACGGTTAGCACCATGGACAGATACACAAGCGGTTTCACCAGCAGCAAAAAATCCTTCTACTAAATGATCACCACTGCTGCGGACTTGACCATCTGTATTCACAGGGATACCACCCATACAATAGTGATTAGTGGGACGAATGGGTATAGGTTGAGTTACAGCATCCACACCTACTAAACGGTGTGCTTCTTCCCAACAGAAGGGGACACGACTCATAATTTTTTCTTTACCCATGTGTCGCAGGTCAAGATAAACAAACGGACCACCCGCACTACCATCAGGGTGAATACCACGACCAGCGCGAATTTCATAGGCGATCGCCCGTGAGGTAATATCACGGGGAGCTAGTTCCATGCGACTAGGTGCGTAATTTTTCATAAAGCGATCGCCATCACTATTAATCAAATAAGCCCCTTCCCCCCGCACAGCTTCAGAAATCAGTACCCCGACCGGATACAAACCAGTGGGATGAAATTGTACAAATTCCATATCTTCCAAAGGTAACCCCGCCAAAGCAGTCATAGCCAAACCGTCACCCGTAGAAGCATAATCATTAGAAGTGGTATTATAAACGCGACCATAACCACCAGTCGCAAACATTACCGCCTTAGCTCGTAATACTTCTATATGTCCATCGAGCAAGTGAAACATCACCACACCCTTAACCTCACCTGATTCTAAAATCAGGCGCATCACATACCACTCTTGATAAACTTGCACCCCATAACGCCGCAAATTGTTCACCAACTCATGGAGAATCGCGTGACCAGTTTTATCTGCAGCGTAACAAGTGCGATTATGGGAATGTCCGCCAAAAGCCCGTTGAGCAATCCGACCATCAGGTAACCGCGAGAACAGAACACCCATGTGTTCCAAGTCAATCACCACATCTGGCGCTTCTTGGGCGAGAATTGCTACCGCGTCCTGGTCTGCTAAATAGTCAGACCCCTTGACAGTATCAAAAGCGTGTGCTTCCCAACTATCTCCTGAATCAACATTTTTGAGTGAAGCCGCCATTCCCCCTTGAGCTGCTACCGAGTGGGAACGTATCGGGTGAGTTTTAGCCACCAGAGCCACATTTAAACTAGGGTCAGTACGGGCAATTTCCACCGCAGCACGACATCCGGCTAATCCGCCACCGACTATAATCACATCATGTTCGAGCATAATTAAGCCTTTGTGCAATCACTTGTTGTTCTATGTTAGTAGAGCAATTCATCTACCCTATTTCACTCAGCAGAAGTTGGGTGAGCATTCCATCCATGGCTAAAGGCGTAAAATAATAATACTGGTATGTTATTTATGTCATCTATCTCAAGATAGATATTAGAGTAAGCATTGATAAATCAAAAGATTCTGGTTCAAAATACAGTAATATTGTGATATATAATTTAACAGTTATATTGATATACTTATGTAAATTTGCTTTCACCAAATCAACTTCAAGTTCCCATATCTGCTCATGCTTTTAACCCCAAGTAGGTAAAAGCAAACATTAAATAATCCTATGCAGCAAAAAAAGAATCAATCATCTGCACGGTTTCGTTCCGCCACAGAGTTTCCCAAAACCATTGAGGGGCTTAACAACAATGAAGTTGATATCTTGTATCGAGAAATGCGAGATTGTCTAGTTTTCACAAATCGTAGTCGTTCCCAATTGCTCCGTAGAAATAAAGAACATAAAGAACGGATGCAAGTTCTCATTAACCAACTGAAACAGGAAAAAACAGAAATTGCCGAAGTTTACCGCCAGACTGTGGTAGAAATGGAAAATGAAATTGGCTCAATGAGTCGATATTTAGACCAACTTTCTACAGCCTTTGATTCAGTCTCAGATATTGATAATCCAGAACAAGCACACTGGAATTATTTATCTTTTCCCAGCAGGTTCTTCAAATTGGTGCAAGCAATTAAATCAATTGTACTATGGTGGCGGGAAGAAAAGACCCAGGAAACAGTAAAATTACCATCTGCTGTATCCTCCTCTCCTCTTACCCCTGAGCAACTACAGCAAAAACCACAAATGTCTCAAGACCCCCGTTCAATCGGAAAATCTCTTTTAGATAATGAGTCATAAAAATCATGGGTAAAAAACGCCTCAATCAACTGTTAGAGGTTCTCAAGGACAATTACCAACGAGACTTGCACAATTCTGCCGCCATTTACACAGTTGCGCAAGTGGCCGTAAATGAACTAGACCAGGAAGTTTACCAGAGCAATGAAACCCCCATAGCTGCTTTACCTTTTGCACCCAATTTACTAGATAAACATCAACTTCTACAACAGTATGGCTCCTATAATGGGTGTCGCCAAGCAGCTAAAGAACGGGGAATTAAATTTTCTCGAACTCCTAGCTGGGAACAGCTAGCAGCAGCTTTAAGTTATGCAGAAATTTTACAAAAAATCATCACAAATTACGTCACTACATACCCTTACCCACAGCTACAAGGAACTAAGTTTGAGTTAGTTTTCCCCGTTGGTGATGAATAGTTACAAATCAATCATAAAGCTATCTCGCCGATGAAAGTCAGCCTGTACCCCACTATGAGTTAATGCCCAGTAAGTAATATTACTATTTTTATCTTCTATTACAGTAGTAATTGCTGCTTCTATTTCCTGTTCTATGACGATGATTTGACCCAAATCAAGATCCACAACCAGGGTTAAACTATCCCCTTGCTTTTGGATACTAAAAGGAAGAACAGCAAAAGCTGTTTCCTCTCTCATCCCTTGACGGTATCCATCAAAGTGATAAACGTTCCAATTTCCAGTAGGGGAAAGGTTGAACTCCCAATACTGTGGATGACCTTTAATACCCAAGAAAAACTCAAAACAAGTATTTTTCCATAGTTCATGGTGACGGGTTGGTGTATCTGATAAGGTCGGAATCACAAGCTGTTGTAAGTCACCGATAACTTGATAATTGAGGGTGAGTTGATTTGCGTATCGGTGGATATTACCTATAATCTGTATATTGGGTAAGAATTGCTGTGAGGGAAAGGGTAGTAAGGAAAATCTCTGATTTATCATCTCAAATCTCGGATAATTTGGCGAATTGTGGTCTCTTGAGATTCGATGCTTTCAGTCAGCTTAAATTGAACCAAGGCCCTAGCCAAATTGTGTTCTGGATATTTGACTTTAAAATAAATATTCCCAGCTAAATAGTCAGTAAAAAATCTCAATCCCAACTCAAAGGTAATCAACCTAATGGCATCATAAATGTAGGTGTAGTCATTCTCTGTGAGAAAACCTTGAGCTACAGCCAAATAACCCTGTAAAATTAACTTACATAGTTCTGTATTAAAATCAACTTTTTCCCAATACTGGGTTTCTTCTCCCAGGGGATTGCAACCCGATCGCACGCAGTCACCAATATCATAATGTATTAGTCCCGGCTTTACGGTGTCCAGGTCTATCAGGCTGACTGCTTTGTGAGTCCCTCGATCGAACAACACATTATTGATTTTAGGATCGCCGTGGATGAGGCGTAATGGTAGTTTACCCTTGCTGATGGCAGTTGCTAAAATGTCTACAAAACTGGTGCGATCGGTGACGAATTGTAAACAATAATTGACTTCTGGTGATAGGTGTGGGTGAGTTTTTGCCAGGATATCCTCATACTGTTGTAGATAAAGTGGTGTAATATGAAACCCTGGTAAAGTATCCGCTAGTTTTGTTGGCGGTAGGTCACTGATGAGATGATGGAACATCCCCAAAGCATAGCCGACTTCTGACGCGCGGTAACTATCTTCCAGGGTGTCGAAGCATTGGGCATTTTCCACAAAGCTAATAGCTCGCCAACAGCGCCCATTCTCATCTAACCACAGGTCTTGACTATCTTCAGTTGATAAAACCCGGGGAAACTTCCAGGGGCGATTAACTGGGCTATCTTTAAGGCGATCGCCAACATGATCTGTAACAATACGCATATTCTGCATTACCAATTCCGGCTGCCGAAACACCTGGGTATTAATGCGTTGCAACACAAAATGCTGTAGCTTGGCACAATTGAGAGTTACCAGAAAAGTTTCATTAATATTACCATTCCCCAAAGACTGAATGGCTACAACCTGACCTTGATGTGTGAATTTATCCGCGACAGCAATTAAATTAATCTCTTTTGTCATCTTCTTTTACCTGTACCACTCCCCACAGACCTTGCACAGAGGCTATACTGGGAAAAATCCCAGTTAACTGAGCGCTGCAAACTGTTGCCAACAAAGATACAATGCACGGGGTACATGGAAACACCCCTTCCACTTACCGCCCTTGAGATTTAACAACACTTCCCCACGACGATTGAGATAACCGAACCACTCCCCACCTTCAGGATCAGCAAAGTGTGACCAAGTATAATCATGCATTTTCTGGTACCATTGCCAACAAGAGTCACGCCCCGTCAAGCGATAGCCCATGGCTAATGCAACTAAAGATTCTAAATGCACCCACCATAATTTTTGATCCCATTCCAATTGCTGGGGGGGATGACCCTCTGCATCCATAAAGTAATATAATCCGCCGTGTTCATTATCCCAGGCAAAATTGAGGATATTTAGCACCACATCAACAGCTTGATTAATAGTATTAGTATCATTTTTCCGGCTAGCGATATCCATAATAAACCACATAGCCTCAATGCCATGACCGGGATTAATTAACCGCCCCTCAAAGCAATCAATGTGAGAACCGTTAGGGGTGACATTCTCATACATCAGTCCCCGTTCCTGGTCAAGAAAATCCGTCATCACTTCTTTAACAGTGGTAGCTAGGACATTCTCAAGGGTTTCACTGGGTAGCAGCCATGCCATTTCTAAAGTGAGATTAGCTAAAATCATGGGTACAGCTAAGGACTTCATGGGGCGTGTACCCGGATGGGTCTTGTTATATTTACCTTTAGGATTATCCTGACGGCGCAAAACATTGTTATAGGCTTGGAGCGCCACATCTTTAGCCCAGTCTGCGCCAGAAGCTAAGGCGTATTGACTAAATGCCATGGCGGCAAAGCAATCAGAAAATATATTATAGGGTTCTATCAGTGGCTGGCCTGCACGGGTAAGGGCAAAGTACCAATTACCATCAGCATCTCTGCCATGTTGAGCCAGAAAATCCGCCCCATTTTTGGCAATTGCTAACCAGGTTTCCCGTTTTTCTAGCTGGTTGCATAGCATGGAGAAAGTCCACACTTGGCGATTTTGTAACCAGATAAATTTATCTGTGTCATAAACCTGACCACCACGGTCTAGACAGGTAAAATAGCCGCCATGCTCCCAGTCCAGGGAATATGTTTCCCAAAATGGCAGTATGTCATTGAGGAGTGTATTTTGATAAAGTTCCGCCAGGGTTTTGCCGTTGTAGCCCATATATTTACTGTTGTATGAACCTGAAAAAGAACCCCACCCCAGGGGAGACTTTGACCGGAAATCAAAGGGGGGTGAGGTTCCTTAACAATTATCAGTTAAGACTTGCCAGTTAACAATGTACTCAGGGACACAACTTATTAGGTTGTTTGCTTCTATACTGTGGTTAGAGACACAGTTGCTCATACCCATTATGTCTGCTATCCTAGATGAAATCGAAAAGATTTACAACTATTCCAAAGAATTACCAGCTTGACAAAGCATTTCTCCGAGTCGCTGCACTTTATCGGCTATGTCACCGGTAGCGTTAGCTGCTGCGGTTTGAGTATCTTCACCTAAGTCAACCAGAATATCCGCAATGGATGCCGCATCGCCACTCAGGAGCGCCTCTTTCAGTTCCCCCAAGTCTTCAGCTAGGTCAGTTCCTGAGAGTTCTTGCTGCCAAGTATTGATCATAGCCATGGCTTGGTCTGTAGGGATAGATGTCAGGTCTGTTTGCAATGCGGAGATGGTGCTATCTAGGTCAACGTTTTGGATTGCATCAGCCATAAAAAAAAACTCCTGTATTGAGTTCATCTGCATAATCCACAGTGGATTACTACCTGACCTCATTCTTCTCAAGATCAATACTTAAGTCCTCAGCCTAAGGTTATACAGTATGGAGTTCTGAAAGTTAGAAAAGTATCAAAACTTGACTTTATATAAGTCAAATAATTCTCCTGATTGCTGCTTCACTATTTTTGCACCAGTAGCTTTGATCATTTTTTCCCAATCGGCTATCGTTTCTAGAAATACTTCAGCCCCCAAATATGTTTCCAAAACTGCCCAATCTTCTGCTAAAGGGTGTTCTGGGTTGAGGATGTCAAATACAAAATGTCCCTCTGGTTTTAACACCCCCTTGACTGCTAGTAACACAGCATTCCAATATTTTAGGGGAAAATAGCAGCTAAAACCTGTAGCGATCGCCAAATCAAATTGGTTGGGCGAGTAGTTTAATTGATGGGCTGGCCCCAACTCTACACCTTTGAACAGCTTAGAATTCAATTGGGGACCACGGGAATTGAGGGTATCCCGCGCCACGGTGCTGATTTCTTGACCATAAAAATATGCTGACCAATCCCGCCAGGGATAGATTAAGAAGCTGACACCACAGCCAATATCTAAACATTGCTGGTTTTTTTTCGGTTGAGCAATTTCCCAAAAAGGAGAAACAATTCTCCCTGACAAAATCCCCGCTGCCCATTCTTGATATATGGGCATTTCCTGTATTTCTGCTGGTAATTCCAAGTCTTGCTTTTGATACTGTCGGTTAAAGCGATACCCTACCTGGGCGACTCTCTCCTCCCAGTTCTCTGACTGATAGGGAGTTTGGGAGGGAAAGAGATTACTGGGTAATGGTGAATTACGCTTTTTAGACATTCTCTTTGGTATTCCTAGATGATTTAGAATTAAATTCTAGTGTACCCAATTGAGGAATGGGGAGATGTTGGTTTTATTTCCACTCAAAAAGTTACACTTTTGCCTCAGTCTTTGTACTTATTTTCCTCACTACCTATCTACCTCAATCCAAAGAAGTCAATTTTATGAATTACTACGTTATCTACGATGGAAACTGTAATGTGCGATTCGTTCTTCCTAAATGAGTAGAAATGCTCAGGGACGGAAGGTAAGACTGGGTAAAACCAGATTCTTATAACTGTGTGTTCATGTGGGTGAGAATCCCACCCCCTAGGTGCAAGGGTGACAGCATCTTCCTTACG
>CAIWDD010000106.1 GCA_903911355.1 uncultured Nodularia sp. | reverse complement strand
GATCCCCGACTTCTTCCATAACCTAGGGAATTATTGAATATTTGGGAGAGAAGTCGGGGATCTTGTCTTGCGTGGGGGTCAGATCCCCGACTTCTTCCATAACTTGGTTAGGTGTTGAATATTTGGGAGAGAAGTCGGGGATCTTATCTTGGGTGGGTGTTCAGATCCCCGACTTCTTCAATATCTTGGTTAGGTATTGAATATTTGGGAGAGAAGTCGGGGATCTTATCTTGCGTGGGGGTGTTCAGATCCCCGACTTCTTCCATAACCTAGGGAGTTATTGAATAATTGGGAGAGAAGTCGGGGATCTTAGATAACCTAGGGAGTTATTGAATAATTGGGAGAGAAGTCGGGGATCTTAGCTAACCTAGGGAGCTAGGGGAGTCTATCCCAAGCTTCTAAAACTAATCGCTGAGTAAGATATTCTCCATATTTCTTGACCTCATTATTCTTTAAAACTCTAAATGTCTCACCGGGGAAGTCATCCCCATATACCTCACTGGGGTCTAGTATATATCGCAGTTCATCGCGGGTGAGTTTATACAGTTTGGCGTAATATGCATCTAGTTCCGCTCTAATTATCGCCCGTCGGTTAGGGTTCCATTTAAATGGTTCTCCCTGGTATCCCATATCTAAGGCGAAGGGTTGCATATCCCATGATGTGTAGACTAGTTCTAGTACGCGGGGTGCTATATATTCTATGTCTTTCTGGGTGTATGCTTCGGGGGGAAGTATGGGAAGTTGTTTGACAATGAAGAAGTTAAAATTAGTTCCCCCGGTTTTTTGACGGGTGATAAAGTCAAATACTAAGGTACTAAGATTAGCAACTAAACAGGAAATTAAAGAAGCTTTATCTATTTGTGGAATTATCACAGGTGCGCTATTACCCACAGCTACCCTAGGTAACAAACTAAAAATAGCTGTACGCTCATTAGTAGTATTGGTAATACCTCTAAAACTCAAAAGCCAGTTTTTATCCCACTTTCCAGCTAACTTATTCTCAACCTCCACCCGATTCACCCAGTACCGGGGTTGAACAGTTAGGGATATATCCGCTTTTTCCTCATCGGTTAAGTCCCGTGTTGAACCATCTTCTGTATAAGTCCCCCAGCGGTGGTCAAATTGATGAAACATTTTGGCTTCATAGAGGGGGACTAAATCCCGGACTTTTTCTATAAGGTTAGGTGTTGAATTGTTGCGAGGGGATGTCAGATCCCCGACTTCTTCCATAACTTGGTTGGGTGTTGAATATTGCACAGAGAAGTCGGGGATCTTGTCTTGCGTGGGTGCTGACTGAAATAACCCGCTATCATTGGCCATGTCAAACATACGCATAAATGAAATACCCCAGGGGTTGGGATTGGTTCCCAGATCCCCGACTTCTTCTATAACTTGGTTGGGTGTTGAATATTGCACAGAGAAGTCGGGGATCTTGTCTTGCGTGGGTGTCAGATCCCCGACTTCTTCTATAACTTGGTTGGGTGTTGAATATTTGGGAGAGAAGTCGGGGATCTTAAATTCTTCTATAACTTGGTTGGGTGTTGAATATTGCACAGAGAAGTCGGGGATCTTGTCTTGCGTGGGGGTCAGATCCCCGACTTCTTCAATAACTTGGTTGGTTGTTGAATTTTTGGGAGAGAAGTCGGGGATCTTATCTTGTGTTGAATTTTTGGGAGAGAAGTCGGGTATCTGGGGGATATCTGAAATATTCTCATTCATCAAAACAGGAAAGTTGCGATATATCTTTTTAGTTAACTCCGCATCTTGACTGGTTCTAAACACAGGACAAGTCAAGGTATTTGGATTAATTAAGGCGATATCTTGGGAAGAAAGTTTAAATAAACGCTGTTGATTTTCTAGTTGCTGGGTTTGAGTCAGGAAAAAGGCGAAGTTACCCAGTTTAACTGGTTTACCGCTGATAGCTAAAAGAGAAAATTTATAACTGCGATGTACACTAGGAAATATTGCTTCCCTATTCTCAAAATCATAAAGACTTTCTAAAGACTGAGATTTAATTAAATCAGCAAAGAACCGTTTACAGGTGTCATCTGTAGCGATACCTGTGGGAACAATTATTCCCACCCGACCTTGAGGGTTAATCAACTTTCTCGCAGTTTCCGTAAATACAGAATAGGTATTGATATCACCCACTGCGGTTAAGGGGAATCTTCCCGACTCCCGAATAAACTTACTCTGAGCATCCGCATCATGTTTCGCATCCTCAAAAGCTGTAGCTAACTCAGGATTTTTCTGGGATAACTGTTTAATTAACTTTTCCCTTGCTGCTTTATTGGGAGCTTGAACAATTTCTGGACTGTGAGCAGCAAAAAACTCTTTTTCCTGTAACTTAATTCTCTCCCAAGGTGGGTTCCCTAACACACAATCAAAACCCCCATTGTCAAAGATTTCGGGAAACTCTAAACACCAATGGAAAAAACCTTTATCCTCACTTAGTTTATTCGCTGCGGTGACTAGCTTCTCATGACTGAGATTACCCTGTAATAGTTGCAATAAAGCGCCATTGGTTGGTAACAGTTGTAAATTTTGTTCTGTCAAGGCCATAAAAAAGGCCGCAGTCCATAAATTACAAGCGGAGTAATCTCGCCACCATTGCTGATTTTCCCGACTTTTAAGGTATTGTTGCTGCTTTTCCCTGACTTCTTGGGGTGTGGTTTCTTTAATTTCTCCTAGGTGACGCAAGTTTTTAATATAGTCATCCCTTGTGGAATCTAAGTTATTGAATATCGATAATTGTCCCTGTAAGTCTGTCCCCCGTTGGTTTTTATTCTCTTTCTTCAGTTTGGTTGCTAGTCTCTGATCATCCCCGGTGACTGGTTTAAATGCTGCGTCGGGTATCCCTTCATTTAAGCAATTCAAATCTAAGACCCCTACTAGGGAGTTACCACATTTAATCCGATGGTCTAAAAAACTTAGTGGTTTACCTGGGGAAAACCCTTCTATCCATAAGGCTACTTTACATAAGTCTACAGCTAAGGGGTTTAAATCTACCCCATAAATACAGTTTTGAATTACGTCTCTGGTTGCAATTCTTAATGTTTCTGGTGTGGGTTGGGTTTCACCGGTTCTAACTTTAGCTAATTCTACTCCTATCCGCCGCGCTGCTGCTAACAGAAAATGACCGGAACCACAAGCAGGGTCAATAACTTTTAAAGTTAATAATCCTTGTTCTGGGGATGTGGCGTTTTTCAGCTTTTCTGTAATAACTGGTTCTAAGGCGGTTTTAATTAACTGTTTTACTAGTTGGGGAGGGGTGTAATAGGACCCGGTGGTTTTGCGATCGCTCCCAAATACTAAGTTAAATTGATAAATCCCTTGATTATCCCTTACCTGTGGGTGAAAATCTAATAAACTTTCATAGACGCTGCCTAATTCTTCTACATCTAAGGCGGTATAATTGACCCGGCGCAATTGTCCTTTGTCTTCATATAAGGATAGGTAACGAATAGCGGTTAATAAATCGGAGTTGTCAATACCACAGTTGTCTAAGTCGGTGAGTGTGTGGGAGCCAAATAAGTCCCCGTTTAAAGGGGATAAATCTAAGAGTTGTCCCCGCCAATTTTCATCAAATAATTTAAATGTTACCCGCAAACCTTGCCAAATGTCTTGAAATCCTTCTTTGGGACTGCGGGGACGTTCTGCAAATGCTCTTAATCTTTCGATGCTGTAATATTCAAGATAGATTCTGGCTTTTTCTGGATCTGCTCCTATTAATAACAAGTTGCGGGACTCTGCTACCATCAGGAATAAGAGGCGATAAATTAAACGCAGTAGTTGGCGATAATAACCCTGGGGGGTTAACCCGTTCTTGGTAGCTAGTTTTTGGCGGAGATTTTCGCTGTTCAGATGCTGAAGGAAACCGTTACCTAACTGTGTTAATGCTTTTTCTACCCCATCCCGCAGTTTATCCCGTACCCGTCCCCCCTGTTGTAGGCTTTCTTGGTGGTAATATTCTAATAAGCATTTATCCCCATCATCCGCGGTTTGGGGTAACCGGGAACGGTGGAAAAGCCGATAAAATAGGCTAAATTCGGCGAAGTTCTCGCCGTTGAGAATTTGTTCTAAGTCAAATTCAATATAAGTAAGGCGAGTCATTAGGGAAGAATCCCGTAATAACCGCCACCCTAACCCATTGGTGGCGATCGCCCAGAGATGCTCTGTTTTATTGAGATATTCTTGGACTAATGCGTGTGGTGATAACCGGGATATTCCACTGGGTGGGCGTTTATCTATATCCAGACGACAACCTACAATATGGATAGGTGGTTTATTTTCTCCTAATTCAGTGCGGTGGGAGATAGGATAGGTTTGTCCTTCTACTACTTCCGCTTTAGCAGTAAAAACGGGACTATAACCCAGGGTACGCAATAGGGGTATAGCCCACATTTCCCTAGTGACACTGGTAGCAGTATCTTCTGATTTTAGCCTTTCTAGCTGACGTTGAAAAGCCGCCCAATAGGCTTTAGCATCACCCCAGGCGATCGCGATTTCATCTGCTAATTTATCAGATTTTCCTAAGCCAAAGTCCTGGGGTGTTTGACCTTTAATACTACCTGCTAACAGTTCCCCGGTAATATCTGCTGCTAATAAATTACCCTGAAATTGTACCCCTGCTAAAGTCACACCCGATACAGCCATTAATGTCTCCCCTCAAAAGTTTGTTTACTGACAGTCCCAATTAAGATTTACGTTTTCCCGGCTGTAAAATATACACACCCAGTAAATCCATAGGTAACTGTGGTATGACTTTAACTGCTCCCTCCTTAGTAATTTTCCGTACACGCTGATGGGATTGTAAAAGGGAGTGCGATCGCTGTCGAGCAAACTGTTCTAAATCATCCTGTAACTCATGAATGCGATCGAGTAACTCCGTAATTTCTTCTTTTTTCATCCCCAGGGAAATATCACCCACCGGATTAGCCGTTTGCAAAAGTGCTTGAGCTTCCTGGGGTGGTAACCACACAGGAGCAGAGGGGGGTCCTGTAAACCCAATTACCACACATTCCTCCGCCAACCTGTCTACATTCTTGCTGGAACTATTTAATAAATGCCGTAAACGCAATAAAAGTAAAGTTGTACGTTTACTTACACTATCAGTCAGTGTAAACCCGCATCTAGCCGCCAAAGGATCCTGACCATTAACTAAAGCCTCTTCCATAATGTGGCGCGCCAAACCTTCCACCAAAGGATGATTACGCCCCACATATTCCACCCCTTCCGGTGGGGGGTTAGTAAAACTAATTATACGTTTTTCATTACCTAATACTGGTTGTAAAAAACTAGGAATTGTCGGTAATAACCATCCTTGTTTTTTCTCAATCAAAGAACAAGATAACCGTTCACAAGCATTTTTAACAAATCTAGCTACATCCTCCTCACTCCCCAAAATCTGCTCAGATTCGATTAACTCCTGTTCTATTTCTGTGGGTTTAATTCCCCGTTGAGCAAAGCGAGTGCGGCTGATTTTTTCCCGTTCCACCGCTTGATCCCATTGCTTATGTACCCGTTCACAAGCCGATTCTTCCTCATCCAACAAATCCAACAGAGACAACTGTACCCCATCTGTAACCCTGTCAAACAGAGATTTAAACACCGCTTCCGCTACAGTAGTGCTATCCATGGGTATAGGTACAGTAATACCCAAAGTCTTATGTATTTGTACCGCCTTACGGATTAGCACTTCTAACACTGCGCCATCTATGGGGTTATCTTGTCCATAGAGTAAACAACTTTTTACCTGGGGTGCTGTTTGTCCATAGCGGTCAACTCTACCTTCCCGTTGTTCCAAGCGGTTAGGATTCCAGGGTAAATCATAGTGAATCACAGCGCTAAAATGAGACTGTAAATTTACCCCCTCACTCAAACAGTCGGTAGCAACTAAAACCCTTTCCTGATAAGATTTCAATTCTTCTAGGTGAATTTCTCGCTCATCCTCGGACATTTCCCCAGTAATAGCAATTACCCGAACTTGACTACGTTTCTTTTCTAACTTCTGTTTGAGCGCCTCTGCTAAATATTTAGCAGTAGCAATATAGCGACACCAGATAATGGGATTGTAATTATTTGCCAGTAAAGTTTGGACATAACCAATACAGGATTGTAATTTCTGGTCTTTATTCCCCTGTAACTTTTGTGCAGATTGGATAAAAGCACGTAGCTGGCGTTTATCTGACTGACTGTAGCTTTGTTGTCCCTGTTCTATAACTACCGTGGGGGAAGTATCAACAGCTTGTTCCTGGTCTGTCGGGTCATATACATAGGAACTCATCAACTCTTCATCCACATCAGCATCCACAGTATATTTACTAGCTTGATGTGTTAAACTAGCAACAGCCGCAGCGGGGGAAGACATCACACACCGAATCAAAGCCAATGCTGACCAATAACGCCCCCGGCGTTGAGCATAGGTCATTTCTTGGGTGGTAGTTTTGATTAACCCCCGGGCAAAATTATATACTTCTTCAAAAAGTTGTTTATATTCCTGAGATAATTTGTAAGGCTTCTCATCTGCAAGACGTTCTGGGAAGGGTGTTTCCTGACCCAACCAGAGTTTAACATCTGCTCGCCGTCGTTGAATAAAATGACTAGCTAATTGGTCTCGTTCTGTTTCTGTGAGTTGATCCAGGGTGAAATTTGCAAACTCTGGTTTGAGTAAACCTAACAGGGAGAGAAAAGATTCCTCAATACCACTATGAGGCGTAGCTGTCAATAACAATAAATGGCGATTTTTTTCCTGGGAAATCTGCTCAATTAATTGATGTCGTTGTTGTTGGGATGTACTCTTACTACTAGAACGAGTACAGGTATGGGCTTCATCCACAATTACCAAATCTGGACAGTGGGTAATAAAACTAGCCCGACGGCGTTCTGCTTTGGCATAGTCCAGGCTGACAATAATGTGTCGATAGTAACTAAATATATGGGAACCGTTAGGTATTGCCCGTTCTAACTTAGAAGCCGTACCCGAACGCACTACCACCGCATCAATATGGAAGTTCTCCCTTAATTCTCGGTGCCATTGGTCACACAGGTGAGGAGGACATAAAACCGCTATCCGTCTAACCTCTCCCCTATCAAACAGTTCCCGCGCAATTAATCCCGCTTCTATGGTTTTACCAATCCCCACATCATCGGCAATTAATAATCTTACCGTCTCTAATCGCAGTGCCATCAACAGGGGAACTAACTGATAGGGATGGGGACGCAGTGATAACCTACCCAAGCAGCGAAACGGCCCCGCTCCACTTCGTAGCAGATGTCTGGCTGCATCCATGAGTAAGAGGGCTGCAGTGTGGTCTTTAATACTGTGAGCATCGGGAGGGGGAAATGTTGCAGGTTCTACCTTTTCTAACCCTAGGTGTCTATAAATACCAACTATTTCCTCTTCCTTACCGCTCAGGGGACGGAGGCGAATTAGGTCTTGATTTTCGTCTGGTATAACCACCCATTGCCGACTACGACAAGTTACAATGGAGCCGGGGGTGGGGCTGGTGGTTTTTGTCATTTTTATCCCCGAACAGATACCCAAGTGTTATACAATAATTTTCCCATATATTGTTACCAAAATAATCTCTACAGAAAAACTTTCTTTTATAGCACTAAGCATACACGTTAGGACATCATAATTGTGGTTTTAAGGGAACAGGGAACAGGGAACAGGGAACAGGGAATGGGAAGGATTGGGGAAATGTCCTAACACTTGTGGTTACTGCTATAATTTGTAGTTCATAAATATAGATCCCGGAGTTCTTGAAGAAGTCCGGGATCTAAAACTCACAGCATAATCCCAGGAGTTATGGGAGTATTAACAGCAAGCAATGCCTTATTTAATTGACAAAAATATCCACAGGTAATGGACTTTTATCACCAAGCCATATGATCAACAAGTAATTAAAGCCCGTTACCAAAACCAGCCAAGGCAATTATCTAACGAACATTTACCTCTTGCAGCTCCTTCTCTGGGTGAAAAGTGCCATTTTTAGCGGTGAAGGAATTCAACGCCATATTTACACTTCGATCATGCAGTTGCTGCTGTTGGGTGTATTCATTCAGTTTAGCCTGAGCTTGAGGGTAAACAGAACTACTTTTATGAATTTTACGCAGAAACTCGATAGCGCCATTAAGGTCGCCAACAGATGCTTTGATATTGGCACGATGTAAAAAATAAGCCGCTCTAATCTGCCGCTTTTGGTCGTACTCGGCTATTTTCTGTTGAACTAAAGTACCAGCAGTACTGTCGGGAGGAATTTGACGCAGATATTCTATAGCCGCTGAAAATTCTCTATCTACAGCTTTTGCATAGGCTTTTGATAACAAATCGTGTGTTTGTATGGCAATGTTGGCTCGTGCTTGCTCCACCAGTTTCTCTACTTTAGATTGCCAATATAAAATATCTGGTAATTGCGCCTGCACACTTAAAACATCTGACCATCTCTCCTCATTCAGGGCTTGTTGGGCAATTTCGTATTGTTCAGCCGCCAATGGCCATTTACCCTGCCATTCTTCTATATTAGCTTGAGCATCCGGGTAAACATTGCTGTAAGCAGGAATTGATTCAGCTAACGCCAGGGCTTTTTGAAGATTGCCTGTTTGATATTCTTTTGTGGCTATATCTAATCTGTCTGTTTCGGAATATGCAGGAGAATTATTCATTAAAGAACATGCTGCTAATCCCACTAATAAGGAATTAGCCGCCAAGCCTACTTTCATCCCTGAAAATACTGGGTAAGGTGTATCAAAGTTATGCTGTGGTTGGGGAGCCTGATTTTCAGCCCTGATGATTTGATGGAGTTGAAGGGGTATTTTCGGGGCGTTGAAGACTTGATTAAGGGTATATAAGACTTCAGCCGCAGACTGAAAGCGATCTTGGCAATCATAGCAAATCATTTTACTGAGAATAGCAGCTAGCTGATCACTGACTGATATATCTTCAGTCTGCCAGATAATCTCACCAGTGCCAACATCTAGTTTTAATCGCAGTGGTTCTAGTCCTGTTAAGGCTTGAATGGCAATCATACCCAAAGCATAAATATCACTATTGGGCAGGGTTTGACCAATAAATTGCTCTGGCGATATGTACCCCAGGGCGTTTACAGGAAGGTCATAAATAGGTAGCTCCCCATATGCGCCTAAATCAACTGACTCGATTAAACCGAAGTCGATTAAAGCTAATTTGCCATCAAGAGTACGTCTAATCAAGTTTTCGGGCTTAATATGGCAATGGATCACACCTTGAGAGTGAACAAAATCTAAAATACCTAGGGTATCTTCTAACAATTCTATAACTTCGGTTTCCGTCCACAGACCTCCGCAGGAATGCTTGATGGGTAATTCCTGACTCAGGGAATGTCCCTCTACAAATTCCTGTACTAAGTAGAAATGCTCATTTTCTTCAAAATAGGCGACAAACTGGGGAATTTGACCATGGCTTCCTAGACGCTGGAGAGTTCCTGTTTCATTGAGAAAGCAAAATTTTAAACTGTCTAAGTAGCTGGGGGGAAATTTTTCCCCGCTAATCTGTTTAATCGTGTATTTGGTATTTCCCGGGTGGTCTCTATCTATGGCGATGTATGTTTCGCCAAATACCCCTGCACCCAGGCTTTGGATAACTTGGTAACGTGCTTGTAGTACTTTACCGATCATGTGATCATTCATGAGCTGGTTACTAAATAAGGCCTTATCATATGTTTCGCTAGATCAAGAGTTTTTCCGGAAGTCTGGGAAATAAATCATCCTAGCGTCCATTTTTGAAAGCCCAGTCACTTTACCCTTTGGTTTCTTCGTCCTGTGAAATTACCTGGGTGTTATTTGTTAAGGGTTTGACCACCCGCGCGATCGCCTCTTGCACAAAAGCTTTGATAAATTCATCCCTGCGGTTTAATTTAAATTGTTCCTTGACTACTTCAGTCATACCACCATCACCCCAATCTTGGTCATGGCGAAAATACTCAATAAAACTTTTCCCCGCAATCCGTGTTAAATAAGCTACCGTTACCCCTTGAATTGCCCTACCAATGACAAAGGTGGCTACATGAAATTGTAAAGCTGTAGATATTAATTGAATTGCACCTTTGACTATACCTAAACTAGCGATGGTCTTGGCTAGGGAAAGGGCTAACTCTTTACCTCGTTCCATGTTCAGTTCACAGCCGTAGACTCTGCCAATCTCCACTACCATTTGAGCATTAACAGCGGCGGTTGCCAGTAAATCTACTACTGGTAGAGGTGTAACTGATACCACCCCAGCCCCAATCCAGCTAAAGCGATCAACTATTTTGTCAGCTTGACGACGACGCTGGACATCAATCAAATTTCGCGCCTCTTCTCCCAGGCGTAGGGATTGCAGAAGAATATTATCCGCGACCAAATCCTCACCTTCAGCCCGTAAAATCGCCGCCATCCGTCGCAGCAAGGGGATAATATCCGCTTCTGGCTCTAGGGTTTCGCCAGTTTCTAGTTTTGCGGCTTGGGGATTAGCCGCGATCGCAATCACATCATTGGCGGCAATAAATCCCTGTACCCGTTGACGTAACCGAGCCAGGATAGATTCTTGATCTTCATCTGTATATAAATCAGTTTTATTGAGAACCAACAGCGATCGCTTGCCAATTTCCGCCAAACTGCGCAGGGGTTCATATTCAGAACGTCGCAAATCATTATCCACCACAAATAACAGTAAATCTGCTGAAGTTGCTAGTTCTCTGGCTAACTGTTCCCGTTCGCTTCCCTCCTCCCCGGCTTCTAAAATCCCCGGAGTATCGGTAATTAAAATCTTGCGTTCTAATCCCTTCAACCGCAAACAATAGGTTTCCCCCACCTGGGTAGTCCCCATGGGCGCATTTACCTGACCGACTATGCGCCCCATAATGGCATTAACTAAAGAAGTTTTACCAGCACTACCTGTACCAAAGACAACTACTTGAATTTCACCCCGTGCCAGATTAACTTCAATTTCCCGGGATTTACTTAATAAAGCTTGTCGTGCGACTTCATCTTGAATTTGGGCTACCTGTTGTTTAACAGCTTTTAATGTACTCGAAGCCGCATCAGATTTAGCAGCGGGAATTTCTGCAGCCGTAACTCGTCGGGCTGGGCGGTGCGATCGCCTTTCCCCGGCTTGAAGTATCAATACATAATAAACAAAAGCCGCAACCAACCCCCCAATCAATAAAACCAACAACAACAGCAGCAAATTACCCAGCAGTGGCGAATAGGACAACTGCCAGTAAAGCCGAGACAGTGAGTCAATCAACCAGAGGCTTAATGCCAAAATGACAATTAAACCTACAATGAGGGTGACTATACGCGACAAAGGCATAGATGGCACAGTTAGTTAGTGGGTGTTCAGGTTGATGTTTTGAGTTTTTTTGGGGTTTGGGTATACAGACACACAGGGATGAACAACTAGGAGATTTATTGTCAGTTTCTGGGGAGGGATAGGAGGTAGAAACTAATGCTCACGCCCCAATTCCCTCTCCAGTGTACTATCTGTCCACAGATCCCATGATCACGTCAACACTACCAAGAATAACCACAATATCTGCAACTTTCATCCCTCGTAGGAGTTCCGGGACAATTTGCAGGTTGTTAAAGTCAGCGGCGCGAATTTTCCACCGCCAAGGGAAGCCATGATCATCCCCGACAAGATAAATTCCCAGTTCACCTTTACCGCTTTCCACACGGGAATAGATTTCGCCTTTGGGCATTTTAAAAGTAGGTGCAACTTTTTTCCCAATGTATTGATAATCAAAGCCATACCACTCGGATTTTTTCCCCTCCGCCATGCGCTTGGCTTCCAGGTTTTCGTAGGGTCCCCCTGGTAGTCCTTGAATTGCTTGGCGAATAATCTTCACAGATTCGCGCATTTCCCGCATCCGCACCATGTAACGGGCTAAACAATCCCCGGCGGTTTCCCATTGCACATCCCAATCAAAATCGTCGTAGCACTCGTAGTGGTCAACTTTCCTTAAGTCCCATTTAACCCCAGAGCCGCGTAACATGGGGCCAGATAATCCCCAGTTAATGGCTTGTTCCCGGGTGATGGTACCAATACCCTCAATCCGCCGGCGAAAAATGGGATTATTGGTAACCAAGCGCTCGTACTCGTCAACTTTGGGGAGAAAATAGTCACAGAAATCTAAGCATTTATCAACCCAACCATAGGGTAAATCAACTGCTACGCCACCCACGCGGAAATAGTTGTGGTTTACCATCCGGTATCCCGTGGCTGCCTCCCACAAATCATAAATCATTTCCCGTTCTCGGAACTGATAGAAGAAGGGTGTTTGCGCCCCCACGTCAGCCAGAAACGGACCAAACCACAATAAGTGGTTAGCAATTCGGTTGAGTTCTAACATGATCACCCGAATATAGCTGGCGCGTTTGGGTACGGCTATACCTGCTAATTGTTCCGGGGCGTTAACGGTTACTGCTTCGTTAAACATACCCGCGGCGTAGTCCCACCGACTGACGTAGGGAACGTACATGACAGTGGTGCGGTTCTCAGCAATTTTCTCCATCCCCCGATGTAAATAGCCGATCACCGGTTCACAATCAACGACATCCTCGCCGTCCAATGTCACAATTAACCGCAAAACCCCGTGCATTGAGGGGTGGTGTGGCCCCATATTCAGCACCATAGGCTCGGTGCGGGTTTCTAGTCTGGCCATAAGTTCGGTGTTCTCCCATTATGAAAATTTTCACTTCAACCCCATCATCCCCACCAGGCTCGATTGTTCGTTTCTGCCAAAATCAGTTTGTCAGGGAAATAGTTTTCAGAAGTCGCTCTAGCAGCGTCTACATCTATTACCCATACAGAGTATGTTGGAGATGGGTCCTAGTGAGGGGATTTTACTTGATGTTTCAATTTGTTTCACTTCTTCAACTATTATTATATGGAGCTTGAGATTCAGGGAATTGTAGGCGCTGAATTTCTTCATGTGCCAGTTTTAAGCCGAGAGGTTATTGAGGGGTTGGCGGTACGCCCTGGGGGCCATTATTTGGATGCAACCGTGGGCGGTGGTGGCCACAGTCGCTTGATCTTAGAGGCCGCTGCTAATGTGCGGTTGACGGCTATTGACCAAGATCAGGATGCTCTGCTAGCAGCCCAAAAGCACTTGGCTGAGTTTGGTGACCGGGTGCAGTTTGTCCTGGGCAATTTCTCATCTTATCAATATACTCCCCACTCTTTTGATGGTATCCTGGCTGATTTGGGTGTGAGCTCTTACCATTTAGACCAGCCAGAACGGGGTTTTAGCTTTCGCCACACCGCTAATCTGGATATGCGCATGAACCAGGGTCAATGTTTAACCGCCGCTGATGTGATTAATCACTGGGATGAGCCGGAGTTAGCAGATATTTTCTTTAAGTTCGGTGAGGAACGTTTATCCCGCCGCATCGCCAGGCGCATTGTGGAAAAACGACCATTTCACACTACTACGGAATTGGCAGAGGCGATCGCCTCTGCTGTCCCCCGTCAATACCGTTATGGTCGCATTCACCCTGCTACCCGTGTTTTTCAAGCTTTGCGCATTGTGGTTAATGATGAGTTACAGTCTTTGGCAACTTTTTTACACCAAGCCCCCCATTCTCTGGTTCCCGGTGGTCGAATTGCCATTATCAGCTTTCACAGTCTGGAAGACCGCCCCGTCAAGCATGATTTCCGCAATTCTCCTTTGTTAAATGTCTTGACTAAAAAACCAATTACTGCTACCGAAAAAGAATTGGCTGAGAATCCGCGATCGCGTTCCGCTAAGTTGAGGATAGCTGAAAGGCTATAGATACTATTTACAACTTTTTGGCAAGTTTTCGTTACACTTTTTAAAATATCTGTTACAGTACTTAATAGAGAAAACAAAAACCTCTGTTAAGTCCTATTCCGGTGATTCAAGATGAAAACTACAACTACACCAGCTCCAGAAAACCGTAATGCGTGGAATTGGGGATTCACTACCCAAACCGAAAATTGGAACGGTCGTTTAGCAATGATTGGTTTTTCAGCTGCTGCTTTAATTGAAGTATTTACTGGTCAGGGCTTTCTCCACTTTTGGGGTATCCTCTAAAAATTAACTTTTGTCCCAAAAACATCAAGTATCAGAGTAATTGAACACTTGCAATAAATTTTGGGTAAAAATATTAACGCAATCACACCTTTAAAATTTAGTGTAGCGAATAGCACTAAATAATTACCGCCAAACCAAGAGTAGCTAAATGTTGCCAAAACAGAGCTATCGTGGGTTGGCGGGCTATTTTTGGAGTTAATATGATGGTGAATAGAACTGGAAAGAAGATGTCACCATAGTCGGCTCTACTCAAATGCACGTAAAGCTGATGTTAACATCATACCATGCAAATGCTTAACTCAATCATCAAAAAACCAGGTAAACTTAGTGCCATTGCCCTGGGTAGTAATATTGGCGATTCCTATAAAATTTTAACAGCAGCTATAGAGACATTGGCCGCCACACCGGGGATCAAGGTACAAGCTCAATCTAGTTGGTATCGCACTAAACCTGTGGGTCCGCCCCAACCAGATTATTTAAATGGCTGCGCCATCTTGCAAGTAGAAATGTCACCAGACTTATTATTAGAGACCTTATTGGCTACAGAAGCAAAATTTGGTCGGGTGCGTCAAGAGCGCTGGGGTGCGCGATCGCTGGATTTAGACTTGTTATTATATGATGACTTAATCATAGACACCCCCCAACTGCAGATTCCTCATCCCCGCATGGGATCTCGAGCTTTCGTATTAATACCACTGGCTGAAATTGCGCCCCATTGGGTAGAGCCAACTTCTGGAAGTAAGATTAAAGATATAGTCAAACAGCTAGACTGTGCCGATGTAGTTTTATTCTCCAACCAATAACTAAAAAAATATACGGTTTTTGTTCACAGCAGTTAGTATATGTATCCAGATATAAAATAAATTTACTATGCCACTAGGTAGAGAATTACCACAGCTGCTAAAACAGTGCTTATTTTATAAAGGTCGCAAGTTTGACTTTGAAGTCAATCGTCTGCGTTTACCCAATAAAGCCGAAGGGGAATGGGAATGCGTTCGTCACCCCGGCGGAGCCTTAGCTGTACCCATAACAAAAACAGGTAAACTAGTACTGGTGCGCCAGTACCGCTTTGCAATTCAGAGAAGAATATTAGAATTTCCCGCCGGGACAGTAGAAATCAACGAAGATCCCCTGAAGACAGTACAACGGGAAATTGAGGAAGAAACAGGTTATAGCGCTCAAAAATGGGATAAACTGGGTGAATTTTTCCTCGCCCCCGGCTATTCTGACGAAATCATCTATGCTTTTCTGGCGCGAGATTTAGAAAAGCTGGAAAACCCACCCAAAAAAGATGAAGATGAGGATATCGAAACCGTACTATTAACACCCGAAGAACTAGAGAAAGCTATCCTCCAGGGCGACGCCATAGATGCTAAAACCATTTCTAGTTTTATGCTAGCGCGCCCCTTTTTGCTTTAACAGCTTCATACCTCCCCCTCTCCTGGGTCAGGAGAGGGTATAGGGTCAGATTCTGGCTTTTCCTCAGAAACTTTCTGGCGATTAATCCAAATACCTCTCAACCCTGCGGCTTTAGCACCTTGATAGTCCTCCACAACACTATCACCAATGTGCCAAGCGGCTTGAGGTGGACAATGATGTTTTGCTAAAGCCAAGGCAAAAATCTGTGGGTCTGGTTTAGCAACACCCGCTTGGGTAGAAATGGTAATAGATCTAAAATAATTACTCAGTTCTAAACCTTGCAAGACCGAGAAAAGTCGGGAATCAAAATTAGAGACTACACCTAATTGAATACCCTGTTCTCGCCAGTGGTTCAAAGATGAGAGGACATCAGGATAAACAAACCAAGGTTCCCCAGTCCCAAAGTGAATATAGAGTTCACTAAAAAAACTGGAAAAGTCAGAAAATTCTGACATAACCCCCGCGCTTTCAAAAGTATTGTAGACAATTTTCTGCCACCAATCAAACTCACGCTGGGAAAGATCATCTAAGTGTGCATCAGGAAATATGGGCGGAGGGGAAGCTGCAAAGCTTTGTTTAAAGGCTGTATCCAATATTTCCGCAGAAACTTCAACATCAAATTCCTTGGCTATTTGACTATAAATTTGCCCCACACTGCCTTTAACACCGAATAGGGTACCAACAGCATCTAAAAAAATAACTTTCGGTCGTTCCATCAAACCTAGTAAACTAATTATAAATATGAGATTTGAGTTGTTGGTGAAGACACCAGATACTACTAGGATAGTTTATCTATAATGGGACGAACTAGCCAATTAAAACCAACCTTGAGTTGATGATCTAAACTAGGCATCCGATAGAGATAAGCCAGACGACGAGCCACATATGCCAAAGGCCCATCTAACTTTACACCTAAACCGGTGAGGGTAGCATTATCTTTACCCAAAGCCATCATTTCCCCTAATTGCTGGTAACGGAAACTAAGTAAAGGGCGATTAGTCAGAGAAGCCCAGATATTCCAAGCAGTATAATCAGCTTGTTGAAAAGCAACTTGGGCTGTAGCGGGGACTTGTTGACCTTCAGCATCACGACAGTCTGCTAAGTCTCCCAAGGCAAAGATTTCTGGTTGGTCTAAGACTTGTAAGGTGGGTGTAGTTGTGATTTGACAGCGTTGATTTTGCTTTAAGTTCAGGGTGCGGACTACGGTTGCTACCCTGGTTCCCACAGTCCAAATCACTAAATCTACAGGAATTGTATCTACTTGAGTTTTATATTCTAGGGAAATGGTATCTTTACCAATTGATTCTACCTTGGTTTCTAAGTCTAGAAATACCTGCTTGGCTTCTAAAGCTTTGGTAGCAGCTTGGCGGTTAAATTCTGGAGAGGTGCGTAAAATTTGATCACCGATTTCAATCAGGCGCAAACGTCCCCTTTTTCCTAATCTATCTGCCAGTTTACAGGCTAACTCTACACCACTGTAACCAGCGCCAACAATGGCGACGCGAATTTTATCCGCGTCGGATTCTTCTAAGACTCGCAGACGTTCTTCTAAGCGGTAAGCGTCCGTGAGGTTGCGGAATGGATAAGCGTAAGATGTGGCTCCGGGAACCATATCTAGGGGTGTTTCTCCACCCAAAGCTAATACTAATCTGTCATAGGGAATTTCTGGGCCATCCTGTAACTGTACCCGTTTTTGCTCGGTGTCAATTCCCGATACCACACCTTGGTAAAAACGTACCCCTGTACCTTGTAATAACTCCTGAAAGGGGGGCGCAATTTCCCAGGTCTGCATTTCCCCTGTGAGTAATTCGTATAGTAATGGTAAAAATATAAAGCGATCGCCCTGGTCAACCAGGACAATTTCCGGTTTTTCCCCCTTTTCCCAGGGTAACTGACTTAAGCGCAGAGCGGTATAGAGACCACCAAAGCCTCCACCCAATATACATATTTTAGAAGTTGGTTGAGTCATGGCTCCTATAGGTTCATCAATACTAACTTCAGTGTAATCAATAAATGTTTAATAAGAGGATGTTTGGAAAGTATTAAACAGGTAATTTTTATCTTAGGGAACAGGGAACAGGGAACAGGGAACAAGGAACACCGGAACAGGGAATGGGGAATAGGGAATAGGGAATAGGGAATGGGGAATAGGGAATAGGGAATAGGGGACACACAAAAAACAATAAAATCCAGTCCCCTCCCCTTACAAGGGGAGGGTGAGGGTGGGGTGAAACAATAGTTGATACACTAATCATGACTTGATAAACATCCTCTAAACAAAAAAAGCCTGGTTGCGCTCATTACCAGGCGTTTAAGTTGAAATTGATTGCAGGAGGAGGTAGAAGACGGAAATTACCAACCAGGGATTATTGCAGATTTACCTTGACAACTTTTTTCTTTTCTTCTTCAGCTTTGGGTAATGTTAGATGCAAAATACCATCCTTGTATTCCGCACTAACTTTATTATTTTGTACCAAGGTAGGTAGAGAAATCGCCCGTTGGAATTTACCGTAATAAAATTCACTCTTGCTGACACCTTTATTTTCGGTTTTAGTTTCCGATTTGCGCTCACCAGTAATATAAACGGTGTCTTCTGTAACTTGTATATCCAGGTCTTTGGTGTCCATTCCTGGTATTTCTAGCTTGACATTAACTGCGTCATCGGTTTCGGATATTTCCGCAGCAGGAACTTTGTGGAAACCTCTTTCAAATAGTCTAGATGGTGCTTTGGTTTCTTCAAGTAGGTTATTAATTTCACGGTGGAGAGTACCGATTTCCATCCAGGGATTCCAGCGAACTAACATAAATATTCCTCCGATTAAGTAGTTTTTCTTTAATTGATTTTGCACTTGTCTTAGTGCTTAATTTAAATATTAATCAGGATAAGAATTTCTGTAAATTCGGTTCTTACGACGGCATAATTGATGATTACCGCATTAGATCCCCGACTTCTTCAAGCAGTCGGGGATCTGGGTTAGTTTATTCTTGCAGGTGAAAATCTTAGACACAACAACACCCAAGCTCCTACTCACCTTATGATTTCCTCTCATTTATCAGACTATCTAGGGTGACCCTGACTAAACTATCAGTGGCATATCCCCCTGTTTACCAATCTGAGGAAATATCAGCTTTCCAGTTGGGTGTTGTGTTCGGTTGACGAGACAGATAATTAGATAACAGCGCTTTTACCTCTTTGTGAACTGAACATTGGCTGTTGAATCTGCCAGGGAAGCTATTTAGCTTCACTTATTAATATATCACTGTTAAATCAAGAGTACCTGACCTTGATACTAAACTTAATATTTCCAGCACTGTTGATTGTTGACTGTTGACTGTTGACTGTTGACTGTTGACTGTTGATTGTTGACTGTTGACTGTTGATTGTTGACTGTTGACTGTTGACTGTTGACTGTTGATTGTTGATTGGGAATAAATTAAGCGGCTAATAGCAAAAGTCCACTAAAAGTGGACTTGTAAGTTACATATAATACTCTAGAAAATGATTGTTAACCCTATTGATAATGTTATATTTAACACCCAGTCGGATTTATCCGACTTCAGCTTTCAGACAGGGGTTTCTAACCCCTGGCTCCCGTTTGTCCTAGCTCTTAAACCCTCAACCCGTCAACCCGTCAACCCGTCAACCGTCACCCGTCACCCGTCAACCCGTCAACCGTCAACCGTCAACCCTTCAACCGTCAACCCGTCAACCGTCAACAGTCAACAGTCAACAGTCAACAGTCAACCGTCAACAGTCAACAGTCAACAGTCAACCGTCATAGAACTTATAATTAAATCGTAGTATACATGAACTTTTATGACTAAATGGTTTAACACAGCAGGCCCTTGTCAACCCGATATACACTATACCCTACCCACTAGTGAACGGTTACCCCAATTAAAACGCCTGATTGAACAGCGCAATTACTTTGTCATCCATGCACCCAGACAAACCGGTAAAACCACTGCCATGCTCACCCTAGCACAGGAATTAACAGCCAGTGGTAAATATACAGCCGTGTTACTATCCTTAGAAGTGGGGGCGGTATTTCCCTATGATCCGGGAACTGCTGAACAAGCAATTTTAGATGAGTGGAAACAGTCGGTTAAATTTCGCCTACCAGCTAACCTACAGCCTACTATATGGCCTGTAGTCAGTACTGGCTCGCAAATTGGCGCATTTTTAAGCACTTGGGCGGCTAACTCTCCCCATCCCCTAGTGGTATTTTTAGATGAAATTGATGCTTTAAGTGATGAAACTCTCATCTGTGTACTGCGACAATTACGCTCCGGTTATCCCAATCGCCCCCAAGGTTTCCCCCAATGTGTGGCGTTAATTGGGATGCGGGATGTACGGGATTATAAAGTAGCCTCTGGCGGTAGTGATAGATTAAATACCTCTAGCCCCTTTAATATCAAGGTGCGCTCTCTAACTTTAAGTAATTTCACCTTAGAAGATGTGAAGAGTCTATACGAACAACACACCGAAGCTACTGGGCAAATTTTCACCCCCGAAGCCATTCACCACGCCTATGATTTAACCCAGGGTCAACCTTGGTTAGTCAATGCTTTAGCTAAGGAAGTTACAGAGTATTTAGCAGAAGATGTGAATATTCCCATCACCGTAGATTTAATTAATCAAGCCAAAGATATTTTAATTCAAAGGCAAGACACCCATTTAGATAGTTTAGCGGAGCGATTACGGGAAGATAGGGTTAAGGCGATTATTCAACCCATGTTAGCTGGGGAAGAATTACCAGATGTGCCTAATGATGATATTCGTTTTCTCCTAGATTTAGGATTGTGTCGTTATCATCCCATCAGAGGTTTAGAAATCGCCAACCCGATTTATAGAGAAGTTTTACCTAAAGTTTTAGCCTATACCCCCATTATGTCTTTAGGGGTGATTGAACCTGAATGGTTGAGTCCTAGTGGTGAGTTAATCCCAGAAAAATTATTAGACTTATTCTTAGACTTTTGGCGACAACACGGGGAACCATTATTTAAAAGTACCCCTTACCCAGAAATTGCTCCCCATTTAGTATTAATGGCATTTTTACACCGCGTTGTTAATGGTGGTGGTAGCTTAGAACGAGAATACGCCATCGGTTCCGGGAGGATGGATATATGTCTGCGTTATGGGGATGTAGTCTTAGGGATGGAATTAAAGGTATGGAAACAGGGTAAACCCGACCCCTTACCCCAAGGATTAATACAATTAGATAAATATTTATCAGGACTCAATCTAGATACAGGATGGTTAATCATATTTGACCGTCGTCCTGATTTACCCCCCATCAGCGATCGCACTACCACCGAAATAGCCCTGAGTCCCCAGGGAAGAAATATCACAATCATTCGGGGGTAGGTTTGGATTTGTTAACTGTTGACTGTTGACGGTTGACTGTTGACTGGGAATAAATTAGGCGTCTAATAGCAAAAGTCCACTTTTAGTGGACTTGTAAGTTACATATAATACTCTAGAAAATGATTGCTAACCCTATGGATAATGTTATATTTAACACCCAGTCGGATTTATCCGACTTCAGCTTTTAGACAGGGGTTTCTAACCCCTGGCTCCCGGTTGTCCTAGCTCTTAAACCGTCACCCGTCACCCGTCAACCCGTCAACCCTCAACCGTCAACCGTCAACCGTCAACCGTCAACCGTCAACCCGTCACCCGTCACCCGTCACCCGTCAACCGTCAACCGTCAACCGTCACCCGTCAACCGTCAACCGTCAACCCTAATTTTCACCCCATTTAATTGATTAAATCCAGTCCCCTCCCCTTACAAGGACATGGCTACGGGTAAAACAATATTCACTGCGACCTTAACCGCCACAGTTTGATAGTGTTGTCATAACTCCCACTAACAAGGGTTTGACCATCCGGGCTGAATCCTACAGACTCAACCGAGCTAGAATGACCGGTGAGGGTGTGGCGAACCTTACCTGTCCTCACATCCCACAGTTTGATAGTGTTGTCATAACTCCCACTAGCCAGGGTTTGACCATCGGGGCTGAATCCTACAGAATTAACCCGGTAAGAATGACCGGTGAGGGTGCGGCGAACCTTACCTGTCTGCACATCCCACAGTTTGATAGTGCTGTCAAAACTCCCACTAGCCAG
>CAIWDD010000105.1 GCA_903911355.1 uncultured Nodularia sp. | reverse complement strand
GGACTCCAAAAGGTGCTGATGAAATCCTGGTCAGCCAAAGCTTTGGCAACACGTAGGGTAACTCAAGACAATCAAGGAAAGAAAACCGCCGGAGTTGATGGAGTGAAAGCTTTATCACCCAAGGAAAGAATGGAATTGGTAGATGAGTTAAAACTAGGGTCAAAACCCAAACCCACCCGGAGAGTCTGGATAGACAAACCTGGAAGGGATGAGAAAAGACCACTAGGAATACCCACTATGTATGATAGGACATTACAAGCGCTTGTCAAACTGGCATTAGAGCCAGAATGGGAAGCCAAGTTTGAGCCTAACTCATATGGATTCAGACCAGGACGCTCATGTCATGATGCCATTGATGCAATATTCAAATCTATTAATGTCAAACCTAAGTTTGTCTTGGATGCCGATATTGCCAAATGTTTTGACAAGATTAACCATCAAGCATTGTTAAATAAACTGAACACCTACCCTAAACTACGCCGTCAAATCAAGGCATGGTTAAAGGCAGGAGTGGTTGATAATAAAGTCTTATTCCCTACAGAAGAAGGCACACCGCAAGGCGGGGTAATATCACCTCTGTTGGCAAATATAGCTTTACATGGTATGGAAGAAATCATAAAAGA
The DNA here is from genome assembly GCA_903911355.1 of uncultured Nodularia sp. GTDB lineage: Bacteria > Cyanobacteriota > Cyanobacteriia > Cyanobacteriales > Nostocaceae > Anabaenopsis > Anabaenopsis arnoldii. The sequence continues at coordinate 79,668 of CAIWDD010000105.1, read as the reverse complement.
CTTCGCATCCAAATTACCGGGAAAAGCTTCAAAGACAAACAAGGCACAAGCAATATCAATAATCAGATATGCGGATGACTTTGTAATCCTGCATGAAAATCTGGCAGTTATTGAACAATGTAAGGGGATTCTAGTTAAATGGCTGAATGAAATGGGACTGGAATTAAAGCCTAGCAAGACCAGATTGGCTCATACCTTGTATGAATACCAATCAGAAAAACCAGGATTTGACTTTCTTGGGTTCAATGTGAGACAACACCCAGTAGGTAAACACAACTCAGGTTTGAATACTCACAAAGAAATACTAGGTTTCAAAACCATCATCACCCCATCTAAGAAAGCAGTCAAGAATCACTACGAACAGGTTTCTAAGACCATAAAGAAAAACTTACCAACACCACAATTGGGATTGATAAGCAAACTAAACCCCATTATCAGGGGATGGTGTAATTACTACTCAACAGTAGTAAGTAAAGAAACATTCAGTAAGATTCAGGAACTAATCTACTACAGATTATTTAGATGGGCAAAGCGCCGACATCCCAATAAAACGGCAAAATGGATAACCAATAAATACTGGCACACAATCGGTGAATCTAACTGGGAATTTGCAGTTAAGATGGAAGATAAAGTCATCAAACTACACAAACACCCAGAAACTCCTATTGTACGTCATGTTAAGGTTAAAGGCAATGCCTCACCATTTGATGGTAATTGGGTATATTGGAGTTCAAGAATAACAAACCATCCCGAAGCCAATAAAAGAGTAGCGACACTACTTAAAAGGCAAAAGGGTAAATGTCCTGAATGCGGGCATTACTTTAGGGACGGTGATGTAATGGAAGTTGACCACATCCTACCCATCTCCAAAGGTGGAAAAGATGAATATAAAAACCTACAACTGTTACACAGACATTGCCACGACAGAAAGACAGCCAGTGATGGAAGTCTTGTAGGTATTCATGACAAGAACCATATTGCTGAGGAGCCGTATGAGGTGAAAATCTCACGTGCGGTTTTGAAGACGAGTCGGTCAGGTGACTGACCGGCTTAGTTTAATCTGGAAAAACTGCCCAACTGTTGGCTAGTGAATGCTATCCTGAAAATATCTTGCTGGTAGGACATAGTGCATCTGTACAGGGTGCTGCAATGGGGTTAGTAGGGGACATTGCTAAAACAGAAGTCACGGCTTCTTTATGTTCCTTAGTGAAAATCCTGCGCCAGGGACCTGAATGGTTGCTAGAACTAAAAGGAGATACTTCCCACTTGATGGATATAGAGGATTTTCCTTCGTGCATTGGTTGATACGCCCTCTCTTAAAGAGAGTATTTGTTAATGAATGTTAGCAAAAAAGTATCGGAAGTGGTTCGATTTGCTCAAATCCTGAATGAGGATTTTTGACTGCACAGACAAATTAATTAATTCCCATCCTCAATTCTATGACTTTGTTACTAGCAGGAGATATTGGCGGCACTAAAACTATTTTGCGGTTGGTGGACGCTGAAAATTTACATACCATTGCACAGAAAACTTACCCTAGTGGAGATTTTCCCGACTTAGTCCCCTTAGTCCAGCAGTTCCTCCTTGAGCTTCATACCCCCACACCCCAAAAAGCTTGTTTTGCGATCGCCGGACCCGTGGTAGATAATACAGCCAAGCTAACTAACTTAACTTGGTTTCTCGATACCCCCCGGTTAAAACAAGAATTGGGCATTGATTCTATGTGCTTAATTAACGATTTTGCCGCCGTGGGTTACGGTATTTTCGGATTAAGTAAAAAAGACCTGCTAACCTTGCAAGTTGGGAAACACAAACAAGAAGCACCCATTGCTGTTATTGGTGCTGGTACTGGTTTAGGACAAGGGTTTTTAATTAAACAGGGGAACTATTATCAGGTGTTTCCCTCAGAAGGTGGACACGGGGATTTTGCCCCCCGCAATGAGCTAGAATTTCAGCTGTTGAAATATCTACTGGATAAACATGATATTCAACGGGTGTCTGTAGAAAGGGTAGTTTCCGGACAGGGTATAGTCGCAATTTACCAATTTTTACGCGATCGCCAAGTATACAGCGAATCACCAGAAATTGCGGAAATTGTCAGAACCTGGGAAAGAGAAGCCGGACAGATGGAAAAAAGCGTTGACCCCGGGGCGGCCATCGGTGGCGCAGCAGTCCAAGGGAGCGATCACCTGTCAGTGGAAGCTCTAAAATTATTTGTGGATATTTACGGCGCTGAAGCGGGTAATCTGGCCCTAAAATTACTCCCCTATGGTGGTTTATATATTGCAGGTGGAATCGCCCCCAAAATTCTCCCCCTCCTGAAAAACGGCAATTTTCTGTTAAACTTCAGCCAAAAAGGGCGGATGCGTTCCATCCTCGAAGATATACCCGTGCATATTATTCTTAACCAAGAGGTAGGGCTAATTGGTGCGGCTTTAAGTGCGGCTAGATTGTAAAAAACTGGTAAATTACGGATAACCCACCAATTAGCGCTGATAAATTTACCAAGCATGATTAAACGTCGCCAAATTCTCAACACAGCTGCGATCGCTGCTGGAACCGCGGTAACATTAGCTGCATGTAGTCGTAGCCAAACCGCCGCCAACATCCAAACCACTCAGCCCAATATCAGGTGGAAAATGGCCACCAGTTGGCCGAAATCTCTAATTATATTTAGCGGTGCAGATATAATTTCTAAGCGAGTTAAAGAAATGACCGACGGACGTTTTACCATTACACCCTTTGCTGCGGGGGAGCTAGTACCGGGGTTACAAGTCATGGACGCAGTGCAAGCCGGAACAGTAGAATGTGGACATACAGCCAGTTATTATTATACCGGCAAGAACCCAGCCTTAGCCTTTGGTACCACCATACCCTTCGGACTCAACGCCCAACAACAGAACTCCTGGCTGTATCATGGGGGGGGACTGGAAACCATACAAAAAATTTATAGTGACTTCAACATCATTAACTTTCCCGCCGGTAACAGCGGGGCGCAAATGGGGGGATGGTTTAAACGACAGATTAACACTGTGGCCGACCTCCAAGGTTTAAAAATGCGTATTCCCGGAATTGGTGGTCAAATCATGTCTCGTATGGGTGTCAACGTACAAGTATTACCAGCGGGGGAAATTTTCCTAGCACTGGATCGGGGCGCAATTGATGCAGCTGAGTGGGTTGGTCCCTACGATGATGAGAAACTGGGTTTACACAAAGCCGCCGAATTTTACTATTATCCCGGTTGGTCCGAACCAGGACCGACATTAGATGTTTTAGTTAACCGTACTGCTTGGAATAAATTACCCCCGGAATACCAAGCCATCCTCAAAACAGCAGCTTATGAAGCCAACATGAATATGCTCTCTGAGTATGACGCTTTAAATAGTCAAGCATTAGCCAGACTGACCGCGGGGGGGACTAAATTAGTTCCCTTCAGTCAGGAAATTATGCAAGCATCTCAAACAGCCTCCTTTGAGTTCCTAGAAGAAAATGCCAGTCAGGACAAGACTTTTAAAGAAGTTTACCAACAGTGGAAAGGGTTCCGTCAACAAGTTTTTGACTGGAACCGTGTCAATGAATTGAGTTATGCTAATTTCTCAATGAGTTGATCAATTAGGCTCCTAAATTCGGTAAAAAACTCACAATCCCCGGAAAAGCAATAATTAACAATAAAACCAGGATTTGCAGCAAAATAAAGGGGATAGCGCCCCGATAAATATCAGATGTGGTGACTTCTGGGGGGGCGACACCACGCAGATAGAACAATGCAAAACCAAAGGGCGGTGTGAGAAAGGAAGTTTGCAGATTTGCGCCTAAAATCACACCGTACCAAGTCAAATCAATACCTAACTGTTGAGCCACTGGCACAAACAGGGGGACAACAATAAAGGCAATCTCGAAAAAGTCAATAAAAAAGCCGAGAATAAATACTGTGACCATGCTGACAATCAAAAACCCCGTAGTCCCACCGGGAAGATTAGCTAGGAGATCAAACATAAATTGATCCCCATTCAAGCCCCGGAACACTAGACTAAAGGCTGTGGAACCCAATAAGATAAAAATCACCATGGTGGTAATTTTTAAAGTGGCATCGCAAACCTGACCCACAGATGGTAAATTTAGCTGACCGTTAGCAGCAGCCAAAACTATGGCACCTAGACAACCTACAGCACCCGCTTCTGTAGGGGTCGCAAAGCCAAAAAAGATACTACCCAATACCAAGAAAATCAGAACTAACGGCGGTAGCATGACCTGAAATATCCGTTTTCCCAAGGCTTTAACACCAATTTCTCGCACCTCCGCCGGTAAAGCTGGCGCTAACTCAGGCTTTAAAAATGCCACAATCAGCACATGTAAAGCAAAAGCACCGGACATCATTAAACCGGGAATCACGGAACCGATAAATAAATCACCCACAGAAACCCCCAACTGGTCACCCAGCACCACCAACACCACACTAGGGGGGATAATTTGCCCCAGAGTCCCCGATGCCGCAATTACACCAGTGGCTAGTTCTTTATTATACCCATAACGCAGCATAATGGGTAGGGAAATTAACCCCATAGCCACCACCGTTGCAGCCACCACACCAGTAGTTGCAGCCAACAGCGCCCCCACTAACACCACAGCTAAAGCCAGTCCCCCCCGTAACCGTCCTAATACAATCCCCATAGTTTCTAACAGGTTCTCAGCTATGCCAGATTTCTCCAGCATTGACCCCATAAAGATAAAATAGGGGATAGCTAACAGGGTATAATTAGCCATGATGCCAAAAATCCGCTGTGGCATGGCAGTTAAAAATATTGGGTCAAATACACCCAGGGCAATTCCCACTATGCCAAATATAATTGATACCCCACCCAGAGAAAAAGCTACGGGATATCCCAGGGATAACAGCACCAAAGCCCCCGCAAACATAGCAGGCCCTAGCCATTCATAATCCAGTGTCATGATTTTCCTCCTGGGATATGGCGATCGCTATCGACTCTACCTTGAAGAATGGCCAAGTTTTTAATTACCTGAGAAATTCCCTGAACAATCAACAATACAAAGGAGACAATAATCATGGTTTTGATGGGGTAGCGGGGTAAACCATCAGGGTCTGGGGATGTTTCCCAAATTTCCCAGGAACCCAGGATACTACCCCAAGAAAAAAATATCACCATCACAGAAAATGGAATTAAAAATAACACTGTCCCCAGTAAATCTGCTAGTGCTTTCTGCCGGTGAGTCCAATTGTTGTAAAACACATCCACCCGGACGTGTTCATTATGCTTTAAGGCGTAACCTGCACCCCAGAGGAAAATTAAATCAAAAATATACCATTGGGCTTCTATGTAAGCATTAGAAGTTAAATTAATGCCAATCAACCGCCCTAAGTATCGCCCTAAAACATTCCATGCGCCAAGTATGACCATGACTAGCACCAGTCCACTGGTTAATTTGCCAATGCGCTCGGTACAAATATCAATGATTTTGGCTATCCTTAATAGTTTTTCCAATGATTATCCCACCCTCTTTAAACTTGCTATCCTAGTGACTAATCTTATGATTTTTCCCGCACAATAGCATCACGTAACGTAAGCCATAGGCACAAAAAAGACCATCATAGGTATAGGTAAGCTAGGGCTGTATTTTGATGGAGTAGGATTGAGCCGACTGGTGCTATAAGATAGGGTTTTTTAAACCATACAACCCAGAGTAACTATAAAAATGAACTTTTTTGATAAATTACAAGCTAGTATATTCCAAAATCAAAGTTTACTATTTGTAAGTCTTGATCCAAATCCAGAACTCCTACCAGCAGATTATAAATCTGAGGATATCATTGCTGATTTACATAACTGGTTAGAATGGATTATCCGCGAAACTGCTGATTTTGTCTGTGCTTATAAACCAACTTTAGGATTTTATGAAGCCCTGGGTGTTCCAGGTTTAGAACTGCTAGAAAAAACTTTAGCAGCTATTCCTAGTCATATCCCCATTATCTTAGATGCTAAACATAGTGATTTAAATACCAGCACTGTGTTTGCTCGCAGGGTATTTACACAATTGAATGTGGATGCTGTTACCCTCAGTCCTTATACAGGACAAGACCATGTAGCACCGTTTTTAGTTTACCTTGATCAAGCGGTATTTATTTTATGCTGCACTTCTAATGCGGGAGCAGAAGCTTTACAAAAATATCCTACAGAAGAATTACCTCTATATTTACAGGTAGTCAAGGAGTCTAGGAATTGGGGAACTCCAGAACAATTAGGTTTGGAGGTGGGGACGACAAACCCTGAGATTTTAGCTCGGATTCGGTCAGTTGCGCCGGAAAGATTGATTATGGCCCGGAGTATTTGGGCCGGGGGAAGTAATATCAATATCAAGGAAATTTTAGCAGCTGGGTTAAATAGTCACGGTGATGGGTTATTGATTCCTGTTCCTCAAGATATGTTCAGTCAACCCAAATTAGCTGATCATATCCAGTCCTTACGTGCAGAGATTAATCAAGCTAAAAGTGAAATTTTCTCGGAAACTTCTACCTGTACTGTGTGGTTACCTGATGTTTCTGTTGTCAATCTCCACCCCCAACAAGACTTGATTTTAAAACTTTATGATGTCGGCTGCATCATGTTTGGTAGTTTTGTACAAGCATCGGGAGCGACTTTTCCTTACTACATTGACTTACGGAAAATTATTTCCAATCCCCAGGTTTTTAATCAGGTTCTCACTGCTTATGAGAAAATTTTAAATTCTCTTGAGTTTGACAGATTAGCAGGTATTCCTTACGGTTCTTTACCCACTGCTACGGGTTTATCTTTGCGTTTACATTGTCCCCTAATTTTCCCGCGCAAGGAAGTGAAAGCACACGGAACTCGCAGGTTAATTGAGGGGAATTTTGCTCCTGGTGAAACTGTGGCGGTGGTTGATGATATTCTGATCACGGGCAAAAGTGTGATGGAAGGCGCCGAAAAGTTAAAATCAGCAGGATTGAATGTTAAGGATATTATAGTCTTGATTGACCATGAACAAGGTGTAAAGGCGAGATTACTAGATCATGGTTATCAAGCTCATTCTGTGTTTACACTGACGGAAATTACAGAAACACTGTATCAGTGTGGGCGAATTAACCAGGCGCAATTTTTAGCCTTTCACGAAAGTCAAGGTTAGCACTATTCATGGTTGCATAACCACAGTTTCAGATCTGGGAATTTCTGGTTTGAAATTCCCATGATCTACTCTGGTGGGGAATTGTGGGTGCTCACCTACCTGAACCTCGCTCTAGAAATTGATCTGATCTTGAATAGCTATGAGCAGGAATCAGCAGCAGTAGGAGAATTACAGTTTTATGAAGCATGATTAATATAACTTCTCAGGTATTCACCTTGAAATCTATATGACTCCCGCCAAATTTGATTCACCCCTAGGTGTGAATCTGTCTGCCAAAATGCTCAATTGAAGAGCAATCGTTGTAGAATTATTCCTTGAAATACAGGAGGGCAAAACCGATGACCCGTGTCATCATTGTGCGCCATGGACAAAGCAGCTATAACATCGAGCGCCGCATCCAAGGACGTACTGACGTGTCAAGATTAACAGAGAAAGGGTGTGCAGATGCTAGTAAGGTAGGAAAAGCCCTCAGTAATATTCCTTTTAGTGCTATTTATACTAGTCCTCTCCAGCGGGCTAAAAAAACAGCTGAGATTATATACAGTGAGTTGGTAACAGACTCTACAAAGTCTGTAACTCCCCAAGTTGCTGATCAACTCATGGAAATTGATCTACCTTTGTGGGCAGAAATGCTCAGTGCTGATGTCAAAGAAAAGTTTAGTGAAGACTACCGCACCTGGAAACAAAGCCCCCATGAATTGCGGATGTTGCTCAAGGATGGGACAACGGAACATTTTCCTGTCCTAGCTATCTATGAACAAGCGCGGTTATTTTGGCAGGAAATTCTACCCCGTCATCAAGGGGAAACTATTCTCATAGTCGCCCATAATGGCATTAATCGAGCTTTGATTAGTACAGCTTTGGGTATTTCCCCCAGTCGTTACCATAGCTTACAGCAATCTAACTGTTGTATTAGCGTCCTGAATTTTGCTGGTGGTTTAGGGGAACCAGTGCAATTAGAATCTCTGAATCAGACCCAACACTTAGGGGAAACTTTACCCTCTTTGCGACCGGGACATCAGGGAGTACGTTTGTTGTTGGTACGTCATGGGGAGACGGAATGGAATCGCCAAACTAGATTCCAAGGGCAAATAGATATCCCCCTCAATGATAATGGTAGACAACAAGCCCAAATAGCCGGAGAATTTCTCAAAGATGTAGAGATTGATTTTGCCGTTAGTAGCTCTATGCTCCGCCCCAAGGAAACCGCAGAATTAATATTGAACCACCATCCTAGTATAAACTTAGAGTTACAAGATGGTTTGAGAGAAATCAGTCACGGACTGTGGGAAGGTAAATTAGAAACAGAGATAGAGCAAGAATTCCCCGGAGAGTTGCAGCGCTGGCGACTAGTACCCGCCCAGGTACAAATGCCAAAAGGGGAAAACCTAGAGCAAGTTTGGCAGCGTAGTGTGGCATCTTGGCAAGGAATTATACAAGATGCCCTCACAAAACAACTCAAAACCGGTTTGGTGGTAGCCCACGATGCTACTAATAAAACTTTGCTGTGTCACGTTCTCGGTTTATCGGCTGATAATTTCTGGAACTTCCGCCAAGGTAATGGTGCTGTAAGTGTAATTGACTATCCATCTGGTCTGGATGGGTTACCAGTGCTACAAGCAATGAATATTACCAGCCACTTAAGTGGAGGGGTACTAGATAAAACTGCGGCTGGAGCTTTGTAAAAAACAAGTCTTTTGACTAGAAAAGACCATGGTGGTTAAAACCACCAATTCGCCTCCCTCTCAGGGCTGAAGCTGCTGATTTTCCCGCTTACCACCATATTTTTATGACAGAACTGCTAAAAAAAGTAAGGGTAATTAATCCTAATTTAAAATCTGACGAGATAGCTGATGTACTCATAGCTGATGGTAAGGTCGCCGCGATCGCCCCGGATATTTCTGATATTCCCGCTGACACTACTATTCAAGATTGTCAGGGATTAATTCTAGGCACAGGATTAGTAGATTTGTATAGTCACTGTAGTCAACCGGGATTTGAACAGCGAGAAACCCTGTCATCTATGTTACAAGCCGCAGCAGCGGGAGGGTTTACCAGAATTACTATTCTCCCAGATACATCTCCAGTTGTTGACCATCCGGCTATGGTAACACAGTTGCAGCAAACCCCACCCCCTCACCCCCACCCCCGGAAACAGGAAGGGGAGTTAAAGTTACACCCTCAAGTTTACGTTTGGGGAGCTATCAGCCTAGATTTAGCCGGGAAGCAATTGACGGAATTAGCAGATTTAGCTGCTGCGGGGGTCGTGGGTTTTACAGATGGTCAGCCTTGGGATAATTTAGGGTTTGTACACCGAGTCCTAGAGTATCTCCAACCCTTGGGTAAACCGGTGGCTTTTTCCCCTGGCGATCGCCTATTATCTAGTCATGGGGTCATGCGCGAAGGTGTCCTGGCCCTGCGTTTAGGTTTACCCCCCGTACCAGCAAGCGCCGAAACTACTGCCCTGGCTGCTTTGTTAGAATTAGTCGCCGCTACAGCTACACCAGTACACATTATGCGGGTCTCCACCGCTCGCAGTGTGGAACTCATCGCCACCGCTAAGGCTGCGGGTTTACCCATCACCGCTAGCACTACTTGGATGCACTTATTACTTGACACCACGGCAATAGCCAGTTATAATACGAGCTTAAGGCTAGAACCACCTTTAGGTAACCCCAGTGATGTCAAAGCTTTACAGGCAGGGGTCAAAAGTGGCGTGATAGATGCGATCGCCATAGACCATGCACCTTACACCTATGAGGAAAAAATGCAAGCCTTCGCCTCCTCACCCCCGGGGGCGATGGGTTACGAGTTAGCATTACCCCTACTCTGGCAGAATTTAGTCGCAACTGCTAAATTTACAGCTTTAGAATTATGGGGCGCTCTCAGCACTCACCCAGCACAATGTTTACAACAGCAACCCAGTACAATTACCTCCGGTGCAGGTGAGATGGTCTTATTCCACCCCCAGGAAACCTGGAAGGTAGAACCCCAGAACCTATATACACTCTCTAGTAATACACCTTGGCTAGGAAAACAACTCCAGGGACGGGTTGTAAAAGTTTGGCATCCCTGATAGGGATTATAGGTAATTGTAAGGACTACAGGAGATGTACCCACGGCATCGTTTCAATCCCTGATAGAGATTATAGGTAATTGTAACATTTAACCAAACCGTTGGGAAAGAATTTGGCGCAGCCTAACCGCCTCCCCATGGGATAGCATTTTTGTCAAAGCCTATTTAACCATGACTACAGAAACACTCTCAGCACCGGTTTATCAAGGTCAGTTTGGGGAATTTACCATTAACCAAAGCGATCGCACTAGCGTGATTATTTACCGTACTGGGTTAATGGTAGCAGCCCTAACCTTTGCCATCGGTAGCGCCTTAGTCTTATTTTACAACACACCCCAAACCATAGCCGCCCTCACGCCTTTATACCTCTGTTTTAGTTTAGCTTTGGGTGTCAGCTTATTAACCATTCACATCTACATGGTAGCACTGCACCGACTCTTACAAATAGTCTGGGCGATCGGCAGTATATCAGCCCTAGTCTTAGCCCTATCTACTAGTCAACCCTTAGCCATCACAGTTTACACCCAACCTCTGACATTATTTGGTATAGGTTTTACCTTCGTCGCCTTAACAGGTATTTTTTTTAAAGAAGCCTTTTGTTTTAACCGCTTGGAAACCAAAGCATTAACTGCCATTGTCCCAGTATTATTACTAGGTCATTTAGTCGGAATTTTACCCGCAGACTGGGAACGCGTCTTATTAGCAGCGTGGGCAATTTTGTTAATAGTATTTGCACTGCGTAAAGTCTTCCAAGCCATCCCCCCAGACATTGGCGACAAATCAGTATTTGCTCACTTAAAAGCCCAAGCTAAAACTAAACATTAATACTAACAGCTTTGTGCTCCCCCCATTGCTCTCAACCCAGCATTAACTTTGCTGTGTTTTTTTGGCTGCTGTATGTTAGTTAGTTCTGATTTTTCCCCAGAAGAGATTTCTTTTAAGTCCCTAGGACGAAATTAAATATCTATCTTTTGATAGATGACATAATTCATGGAATTTATACTCAAGGTAAATCTTATTTTTATGTGCCATTTTTCACCTATTAACTATGAATATTTGACATCAAAAACTCTTGCCATTGACTTTAAAGGTGCTTATAATAACCATATTTACCAGGAGAAAAGTTTCCTATTATGGGTTTATTCGGAAATAATTCTAATCTGCAAACACAAAATAATTCCGTCTTGGGTCCCGCGGAAGCATTTGCAGCTATTACTTTGGCGACTGTTGCTGCTGATGGCTACCTAACAGACGAAGAAGCTCATACAATGATGGCAACTTTAAACCGAATGCATTTGTTTCGTAGCTACCCCAGTGAAGTGCTAAGGAGGATGTTTGACAGGTTGTGCTCACTCATCAAACGCCAAGGATTTGATGGCTTTATTAAATTGGCGGTTTCCTCTCTTCCTCATGACTTATATGAAACTGCTTTTGCTGTAGCTACAGACTTGGCGTTAGCAGATGGTGAAGTGACTAAAGAAGAAGAAGACCTTTTAAATTATTTGTGGAAGTCTTTAGCAATTCCAGATGAAACAGCCCATAATATTGTCAAGGTAATGATGATCAAAAATAAAGGATAAGTCTGACATCAGAAACTTGTGTTTTGGGTAGCACAAACTCTTTTACTTCCATCAATGGGCTACATCTGGACTTCCCAGACAAATAAAAGCCCGCTATAAACTCCATATAGCGGGTAAGAACCTAAAATTTGAAAAAAAATTGCACCTTATAATCATCAGAAACGTAGCTAAACCATTCTCAAACAGGAACTTAGCTAAACCATTCTAAAACAGCCTCATCCTTAGTATTAGTATTCCGTGATGGAGTCTCACGATTAAACTTCATTTGAATTGACCTTGTTTGCTCACCATCAGCAGCTACAGCCACAATCGGATAATCAATTAAACCATCTTGGAAAGACATCTGGAAGCGGAACGTACCATCAGGGTTGAGTTTAATTTCACGGTTACCAATAGTCACAGTAGCATCGGGTTCAGTTGCACCGTAAACAATCAACTCCGCATCAGCAACTAACCAGAACTTGCGAGGACGCACTGGTACTGCACCGACAGACATACCTACCCCAGACATACCTACCCCAGACATGGTTAAACCGGACATAGTGGGGACAGCCCACATACCTACACCAGATGGGAAAACATAGGAACTCAGAGCCTCTTGGGGACCTGCAGAACTAGGTACTTGCTGCATAGAACCGAACAGAGAACCAGCAACCCGTTGAGCTTCAGCAGACTCAGCCAAGCCGAAAATTTCCTCGTATATAGCGTTACTGTTATCTTCCACAGCAGCCACAACTTTCTTCCCTGGGGGAACTAATTCGTAAACAGTTTTACCCCGCAGGTCTTCTTCAAAGTTGACAGTCACAAAAGCGTCTTCAATCCAGTCAGATGGATAAACAGGAGGAATGTGGACTCTTGCAGAACGCGCCAATACTAACCAACGACCGTCAGCAGTACGGTAACCAATATCTACCACATAATCGCGATCGCTTACTGGGATAGGAATATACCATTCTCTTGCCAGTTCGTCGGCGGGATACTCTTGAATACTGTGAGGACGTTGAAGGTCAAGATCCACATCGCTAACATCGTAGATGCGCAGTGCTAGTTGTTGTCCCCCTTGTTGTCGTAGTTCCGCCTTATGTTCATTGGGAATATCCCAGTAAGCATAAGCCCATTGAGGATCACGGGGTAAAAGTACAATCCGGCTTTCACCATAACCTTGTGGTAGGTCGGCGATTCCTTCATCAACATCAGCTAGAAAACCACCAGTACGATCTTCTTGACCTAATTCAAATTTTGCTGCTTCCACGGTTTCCTGCGCCTCCAGTGAACGAGTTGGATTAAGGGATACTTTACTGTGTTGAACTTCCTGAATTGCAGCCAGCAGCTGAGATTTACGCATGCGGCTATAGCGGGAGATGCTATATTCACTGGCAACTTTACGTAATTGCCTGAGTGTCATCTCCTCTAGTGGTGGGCGTTCTTTTGCCATAATTTTGGACTCCAGTAGTTTGTAAGGTAAATGACTTACCTGGGTGATATAATTTCCTATAAAATCAAATCTTATCTGTCCCAGATGAGTTTCTGATTCCCGACTTCTGGTTTTGCCCAGTTGTTAACTTTTTACTTTTTTTAGCCTTTCGATTCCTAGATGATGCCATGATCAGCATTTCTTTGGGATCGGATTACTTTTTTTATTAATTAAATATTAAGCAGTAAACCCGGGTAGGAATCAAGGGGGTTACAGGCGTTGTTTTGCCGGTTCTACCCATTTATCAGCTGTTTGGGGATCGAATTGTCATGATTTCATGACAAACTGGCTGAATCGAGTAGGAGACCATAGAAGCAATGTCATGGAGTGTTGACATTTGCGATTAAGTGAGTAATTTTAGTGCTGGGCAGTCAAACCAATCTAATTAATCACTGACATACCGTCGATGCGCCACCTATCCCCTTGTCGAATTAAAGAGTATCGCACCCGCAAAGTTTCATCCTTAAAATTTCTGATCTGTCCTAATTGATAGAACTGTGTTACCTCCCTGACCCTAGCCACCACTAAAGCCCGATCCGATTTTTGATCAACATATTCCAGATTCACAGTGTGGTGATATGTCCGATGGCGATTCTGTGACCTCTCCTGTTGCACAAGCCCCCGCCATTGAGAAATAATCGTATCTGTTAAAATCAGTGGTAAACCATCCAGGTTATATTTTGGACCCAAAGCCTCAGATTTAGTAGATAACCAAGTTTGAATCACTTCTTGGGCCATAGCATCACTCAGAGAACCTTTTGGGGGTTCCAACTCCCTAGTTGGTTCGGGGATATCGATTGGTGGTTCATTGAGTTGTACAGACAACTGTCCCCCTGACAAAATCGGCTCCGGGAATAACAAATTTTTTACCCATCCAAAGGTCGTAGAAACTAACAGCCAAATCAGTAAGATACCTACCAAAGAACCAAAGACAGTCAAAATAAGTCTTTTTTTTACCATCTTAGTAGGAGTCAACCCAGTTTGCCTTTGAGGATAACCCCGGTTGACAGGTTGACGCGGCTTTCTTCTCCGGCGCTTTTTGACTTCAGGCGTGGACTTACTAGCACCATGGGGATCATGTTTCACCGCTTTGGCTCTAGGTTCATTCGCCGAAATTTTACTTACATCATCATGTGATTTAGTACTGCGTGAAAATTTATCTGGCGGGGCGTTCCCACCAGTTGGGGTGAAGTGAGGATGTTCCTGTTTATGATGCTCTGGGATTTGTAACAAATCCACATTAGCTGTTTGACCTTGAGTAAATTTGAAAGAAACACCACTGGAATGAGCGCTCTCCCGGGGATGCTGGGAAAAAGACTGACGATTGATCACAGGGGATTGATCAGTAGTTACTGCGTCAGTAGGTAGCGCCTCTAAATAAGCTTGCACCTGTTGGTTAGCAAAATAATCTTTTAGTGAGGCTTGCTCCTTAGATAAATCTCGAAAGTGCAGGAACACTTCATCTTTTAACCACTGTTCCGCATACAAACATAGCCCCGGTAACAAGTCCGGAGAGTTGAGGGATTTTTCCCGAATAAAAGCCAGAGCTTCGTATTCTTGACTCAGTTCTAAAACCCGGGTGGACTCTTCGGTCTGCCCCAGTAGCAGGGCACACAAAGCTTGTTCTAAATGCACATCTTGACGCTTTCCTAACCGCATCAGCATTTGCCTGGCCTGACGGATTAAAGCCGGTTGACGTTGACTAAATCCCCGTGCTATGAGCGCATAAACTGTCAAGTAAGTGGCAACAGCACACGGACGCTTGCTTTCCACTTCAAAGAGCTGATGCTGTTCTACAACCGTTAAATAGTTGCGTAATTGCTGAATAAAGCGCAAGAAATCATCTACATTCAGACCCGATTGATCATTACCAGTGCCATCAATTCCACCGCGCTCATTTAACACCTCATGCAAAAATGCCAAGCCTTGTTGTCGTTGCTCAACCTTGTCTTCAGGTAATGCCAGCAATTCTAAAATCCGATAGGGACGCAATTTATACAAGTCAGCCTGGATTTCCGCCTGCACACTATAAAATAGCCCTTCACGCTCTAGCGTTTGTTGACCAGTTTCTAGAGAAACAGCCGCACTTTCATAGTGACCTTGCTGCCATTGCTCTCGACCCAGTTCCAAACAAGCCAAAGCAACAGTCAGAACAACATCCGGGTAGTCAGAACTAGCAAGAAAATCTTCACTTTCGAGATTATTTGCCAGTCTGGCAGATATTACCTTGCTATTGTTGGTAAGGTAATTATTACCTAACTTCAGCACCAGTTCATATTCCCCGAGTTCCTGCAGAATCAATAAAGCACCAACTAATTCTTTTTCGGAAATCTCGATTCCCAGGCTCTGGATATCGGTATCAGTCTTCTTACTGGTTGTGTGGGTTCCCACGGCAACAGTAGCATTACCATTGCCGTCAGATCCATAGGCATGGGCAAGATAAAGCTGATCATAACTGCTACGTTCTTTAGGATTGGATAAAACCACGTAAGCTTCTTTTATAAGTTGTTTGCGAGCAGAAATTGCTGCTGGAGAATACTCCCGTCGTGGCAATTGGACAATGCGATCGCTGTAAGACTGGCGCAACTGTTCATCACTTGCCGCTAACGGTAATCCCAAAATTCGGTAGTAATCTAGCGGAATTCGCACAGTCTACTTCCCCTGCACCGTGATCAACATAATTTACCTAGAGCATTCCAGGTATGTAAAACCGTGCCATAATCCTACACTGAATAATACCGTGAAGGATTTACATTATAAGTGTATAATGTAACATTAGTTCTTTTGAATTTTACTGGTAAAAAGCAGTTGCCTAGAAACCGCCAATACCTTGTTGTAATTTTTAGTATTTCTGCCGGTAGTAACTCATAGATGCTAAACATCCTCAGCACTTACCCAGCTATGCAGTTAGAGAAAGTATCCTCAACAAGGGTAGTTATCAATTAAATGAACAATATTATAACATAAATAAGTGTAGTTTACCAAAATATAGCTACATAGAGAAAATTGCCCCGTGATTTTCTCTAAATTGTTCATGGATATGCAGAAACCGAGCTATCCTGATTGATAGCCTATAAACAGGAGTAGATCAGAGGTCAACTCCTCCCAGAGGGTGGGTGGAAAAATCAAAAATTCACTCATTGTTTCTCCTCTATTGCCTATAAACCTGTTTGGTGCCTAAATTTTGGTGGTTGACTTTAGCACATACTAGCCGATCGAAAACAGATATTGTCTGAAACCAACTTATTTGAGATGGTAAATTTCAGTTTTACTATAGGAATACTAAAAAAATAATGGTTCAAGAACGCACCTTACCTACATTTGACACCGCTACTACCAAAATCACCAAAGCAGAAGGGTTACGCTTGTATGAAGATATGGTACTAGGGCGCTCATTTGAAGACAAATGCGCCGAGATGTACTATAGAGGTAAAATGTTTGGTTTTGTCCACCTATACAACGGTCAAGAAGCCGTTTCCACAGGTGTTATCCAATCCATGCGACCGGGTGAAGATTTTGTTTCCAGCACCTATCGCGACCACGTTCATGCCCTGAGTGCTGGTGTACCAGCTCGAGAAGTGATGGCAGAGTTGTTTGGCAAAGCCACAGGGTGCAGCAAAGGGCGTGGTGGTTCCATGCATATGTTTTCTGCCGAGCATGGCCTACTAGGTGGTTATGCCTTTGTAGCCGAAGGAATTCCTGTAGCAGCAGGAGCAGCTTTTCAAACTAAATACCGCCGCGAAGTTTTAGGAGACCAAAACGCAGACCAAGTCACAGCTTGCTTTTTTGGCGATGGTGCAGCTAACAACGGTCAGTTTTTCGAGACCTTAAATATGGCTGCTCTGTGGAAACTGCCGATTATTTTCGTTGTGGAAAATAATAAATGGGCTATTGGAATGTCTCACGAACGAGCTACTTCCCAACCAGAAATTTACAAAAAAGCCAGTGTATTTAACATGGTAGGCGTGGAAGTAGACGGTATGGACGTGTTAGCAGTGCGAGCAGTGGCTCAAGAAGCTGTAGCCCGCGCCCGTGCTGGTGAAGGTCCCACATTAATTGAAGCCCTTACCTACCGTTTCCGGGGTCATTCCTTAGCAGACCCAGATGAAATGCGCAGCAAAGCCGAGAAGGAATTCTGGTTTTCCCGTGACCCCATTAAAAAGTTTGCCGCTTATCTGACTGAGCAAAACTTAGCCGACGAGGCCGAACTCAAAGCTATTGATGGCAAAATTCAATCACTCATCGACGATGCCGTCAAGTTCGCTGAAAGTAGTCCCGAACCAGACCCCAGGGAGTTATATCGCTTCGTGTTCGCAGAAGACGAGTAGATTTCATTTACCTGGGTGTCTTAGTGTCTTGGTGGTGAGGACAATTCACTTTCACCACCAAGACCTAAAAACACAAAGATGATCCGCTCTACTATTAAGGACTAAAACTTGTGTTTACTATCACTGTTGAACAGCAACAATACAAGACTTACATCCTCACCGATGAGACCACAGACTCTCAAATCGAGGTCGTACCGGAAAGAGGCGGTATCATCACCCGTTGGCGTGTCCGCAACCAAGAAATTTTCTATCTCGATACTGAACGCTTTACCCATCCCCAATTGAGTGTCAGAGGTGGAAATCCGATTCTGTTCCCTATCTGCGGGAATTTACCAGATAATATTTACACCTATAACGGGCAAAGGTACACTCTCAAACAACATGGTTTTGCTCGTGATTTACCTTGGGAAGTGACTCACCAGGAAACTCAAGATAAAGCTAGCCTGACTCTGCTACTCCAGAGCAATGACCAAACTAAAGCAGTTTATCCTTTTGACTTTCAACTGATTTTTACTTACCAGTTACAGGGTAATACTCTGGAAATTAAACAGCAGTATCAAAACTTGTCATCTACACCCATGCCCTTTTCTGCGGGGTTCCATCCCTACTTTTTGACCAGAAGTGTTGATAAGTGTCAGCTACAGTTTCACATCCCCTCCCAAGAATATCAAGACCAAGCTACTAAGGAAATTCACCGGTTTGATGGTAGTTTTGATTTTACCCGTGAAGAAATTGATGTCGGTTTTGGGGGTTTGACTAGCCAATCTGCCACAGTCATAGACCCAGTGCGGAAACTCAAGTTAACTTTAGATTACGATCGCATTTATTCTCGTCTAGTATTTTGGACAGTCAAAGGCAAAGACTTTTACTGTCTAGAACCTTGGACAGCTCCCCGTAATGCCCTGAATACCGGCGAAAACCTGACAGTATTAGCTCCAAAAGCTAGCTGCACGGCATCTGTGAGATTAACAGCAAATCTTTTTATAAATACTTGCCAATCCCAGATGTTCATGTTATGATGGCAAAGTTGCAAAACAAAAGGGTCGCTAACTCAACGGTAGAGTACTCGGCTTTTAACCGATTAGTTCCGGGTTCGAATCCCGGGCGACCCACTAGGAAAAATCAGGTAAAACTGGTGGTGTGATGCGATCGCCGCCCCGAACTGACAATGGTCTTCCCAAAGTATGAGCATAGCCAGGCTGTGATTAACTCTAGTACTTGTGGTGCCCTACATTGATACCCATAAACTGTACCGAAATCATATTCAGCATATAGGGGTACTAAAGAATTTAAGCCTAACGTAACTTAATGTACAGTAGCAGATGGGAAATATAGGGCATCTTTATGAAACATGGCATAAACTTCCTCAAAATAAACAACCATCACTAGTTATAATTTCCTATAAGTTGAAAAAAGTATTAAGATTAGCGTAAATATTACGCTTTTCGGAAACCGATTAGCCCAAAAACACATTAGGAGGAATATATATGGCGCTCGTACCAATGCGGCTGCTTTTAGACCACGCGGCTGAAAACGGTTACGGTATTCCTGCGTTTAACGTCAACAACTTGGAGCAGATTCAGGCAATTCTCAAAGCAGCAGCAGAGACAGATAGCCCTGTAATCTTACAAGCTTCTCGTGGTGCTCGTTCTTATGCTGGAGAAAACTTTCTACGTCACCTGATCTTGGCTGCAGTAGAAACCTATCCCGAAATTCCCATTGTCATGCACCAAGATCATGGTAATGCGCCTTCTACCTGCTACTCCGCAATCAAGAACGGCTTTACCAGCGTCATGATGGATGGTTCCCTGGAAGCAGACGCCAAAACCCCCGCTAGCTTTGAGTACAACGTCAATACCACCCGTGAAGTAGTCAATGTTGCTCACGCCTTGGGTGTCAGCGTAGAAGGTGAACTGGGTTGCTTAGGTTCTCTAGAAACCGGCGCTGGTGAAGCTGAAGATGGTCACGGTTTTGAAGGTACACTTGACCACTCTCAACTACTAACAGACCCAGACGAAGCAGCAGACTTTGTAGAGCAAACCCAAGTAGATGCTTTGGCTGTAGCCATCGGTACCAGCCACGGTGCTTACAAATTTACCCGTAAGCCAACCGGTGAAATCTTGGCAATTAGCCGCATTGAAGAAATTCACCGCCGTTTACCTAACACCCACTTGGTAATGCACGGTTCCTCTTCCGTACCTGAAGATTTAATCGCCTTGATTAACGAGTACGGTGGTGCAATTCCCGAAACCTATGGTGTACCCGTAGAAGAAATTCAAAAGGGCATCAAGAGCGGTGTACGTAAAGTTAACATCGACACCGACAACCGTCTAGCTATCACCGCCGCCGTTCGTGAAGCACTAGCAAAAGCTCCCAAGGAATTTGACCCCCGTCACTTCCTCAAGCCTTCCATCAAATATATGCAGAAGGTTTGTGCTGACAGATACGAGCAATTTGGTACCGCCGGTAATGCTAGCAAGATTAAGCAAGTTTCTCTCGAAGATTTTGCAGCTAAGTATGCTAAGGGCGAACTGAATATGATTACTAAAGCATCTGCTAAGGTGTAATCTCCCTCAAAATTAACAGGGGGATAACAAAACAATCCTCCTGCAACTCAACTAGAGCATAGCATTGCTATGCTCTTTGAATTTATCCACAACAGTCGCCGTCAAATATATAAAATTACGTTATATTTACCTAAAAATTAATTAGTAAAAATTTTATGGCAAGCAACTGGAAAAACTTCAAAATAGTTGTAAGTTTCTTAGGTGCGATCGCCTTAACACAGTTTTGGGGGTTCAACACCTCCGTACGTGCTGCGGATACCGTTGTTCTGCGATTTGGTCCCTTTGCGGAATCTATTTCCCTAGAGGAGTTACAAAACACAGCAGATACTGGGAAATTTCCCACAGGTTTAGAGCTTTACACCGGTAGAATATCTGAAGAACAAAGCCGCTTCTTTGTCAGACTGCTGAGAACGAAAGTACCCATAGATGTGGTCACAGTGAATAGTCTACTCAATACACAAATGGGCATAACAATTCTTAATAATGTCTCCCAGGCTGTAGTCAGAAAAGATGACGCGGGGGTACAAGCACTCAGAGCAGCATTAGTATTAGGTGCTACTCAACCTCAAGGTCTTTCTGTCATCAATTTTATTGCCGCTTATCCCAGTCAACGCCTAGAAATTGATGTGCTAAAAGCCTTCTATGTAGCAAAACGGTTGCCAAAACTCAGGCAAATTCCTAACGCTGTGCAAACTAGAAACCGACCAACCTAATATATTCTCTCACCCCGTCAGCCAAGTTTGACAGCTCGTCTTTTGACAAATCCCAGAACTTACGGTAAGTTTCCGCACTAGAAGAGTGCCTGCGGAATTTATCATAATGCTAGATTTGTCACTGATCACCATCCTGGGGTTACTGGGCAGTTTTGGGCATTGCTTTGGGATGTGTGGCCCTTTAACCGTGGCCTTTTCCCTGTCTCAGCAGCCAAGAACAGGAGCAACAGTTTCCCCCCAACCGACACCAGAAAAAAAAATCCCCAACTCGTGGCGACAACAATTAAAATTTCATTTCCTGTTAAACTTAGGGCGAATGTTAAGCTATGCCCTAGTGGGTGCTGGTATAGGGTCTCTGGGTTCTGTCTTACTCCAAGGTGGTCAGTTTGCTGGTGTAGGTAGTGATTTCCGCCGTTGGATGGCAATTATTACCGGATTAATGCTGATTTGGTTTGGTTTAGGACAAGTAACACCGGATTTACTACCGCGCATCCCCGTATTACATCCGTTACTCAAAGGAAGTTTACATGAGCGTCTGAGTCTGGGGATGCTGCAACTTTCCCATCAAAACAGATGGTGGACACCCATGCTTTTAGGCATGACCTGGGGTTTAATGCCCTGTGGTTTCTTATATGCAGCTCAGATTAAAGCCGCAGAAACAGGCAATTTATGGATGGGTGCAGCCACCATGCTAGCTTTTGGACTGGGAACCCTACCCACTATGCTAGGTGTAGGTGTCTCCACCTCCTTGGTAAATAAAGACCAGCGCAGTCAATTATTTCGCTTAGGCGGCTGGGTAACACTCACCATTGGCGTACTAACTTTGTTACGGACTGGCGACACCATGGTAGATTACACTGGACACGCCGCCTTACTCTGCTTAATCTTGGCACTAATTGCCCGTCCTATGAGCCGCCTGTGGGCTTCACCCTTGCGTTACCGTCGCGGTTTGGGTGTGGGTGCTTTTGTCCTGGCTGTGGTGCATACCACCCACATGATGGCACATTCATTGCAGTGGCAATTGGCAGCGTTCTGGTTCTTACCGCTGGATTTTCGCTGGGGTATGGCTGCGGGTGCTGCAGCTTTAGTGTTAATTACCCCCGCAGCCTTGACAAGTTTTGAATCACTACAAAAATATTTGGGTAAAGTTTGGCGACAGATTCATCTATTGAGTTTACCAGCTTTAGTTTTAAGTTCTATTCATGCTGTATTGATTGGTTCCCATTATTTAGGTTCCTTGCAGTTAACATGGGGCAATCAATTAGCGGTAGTATTACTAGGAACTGTTACCGTGGGCGTGTTATTGGTGCGCTCAAGTTGGTTTTGGTCAAAGTTAAATATACAAAAGTTTTATGTACCCCCAAGCAAATCCTAGTTACTGGTATGGTAACAAACCAAGAATTATCTATTACTTGTTATTTTTGACTTGCTTAGTTATATCAATAATTACAGCTCATCCTCTGTTTGCTCATCAAGTGCAAATAGCTGAAGATGTGGGTGCTACTCTCCATATGGAACCAAATGACCAGCCTCGTGCTGGGGAACCTACCCAAGCTTGGTTTGCTTTGACTCGTAAAGGTGGTCAGGTGCTTCCTTTGACAGAGTGTGATTGTGAATTATTGATTTATGCTCAACCTTATGTACCCGGAGAACCAGCCCTAATAGCACCCGATTTAGAACCGGTGACGGCTGAACGTTATCAAGGTATTCCCGGTGCTGAAATTATGTTCCCTAAGCCAGGACGGTATCAGCTACAGCTAATCGGTAAACCTACCACTGAGGGCAGTTTTAAACCATTTAAATTTGAGTTTGACGTGACTGTAGCTAGGGGAACAGCTATAAATGCAGTCAAACAAACCAATAATACACCGACTCAAGATGTGAATGTCAGGTCAGGGTTAACTATTACCGTGCTAGCCCTGGTAATTGTTATGACTTTGGCTATTGGATTTATGATCCTCCGGGTAAGGTGACCTGGGAGTTTAAATAGCAGTTTCCATCTCCCATATCCCGAACAAAACAAATTTAGATAATAAATTTATTCTGGATTTAGCGATCGCCTGACCACAAAAGCATAAACTCGACTTGAAGAGGAGGTATTGCAATACCCCCTAACTACTGCGAAACTCCTGTAATTACATATGTCGCTGTTGATGCCACTGCCAAGCATGAGTGACAATATCTTTAATCCCAGGGTATTGAGGTTGCCAATTGAGCATTGTTCTGGCTTTTTCAGCACTACCAATCAGAGAAGGGGGATCACCGGGGCGGCGATCGCATTCTGCCACTGGTATACTCATACCGGTAACTTCTGCTGCGGCTGCAATCACTTCTCTGACGGAGAAGCCATTACCATTACCCAAGTTAAAAACTTCCCTCTCCCCACCCTCTAAGAGATATTGCAAACCCAAAACATGGGCATCTGCCAAATCACTGACGTGAATATAATCACGAATACAAGTACCATCAGGGGTGGGGTAATCTGTACCAAAAATAGAAATAGAATTTCTTTTACCCAAAGCTGTGAGCAGCACCAAGGGGATTAAGTGGGTTTCTGGTTGATGATCCTCCCCTAGTAAGCCACTCGGATGAGCACCAGCTGCATTAAAGTAGCGAAAACATACTGACTTCAAACCATAAGCCACATCAAAGTCAGAAAGAATCCGCTCTACCATCAGCTTACTAGCCCCATAGGGGTTAATGGGGTTTTGGGGGTGGTTTTCCGGTATAGGTACGATTTCCGGGACTCCATAGGTCGCACAGGTGGAAGAGAAGACAAATTTTTTAACAGATGCAGCCAGCATCGCTTCTAACAGCGTCAAAGTACCCATAACATTATTACGGTAATATTTAGCCGGTTCGGTCACCGATTCACCTACGTAGGCATAGGCGGAAAAGTGCATAACAGCAGTAATATTACGGGTTTTAAATAAGGCATCCAACAAAGGGCGATCGCCTGTATCCCCCACTACGAGTTCTACCTGCAACACCTTTTCCACCAAATCTTGATGCCCATAAACCAGATTATCAAGTATGACAACTTCATAACCCGCTTGCTTAAGAGCCAATACAGTATGAGAACCAATATATCCAGCTCCCCCCGTTACTAAGATGCTCGGCCTTGCAGAAGACATAGTTTTTCCTTGGGAATTGACAACCATTCAATTAATTTAGTTTACTGATGCCACATTACCCATCCGAAAAATGACAAATAATAGAGGCAGTATGAAAAAATTGGACTAAAATCACTACGAGGTCTTAGGCTGGGTGTATTTGCTCTCAAGTAATAGTACGATTACAATTTGACGATAAAATACATCTTTTGTCGGTGAATCTCTAGACTGATCATTACGTGTATTTCAGTTGCTCATGGGGGAAACTCCTATTTGAAACTGGCTTACAGCACCAAAAAATTTGAGAGTTAATCTATGTTTCTATTACTAAGCCGAGTACTGCTATGGCTGCTGATTGGCACTGTTGTATACTCCTTGTTTCAGAGGTTTTATCCTTCCGGAACCTTTATCGGGAGATTAGTTTTAGTCGTTGTTTTGATTGTCATAGCTTTGTCGTTTATTAACCCTAACGAACCGGCTGTGGCATCTTTGTGGAAGGTAGTATCATTTCCCCTCAAGCCTTTAGGCGCTTCTATTTTACTAATGATGTTTGCCGCCCAGAAGATTAAGGGGGGCGGGATAGAAAAACCAGGGGGTTATTTGCTGGGTTGGTCGCTGACAATTTTACTGTTGGCAAGTACACCAGCGATCGCCTACTTTTTGGTCAGGGTACCCATAGCAACACAGGAATTTATTCAGGATTCTAGAGTAGTTTCATCCATGAGACCCAATAATAATTCTGTAGAGGCTCTGGTGGCATTGGGACCAGCAACTACACCCCCGATAATTTCTGATGTGGTGGGGAATAATATCTTGTTCAATCAAGAACAAAGTCATACAAATATAGCCTTTAATTCTTTGGGTGTGAATGTTTCACCTTACCTAGCCCAAACTCGTCCAGACAGCACTCGCGGCTTGCGAATTGAGGACTTTGTCCCCAGTGCGGAAACCCTGCAACTGACAACCCAAGTATGGGAAAGTTATCTCAACCAGATTTACTTTTTCTTGCGTGGTGACCAAGCACCTCGCTAAAGCTGAGAGTGCAAAAATAGGAATCACCGAGCAATGAACCACAGATATTTGATCATATTTATCTGTCGGCATCTGTGGTTTAACCTGAAAAATATTGACTTGCTGCTTGATTGGCTTCTCTATTCGCTAAAGTAGGATAGGGCGGATTGCTGAAATTCCCATAACATAAGAGATTTATCAGCAGTTGATCCTCAGGATAATTAAGTTGCAATATCGCTTTAATGGCAGAATCTCGACGACTGGCTAAAATCGGTGCTTATTTACGTCCCCATTGGCGGGAAACTACATTAGGCATTCTTGCTTTATTATCTGTCAATGGGTTGGGTGTTTATATTCCCTGGTTGATTCGTTCAGCCATTGACCAACTTTCGGGTAGCTTTAATTTCAACCAAATATTATATTATGTAGTCCCAATTGTCTTGCTCACTTCCGCTATGTGGCTCATCCGTATGGCTTCGCGGATTTGGCTGTTTGGGGTGGGGCGACAGGTAGAATTTGACCTGAAACAACGCATTTTTGAACACCTACTCAAGCTGGAACCTGCTTATTTTGTCACTAATACTGCTGGAGATTTAATTAATCGGGCCACCAGTGATGTAGACAATGTGAGGAGGTTGGTGGGTTTTGCTGTACTGAGTTTAGCAAATACTATCTTTGCCTATGCTCTCACCCTACCAGTAATGTTAAGAATTAGTGTCAATCTTACACTGGCTTCTTTGGCTGTGTATCCTTTCATGTTCTGGTTAGTACATCTATTTAGCAATCGTCTCCGTAAAGAGCAAGCTGTAGTACAAGAAGAACTATCCGACATCAGTGAACTAATTCAAGAGGACATTAGCGGTATTGCTCTAATTAAAATCTACGCCCAAGAAGACAATGAGCGTCGAGCGTTTGGTCAAAAGAACCAGCAGCTATTGGCGGCTAACCTACAACTGGCTAAAAGCCGCAATATACTGTTTCCTTTAATTGGTGGTTTAGCTAATCTCAGTTCTCTGGTAATCATCTGGCTGGGAAGCTTACAAATCTCTACGGGAACTCTGGCTGTAGGAGATTTTTTGGCCCTGCTGATTTATGTAGAACGTTTAGTGTTTCCCACAGCTTTATTAGGTTTTACGATTACAGCTTATCAACGTGGTGAAGTGAGTATTGACCGCCTGGAGTCTATTCTGTCTGTAACACCGAAAATTCAAGACGCACCGGATACTGTACATTTGCCCAAGAATGAGATTAAAGGAGAAATCAGGGCCATTAATCTCAACTATACCTACCCTGGTGCCAGTACTGCGGCTTTAGATAATATCAGCTTTACTATTTTTCCTGGGGAAACACTGGCCATTGTGGGGGCCATTGGTTCTGGTAAATCAACTTTAGCTAATGCCTTACCGCGGTTGTTAGATATTCCATCGGGGCAATTGTTCCTCGATGATGTCGATATTACTAAGATATCATTGGCGGATTTACGTCAGTCCATCGCCTATGTTCCTCAAGATAGTTTTTTGTTTAGCACTACAATTAAGAATAATATCCGCTACGGTGACCCAGTCGGTGAATTACAACTCATAGAGGATGTTGCTAAAATAGCCCAAATTGATGGCGAAATTAGGAATTTTCCCCAGGAATATGAAACCATTGTGGGGGAGCGGGGTATAACTCTTTCTGGAGGTCAACGACAACGTACCGCCTTAGCTAGGGCGATGTTGGTGGAGGCTCCAATCCTAATTTTAGATGATGCCCTTTCCAGTGTAGATAATCAAACTGCTACAAAAATTATACGTAATATTACGAGTAAAGGCAGTCGCAAAACCATAATTTTCATCACTCATCAGCTATCGGCGGCGGCGACGGCTGACCGGATTTTTGTGATGGATAAGGGCAAAATTGTCCAAATAGGCAATCACTCAGAACTATTGCAAACAGATGGTCTTTACAAAAAATTGTGGCATCAGCACCAGGTAGAAGAGTTACTACATTGAATTTCAACCACAGATGTAGATTGTCTGTATCTGTGGTTGATTTTTCTGATTTCAGACTAACTACTCAAAGCCTTCAAGAAGCGTTGTAAACTCTTCAACATACTCGGCTTTTTCGGCTGTACACCATCCTGAAGTGTTTGTGGTTGTCCTTGGATGACAATCATATCCAACTCATCACCTGTTGGTCTTTTGGGTAATTCCGCCACTTTTTCATATTCGCCATTTGTTTCTACCCAGACCTCCCATAGTCCAGGATAGCAGCGAAATACAGCAGTGGTATCATCCACAGGACGCAGGTAGTAACAAGATTCAATGGTACTAATAAAACGCTGGCGGGTTTGCCTAGCTGTATAACCAATACCCACAACCCCAGAATCTTCCAGGCGGGGATTTAACATCACAAAAGGGCGATCGCCTATCTCTTCGCATAACTTTTCCACCTGGGGAACTTCTACAGAGGAGGGGGAAATAAATAAGAAAATTTCATCATCTGGGTGAATTTTCGATTGTAGGGAGGCCGCCCTACCTGTACCGATATCCAAAATTGTAAATGGTGTATCCTGCCAATCACGGTTAGCCAGGGCTGCAGCACCAGCATCGGCAAAGAAAACTTTCAGACGGGAATCATATTTGGCAAACACGGGCAAAAATTCTGCCGCCACGGGCATCAGTTTTAGTTCTGGGAACAGAAAATCAACTTGTAAGCGAGTGTACCCGTCTGTAAGGGCGGCTTGGGTGGCCATGCGAGATTGAGCGATGGCTTCTTCCAGACTTTTGGGAAGTTCAGGCATAGTTTATATATGAATCTAGCTTCTACTTCCATTGTTTCAGTCTTTTTGGCAACGGCAACACCAGAGTTTTTTACTTACTTACTAAATTAATGAGTAAATAATAACTTTTTATAGTACAGTATTTATATTCCCATCTAAAAAAATACATTGGCATTCTGGATGTAATCCGATAGAATTAATACATAATGAATAAATTACTTTAAATAACACGAAAGCAGCTTAATTATGTAATTCTAGTGCTATAAACAGTTAAAACCAGCACCGAGAAAATGCTTTTGGAAGTGTAAATATAGGGTGCAAGTATATGGAGCTATTGGAGTACCAAGTTAAAGAATGGTTTCGGAAAATAGGCATTCCCGTATTGCCTTCCCAACGAATTGACCATCCTACAGATTTGAAAAGGTTAAAAATTCCCTACCCGATTGTACTGAAGTCCCAAGTATACACGGGAGAAAGGGCGAAAGCTGGCGGGGTGAGGTTTGTAGAAACAACAATTGACGCGATCGCGGCGGCACAGACTATATTTAATTTGCCAATTTGGGGCGAGTTACCGGAAGTTATACTAGGAGAATCCCAGTATATAGGGGAAAAAGAATTTTATCTAGCAGTAGTTTTAGATACTGCTGTGTGCCGACCAGTGCTTTTAGGTGGCACGGAAGCAGATATCGACTGGGAATCCCCAGGGCAAAAAATGCATCACGTTGTGGTTGAACAGGAATTTTCTGCTTTCTATGCGCGGCGACTGGCGTTAAAAATGGGTTTACGGGGAAAATTAATCCAGTCTGTCAGCTCTGTAGTTGACAAAATGTATCAGTTATTTATCCAAAAAGACTTGGATTTGGTGGAAATTAGTCCTTTGTCCGTAAATGCTTCAGGTGAAGTGATGGCTCTCAATGGTAAAGTCAGTATCAATGAGCGGGCCATTGGCCGCCATCCAGATTTGGAGGAAATAGCCGTAAAAACAGCTAACCGTCATGGTAGAAGTACCATCAACCCTCAGTTAGGTAATTGGGATGGTTTAGAACTGCATGGTAAGATTGGCATTTTGGCTAATGGTACTGGTTCCATGATGGCTACCTTGGATTTAGTCACTAGTGCAGGTGGTAAACCTGGTAGTTGTCTGAACCTGCGCCATGCTTTGGTCACAGATGTTTCACCGACAACTTTCTGCGATCGCCTTGCTAAAGGTTTAAATTTTTTAGCCGCTGACAAGAGTGTTCAAGTTATACTACTCAACCTGATCGGTGCTGTAACTGAGACCAAGGAAGTAGCGCAAATCATTAGCAATTTTATGCAGCAGGACAACCGCGAAGTTCAATCAGCAAGTGTAGCTTGTAGCACCAAAACTCGCCGAGGACATCATTTTCCGCGTTTGGTTGTCCGCATTGCTGGATCTGAGTTCGCTGCGGCTGAAAAATTGTTAGGGCGATTAAATACTAAACCTGATGCTCTGATAGTACTTGAAAATTTAGATGAGGCAGTGGCAACATCTGTGAGTTTTACCAAACGTGATGGGTAAAGCCTTTGGTTTTTTCTGGTTTACTTACTCATGAGGTCAGAATTTTTTAACCACAGATGTAGAGGCCTTAGCGGACTCCTGTAGGGTACACAGATGAACACAGATAATTGCTAAAGCTACTAAAATGTTTTATGAACTTAACACCAGATAGTAAGGTATTAATTGAGGGCTTTTCTGAATTTATTTCAGCAAATCATATCGCTCAAATGCAAGCTTATGGTACAAATTTGGTTGCTGGTGTCAATCCCGGATGTGGTGGACAGCAACTCTACAATCTGCCAATCTTCGATTTGGTGGAAGAGGTGGTGGAAGAATTCGGCGCAATTGATACAGCAATTATCTGCGTACATCCGTACCAAGTTTTAGATGCAGCCTTAGAAGCGATCGCCTCTAATATCAGTCAGATAATGATCATTTCAGGTGGGGTACCACCTTTGGATATGGTGCAATTACTGCGTCAGTCGGAAGCGGGTGAAACCTTGATAGTAGGTCCCAACAGTCCGGGAATTATCGTACCGGGTAAAATTCTTTTGGGTACTCAACCCAGTGAATTATATACACCAGGACCGGTTGGTATCGTTAGCCGCAGCAGTACCCTCACATACGAGGTTGCTTGGGAACTAACTAAAGCTGGTTTAGGGCAATCCATTAGTGTGAGTATTGGTAGTGATGCGATCGTCGGTTCATCCTTTCTGCAATGGCTGCAAATTCTCGATGAAGATGAAACCACAGAAGCGATCGTTTTAGTCGGTCAACCCGGTGGCGATAGTGAAGAAGCAGCAGCAAAGTATATTGCTGAAGCCATTGATAAACCAGTCATTGCTTATATTGCAGGTAGACACGCACCAAGACCAAAAAATTGGCGAAAAAGTGGCACCTTGGCGACGGTGATTGGACGTGAGCCTAATTTTGGCACTGCACAAAGTAAATTAGCTGCTTTTGAAGCCGCAAAAGTGACTGTTGCTGAACGTCTTTCTCTGATTCCAGAATTGGTTAAAAAGGCGATGAAGTCTTGATTGAGTAAATATCACATAGTTTCCTCGTACCTTCCTAACAATTGGGGAATGTAATCATATCCATCCACACCAATAATCGCAATCATTTTGGTGCGATTTTGCTGTAGTAGATGTTGGAAAGCTTCGTCTCCTATTTGACCCCGTAAAATTGCCAGTAACCCTGCTGGTTGTCTCCATTCACTAGAAGCAATTTGCTCTAACAGATACATTCCTAAGCTACCAGTATAAATAGCTTTTTCTGAGTTTTGTAAGTTATAATAAGCTTCAGATAAGTAAGCTAAATTCCGACCTTGGAGATATAAATCTCCAGCAACTTGGGCTGTCTTAAACCCATTTTCTAAATAGGGAATTGCCGCAGATGATTGACCGATAACTAAATAGGCAATACCTAAGCTACTAAAACATAGAGCTTTACTTTGAATATCGCCTAATTGTTCTGATAACTTTAACCCTTGTTCTAAATAATTAATAGCTGTTTCATAAACCTCTGTTTCTACTTGTTCTAGCTGTTGCGCCTCCATAACTTGGCTGTAACCTAAATTTACCAGCGCATTGGCTTGTGCTGTCTTTTCCCCACCTTGGCGACTGAGCATTAATGCTCGTTGACTGTAGTTGATGGCCTGAGCATAATTTTTCTGTTGTACATAGGTACGACTCAGGTGGTTGAGATTGGCTAGTTCACAGGGGAGGTCACCGGCGTTTCTAGCGATCTCCAATGCTTGCTGGTGAAACGCAATAGAACGCTCATATTGTCCTAAAGCCCGTTGTGAATAGCCTAAAAGGGTGATAATTCTAGCTTTTTGCTGATTTCCCTCTACTCGTCGCAGTGGTTCATCGAGATAATCCAAAGCATCCCGTAAGTAACCACCAGAAAAAGAGGCAAAAATACCACCATACAGGGGAAAATAGGGACGCTGGGCAAAGTTGCGCAGGATCTGGAGCATAACTTGAGAGCAGCCATGACTGTATATGGGTTGATGATTAAAACCAGTTGCTAACTGGCTCCAAATGACTGCAAAGGTTAAGAATGTAGAAATGGACAACTTTGATCCTGCTTGGACGTTGTAAGCCTGTTGGTCGAACCAGTTGACTAAACCTCGTTGCAGGTATTGTAAAATTAATCCTAGTTCTACCCAGTCACTCAGGCTGATACTGCCTTGCTGTTGTGCAAATTCCCAGACAGATTGTTCCCTTGCTAGGGCGCGAAACAGTGCTTGACATACATTACTATTAACCTGCTTTGCCCAAGTTGCCCAAGGACCAGTTTCTGTGGGAACCCCACCAAAACCTAATTGTTGATTGCTTTCATACATCCAGCTGACTAGGTGCTCTTGTAGTCGTTCCCAGTTAGCTAAACCGCGGGTAATTCCCTGGGAGATTTCCTGTAAGTCGGTATCTACTTGAGCAAATTGTTGTAACCCACTGGCTAACTGCTTTGTTGACTGTATATTTAGTGGTTGCTTTTGATTGGGGTCGATAACACGTAAAAAAATCGTCAGACGTTCATCTGTAGCGGCCGTGGTAATTTCTTTAATTGCGCTGGCGATCGCTTCTGTGGTTTGATAGTGCTGGGAATATCTTTGCCATTGAGTTTGAATAGTTTTCACCGCTCTCAATTTGCGGTTGGCTTTGGCTTTTTTGAGTTCATCTGTTTGAGTATCCACTTGGCTTTGAATGCTACTTAGGCGATCGCTCAATACCAGTTCAAATATTTCTCCTGTTCCCGCCTTAATTTTATTTTGCAATATTTGATATACCATCTCTCCAGAGCTAATTTTGCCCTGGAGGGTAGATTCCACAATTTCATCAATTAAAGCGAGATAGCTATCGCGTATTGGCACAGATTCAGACACTTTAGCTCCTGGGGAAGGTAAACCCCTATTCTAACAAAATCGCCATCAATCCCCAGGGGTCACCAACTGGGCGGCAGAATTAAAGAACTGACGATATAATCCTCTGGTGACTAAAATACTTGTCAGCAAGTTAGCCATGGCCACCATAAAGATAATTACAATTTCGTAGTATACAGCGTCAAGGGGTCTAATTCCGGCGATTAACTGTCCCGTGGTGATTCCCGGAATAGCCACCATACCCATAAGCATCATTTGATTGAGAGTTGGTAAAAATGCGCTTCTGATGGCTTGTTTCCGGTATTGGCTAACTGCTTGCTGGGGAGTTGCACCTAAGCTCAAGTGTGTTTCTATTTCTACAGACTGTGAATTCATGGTACTTACAAGAAGTTCCCCGGCCATCGCCGCTGCATTCATCGCATTACCTAATACTATCCCTGCTAGAGGAATTACATAACGGGGTTCATACCATCTGTCTGGTTGAATAATCAAGAAGTTGGTATAAATGACCGTCAAAGCTGTACTAATTAAAATTGCGCCCCATACCAAAGGTAAAACCCGGGAAATTTTCACACTGATGCGATTTCTGGCCACCATAGCTGTAATAGTTAAGATTACTGCTAAAATCGCCAAAACTCCCCAAACATTATCCAAAGCAAAGATGAAGTCTAAAACGTATCCTAATACGAGTAGTTGTAAGATAGTTCTACCTGTAGCCATGGCTAAGTTTAACTCTAGTCCTAACCTTTCCCAGGTAGATAAACCGATAGCTATGGCCATCAATCCGACTGCAATCACTAAATCAACCAAATCCAGCTTAATTAAATCCTGCATAGGTTATCCATCTCCCACA
The DNA here is from genome assembly GCA_903911355.1 of uncultured Nodularia sp. Lineage (GTDB taxonomy): Bacteria > Cyanobacteriota > Cyanobacteriia > Cyanobacteriales > Nostocaceae > Anabaenopsis > Anabaenopsis arnoldii. The sequence goes on along the minus strand of CAIWDD010000105.1, from coordinate 46,625 downwards.
GCCTGACTGCTTAATAATGGTATTCTTAACCATACAATAATTCCAGTAAAAACCCAGCTTTGATGGGTATCCGTAGCGACGCCTTGATCAAGTTGTTTAATAAAAATCAACAAGCGTCAAAATTGACTCTCCCAGTGCATCCTTTGTATTTTCAGAGCAAATGAAAACTTATGATCCAGAGCGTAAATTCCGTCCCTGCCTTTGATATTCAGCACCAATACGCTACCATTGCAGCAGAAGTGAGTGCGGCGGTTTTAGAAGTTTTAACTTCTGGGCGTTATATTGGTGGCCCTGTAGTAGAAAGCTTTGAGCAAGAGTTTGCTGCCTATCATGGGACTAATCATTGTATAGCCTGTAACTCAGGTACTGATGCTCTCTATTTAGCTTTACGAGCTCTGGAAATTGGTACAGGTGATGAAGTGATTACCACACCCTTTACCTTTGTGGCCACGGCTGAAGTTATTAGCGCGGTGGGTGCGACACCAATTTTTGTGGATATTGACAGTAATACTTTTAATATTGATTTGCAGCAAGTAGCCGCAGCCATTACACCTAAAACCAAAGCCATTATCCCAGTGCACTTATTTGGTCAACCGGTAGATATGACAGCACTTATGGCCATCGCTAAGTCTCACAATTTAGCAGTGATTGAAGATTGCGCTCAAGCTACAGGTGCAACCTGGGATCATCAAAAAGTTGGTAGCATAGGAGATATTGGCTGCTTTAGTTTCTACCCTACTAAGAATCTCGGCGGGTGCGGTGACGGTGGAGCCATTACTACCAATGATCCTCAACTAGCAGCAAAATTGCGGATACTCAAGGAGCATGGGCAGAAAAATCGCTATTACTACGAAGAAATTGGCATAAATAGTCGCTTAGATAGTCTACAAGCCGCTATTTTGCAAATTAAACTCCGTTATCTTGATACTTGGAATCATCAACGACGAGCGATCGCGGCTTATTACCAGCAGTTTCTCAGTCAAATTCCAGATATTATTGTCCCCCAAGAACTATCCGGGGGGTTGAGTGTATGGAATCAGTATACTATTCGCATTTCCAGCACTGAGGGAATAATGCGCCCCAACTACCGAGACTGGGTACGGAGTCAACTCCAAGAACGGGGGGTAAATTCCATGGTTTATTATCCCCATCCCTTACATTTACAGCCAGTATATCAATATCTAGGCTATCAGCCGGGACAATTACCAGTAGCTGAGTTAGTTTGTAATCAGGTGTTATCTTTGCCCATGTTCCCAGAACTGACACAGTTACAGCAAGACCAGGTGATTTATGCTCTGAAAGACAGCTTGGGGTAGAGAAGTATTACTCACAGGTTGTTGAATAAGTTTTCAACAGGTAATTTTTATCTTAGGGAACAGGGAACACACCGACCACAAAAAAAACAATAAAATCCAGTCCCCTCCCCTTGTCAGGGGAGGGTTAGGGTGGGGTCAAACAATAGTTGATACACTAATCATGACTTGATAAACATCCTCTGGAATCCTGGACATCCTGATTGGTGACAATTGCATTATCTAAACTATAATTGTAATAAAGAATTTTATTTTTATGACAATTCCCATAACTATTAACTTACCCGAAACTTTAGCTGCTTCTGTCCAGCGTCTTGGAAAAGCAACAGCGCGAGAGGTATCAGACGTTTTGCTTGACACCCTAGAAATAGTATTGCCTACTTTAGATAATCTCTCAGAAATGAGCATTAATTCAAACATTGCTGATATTTCTGATCAGGAAGTTCTAGAATTAGCTAATTTAAAAATGGATGTAGTGCAAAATCAACGCTTAGGAGAACTACAAGCTAAAGGAAAAAATACCGGTTTAACAGCAGGAGAACGTTATGAATTATTAATTTTAATGTCCCTTTATCAAATGGGACAATTAAGAAAATCTGAAGGTTTAGCCGAAGCTGTTAAACGGGGAATAAAAACTCCTTTATCACCATGAGTTCTCTATCTGAAACCATACGCCAAAAAGTGAGAGAACGGGCAGAAAATCGCTGTGAGTATTGCCTTAGTCATCAAGATTATATTATGGGCAGATTGCAAATTGATCATATCCAGCCTTTAGCTAAGGGAGGAGATGATACAGAAGATAATCTGTGTTTAGCTTGTGAATTATGTAATCAATATAAATGGACGCAAACAAAGGATTTAGACCCTCAATCTGGCAAAATAATTTCTCTATTTAATCCTCGTCAACAACAGTGGCAAGAACATTTTACTTGGAGTTCAGATGGAACAGAAATTATTGGTCTAACTGCCTGTGGTCGAGCCACAATCAAGGCGTTAAGATTGAATAATAGTTTAGCTGTTACTGTGCGTAAAAATTGGGTTAAAGCTGGTTGGCATCCACCATGCTCTGATCATTTATAAATTTAAAATATGGAATTATTTACATCTGCAATTTATGTACAAAACCAATCTCTTTGTAAGGGTTTAGCAATGCTAATTGGTGTCAATTTAAAATCAAAAGCATAACCCGACTGGGAATGAATTCCCAGTCTAATAGCAAAAGTCATCTAAAGATGACTAAATACATAAAAAATCTTCTAGTCAACTTTAGTTTACTTCTGTTATTAACCCGGAAATATGGCTAACGCCACGCTACACTATCATTTCTGGGCGGGTGTGGAAGCTGACAGATGAGCCATTTTTTGATTAAGTTGACACCACACTATTAAGTATTTTTAAATAGGTGAGTTTATTCAAGATTGATATATGTGGTGTTGGGTTTCGTTTCCTCAACCCAACCTACTACTGAAACCATACGCCTACCCCATCAAAATGAGCAAACAATATGAAAACAGTTGACAAGAATGACTTAAAAGCCAATTTACTAGAATTTTTGCAACTTGTAGAATTGCAAGGTGAAGAAATTTTAGTTACTGATGGAACTAACCCCGTTGTGAGAATTTCTCCCTATCAACAAACCCCTAATACTGAAGAATTATTTAAGAATATGCGCGGCAAAATTAAGTATTTTGAAGATATAACTACCCCAACTACTGAAGAATGGCAGGAAGTATAAAAATTGTTCTTGACACCTGCCAAATCCAGTACCCTCCCCTTACAAGGGGAGGGTTACGGTGGGGTGAAAAAGCGTATATTGCCTTTTTACCTGAGTGGGGAAAATATGCCAAAACCCACGGAGAAAACTATGAAGAAGCTCTAGAAAATGCCAAGGAAGTGTTAGAAGATTTGCAGTATGGCTATAATCAAATCGGTAAGCCTCTACCACAGCCGCAGATACTCAAAAAAACCGCTTAAAAAACACATAATCTGACAATAATGATATCTGATAGGGTAGATGTAGGTTGGGTTAAGCGACAGCGCAACCCAACAAAATTAAATCACAAAATCACCGAAACATTGGGTAACATCCGTCAACCCAACAGACACAATTTAAATAACATCCTGTAAATCCTGAAATCCTGTACTTCGACTATGGCTACGCCACCCAGGCTATCGCTGAGTAACCGTAAATCCTGATTGGTGACAATTTCATTTTCTGCAAAATTTGAGGAAATTATGATATCTACTAACGCCATGTCTCCCATCTTAACTATTCCTCCCCTAGAAAACGGCGACAAATTAACCCGTCATGAATTTGAACGGCGTTATCATGCCATGCCGAATCTCAAAAAAGCCGAATTAATTGAAGGAGTAGTTTACGTGGCATCACCATTAAGAATCAAAAGTCATGGAGAACCCCATGCTTATATTATGACTTGGCTGGGAGTTTATAAAGCAGGTACACCGGGCATAGGTTTGGCCGATAATACCACAGTGCTAATAGATGCAGATAACGAACCACAACCGGATGCTTTATTAAGAATTGAAACTGGAGGACAATCAAAAATAAATAAAGATGATTATGTAGAAGGTGCGCCAGAATTAATAGTAGAAATTGCCGCTTCTAGTGCTTCCTATGATTTACATGAAAAACTCAAAGTTTATCGTCGTAATCAAGTCCAAGAATATTTAATCTGGCGAGTTTATGACTATCAATTTGATTGGTTTAGATTACAACAAGGAGAGTATATTCAACTTCAACCCAACGCAGATGGTATAACTTGCTCTCAGGTGTTCCCTGGTTTATGGTTAGACAAAACAGCATTATTAGCAGGTGATTTAGGAAAAGTGTTAACCGTTGTCCAACAGGGTTTAGCAAGTCCAGAATATGAGGATTTTATTGGTAGATTATCTAGTTAGTCACCAGTCAGGATATACGGTTACTGAGCGATAGCCTGGGTGGCGTAGCCATAGTCGAAGTACAGGATTTAAGGATGAACAGGATGAAAACAGGTATTTTATCGTCTATTAACAATTACTGCCTTATGCCTTGCCATGAATTATGTAATAAATACTGGACACAAACCGAATAAGACCCTCAGGCGAAGATTTTATTTTGCACTAATTTGTAATTCAACTCGTTGTCCAAGTACCGCTAAAGTCCTTTCCATTGTAGATAATTTTGTAGCATGGTGGGGATCTAGAATACGTCTGACTTCCTTTTCATGGATATTAAGAATAGATGCAAGTTCAACCTTACTTATACCCTTCTCACGCATTGCTAAATATAGTGCAGCTTTTAATGCTGTCTGCGCTGGTACTGCTACTAAATACTCCCCATTTTTGGGTTGTGATGGCTGGGGTATTTCTAACTTATCAGCAATATGCACAGCGATGGATTCTTCTAAGCAATCAGCAGCTTCATTTAGTGCTTGTTCTAGAGAATCTCCTTGAGTAATAGCTTCTGGTAAATCACGAAATGTCACCACAAATCCACCATCTTTTTCATCAGCAGTCAAGAGGGCTGGATACACAAATCGAGTCATAATTATCCCAGTATTAAAGTTCATGTTCTTCAATTCCCAGTTGATTTAACATTGTTAGTTTGTCATCAGGTGTTATCTTTTCCCATGTTCCCAGAACTGACACAGTTACAGCAAGACCAGGTAATTTATGCTGTGAAAGACAGCTTGGGGTAGAAAAGTATTACTCAGAGGTTGTTTGATAAGTTTTCAACAGGTATAGCAACCGCCAAAGTGGTTAGGACACAAACAGAAGATAAAACCATTGAAATTCAAGCGTTTCAAGGCTTCCCCCTGCCCCCTGCTATAATTTTTATCTTAGGGAACAGGGAACACACCGACCACACAAAAAACAATAAAATCCAGTCCCCACCCCTTGTAAGGGGAGGGTTAGGGAGGGGTCAAACAACAGTTGATACACTAATCATGACTTATCAAACATTCTCTGGAGAGGGAAGCGGTCTTTAAAATTAAGATCCCCGACTTCTTGAAGAAGTCGGGGATCTTGATAAAGCCTTTTTCAGGCTCTTGAAGTACACACCTATTCCCTATTCCCTATTCCCTGTTCCCTGTTCCCTGTTCCCTCAAACTAAAAAAAATGTAACTCACGAGCATGGGAAATGCTATATTGAGGAATTAACACCAAATGCGACCACGACGGAAAGGTTTATCAGGTTCAGTTTGTTGGGCTTTTTGTCTAGCCATTTCCTGTGACCAAAAACCATAATCCTCTAAACCAGTAGATAACAACTTACGTTCAATTTCTGCTGGTGGTTTAGGTTCTGGTTGGCTGGAATTTGCGGGAGTTTTCTTTGGTCTACTCATAATTGTCACAACTCCTAAAACATACATCTACAAGAAGATTTAATTTGCTGATAACTGCGATTTTGAAAAGCAGCAGGATCATTATAGTTAGCACCATGTAATAAATCCATGCGAATATGAACTAAATCTTCAACTCTGCCATGAATCACATCAACAGACCGATGAGGATAAATAATATCCGGTCTTTTTACTGGTGGGGAAAGTTTAGGTAATCTCATATCAATTTTAGATTGTAGATTTTGGATTGTAGGTTGGGTTGACGCAAGGAAACCCAACATTAAAAAACTCAACATGACCAAAACTGTGTTGGGTTGCGCTGTGGCTTAACCCAACCTACTACTGAGATATTAATAAGGTGTAGACCAAGAACGCACTTCGCCCAAGGTAACAGGAATAATATCACTCACATCAATTGTAAACCGGAATAGCTTCTTAGCACGACGGCTATTTTCAGGGTCAAAGAACTTCAATTTTACATCCCAACAATCGCTATCTAAACGACAGAAAGGACTTTTCTCTACTGTAATATTATCCAATTCCATACCTGTAGCCACAGCTTCAGCAAAAGTAGAAGCCGCTTGGAAAGCATTGGTAGAAGCAAAATTTAACGCCCGGTCTTGGGAAGTTGTACCTAAATTGCGTAAATCATAATAAATACGGCTGAGGAAACTACCCAAAGTGCGGCGAATAGACTCTTCTTGAGCTTCTGTGGCTTGTGCTTGGATTGTCTGAATAGCAGCCTGAACCAAGGTGTTAACCTTCCAACCGTAAAGCCCCCGTGTGTTGGGAACTTCAATTACAGGTACAACTTGACCGGAAAACAGTTTTACACTCCGTCCTGATAAAATCCCTGGAATGCTGACTCTTTCTATATAATTCTCAGCATCTTCAGCTTGGATTTGTCCTGATAATAATTGTTGTAAAATTTCATAGACATCTCTAGCAAAAGCCCCACCTGGTTCAATGGCATAGATGGGAGTTAATTCTAAATTTAATGTCCAAATTAAAGATTTAGCTTCAGAAGGATTATCTCCTAAATAATCTACCATTTGCCGGGCATCATAGGGATTAGCCGGAATTGCTGTTCCGTCTATGGCTACCCCTGGCATTAATTGTTTAAAGGAGTCCCGTCTGGCTTCTGAACCAAAATCATAACCCAGTGTACCTAAAGCATAAACTAAGTTAAGTTCAGCGAGGTCGCTGGGTGCTTGGCTGGCGGTGATGTAGTTAGATGTGCGGTTTGACATAGTTGTAGGTGTTGTAGGTCTGGAATTTGATAAATTTGCAGTTGTCAAAGGTGCGGAAATTGTCGCTGGTATAGCGGGGACAACTTCAGGTATTTCATCGGGGATAAATTCTTCTGGGTTGGGTTCGGGTTCAGTGATATTTGTGGTATCTGTGCCAGCGCAACCACAACCGGCAGCTTCTACACTATCCACGGTGTCAATAGTATCTAATTCTTCAGACATTGTTCCTCCTGTGAAATATTGCAATGCACCGGAAATATTTAACTTACCTAGCAAGCAGCGACTCACATCGTCGGTATCCTTGGTTGTGCAAGGTATGGCAGTTTCTAATAAGGCGGTTCTGACCTTAGCAGGGTCGGGTTTTTCACCGCGTTGAATTTGCAGACTTAGCAGTAAAGCAGCCACTCCTGAAACAATGGGGGTAGCAAAGCTAGTACCACTGAGTTTTTGTGTCCCTCCTCCGGGTTTTGCCCCTAAGATGTTTGACCCTGGTGCGAGGATGCCTTGATTTTGGTAAATTTCTCCCCAGTTGCTAAAGTCTATGGGTTTACCTTGGTCATCCATCGCCCCTACTGCTAATACAGTGGGTAAGGATGCGGGGACGTGCAAACATTGGCAACCATCGTTACCGGCGGCAGACACAATTAAAACATTGTTGTCTTTGCATAGTTGCACAGCTTTCTCTAACCAACCTTCAGCTTCACCATTATCGGTGAGTTGTCCGGCGCTGATGTTGATAATATGCGCCCCGGCATTAACCGCTTGTTCAATGGCGCGAGATAAATCTAATTGAGAAGTTTTTCTATTATCATCACCAAAAATAGGGACGATTAAACCCCGACATTGGGGGGCAATTCCATCAACGGGTGATTCCGGTTGACCAAATATAATACTGGCTACATGAGTACCGTGATTGGACATACTTTCACTGGTAGCTTCTCCTTGTACAAGAGTTGGCAGCCTAGTTAAATTGGCTGCATTAAAGCAGGAGTGGGATTGATCAACCAATCCATCTAGTACCGCCACACATATTTGTGAATCACCCTGTGTCAAATTCCATAATTTGTGGATTTCTGCTTTTATTGGTGATTTCAGCATTCATTTAATTTGTTAATTGTCTGCTTAAACAATCTATTTTTGCCATAAATATCTGTCTAATAGCTTTTTAATTACCCAGTTAGCTTGAGAAGCATGAAACAAATGATTACATGACCTGGTTTGATAAACAATTTTTGTTTACGTATTTTAACATATATAATTTTATCTTATGTAAAAAAAAGAATGCAATTTATTTGGTCTTAAATAGTTATTTAAAGCGACTTTTTGGCAGAAAATAATGATTTGTACGTCAGCAAAATATCAAGTAAATATCAATCCATCTATGGCTACAATAGATAGATAATTATTATCAATAAAGCCTTGTGTTGTCTAATAATTTGCTGTACTCTGAAAGTCAAATTAGTACGGTACGGCGTAAATGAACCATTCCGAATCTGTGAAAAGCTTATGCTGTATTGATTCATAAAAGCTCGAATCAGTGGAGCGATCGCTTGTGGGGTTTCAGATACCTGGTAGGGGTGGTGAGTCGATCGCTCACCGGGTAGCGATCGCTGTGGTGGAACAAGAATTTACACACTCTCACCTAAAAAAAGCTTCTGGTGAAGACTCGTTAAGTTACCCTTCAAAATCAAAACGCCTTCACCAACACAGTCTTCTTCACACCGAAGAAGTTAAACGAACAAAACAAAGGAAAAAAACACCATGACAAAGAAGAACATCCGCCCCCAACAAGTTGCACCTGTTGAACGGGAAACCACCGCTACTTCAAAAGACCAAAGCGGTAGCGGTCAGGTTACACCCCTATGGGTTAGCACAGGAGTTGCGAATCCATTTGCGGGCGACGACGCGGAGTAAGTCGTTCTATTCTATCACTCACCTCAAAAAAGGTCAAAAGTCTGTTTCTACATCCCTTGGCGCACGGTTCGCCTGGATGAATTGACGGACAACCTCTGTCAGTTCGGGGGTTTCGGATACCTGGCACGGGGGAGGTGGTAAACGGGACTGGGATTTTTTGGGGTTGGTGGTTGAACCCTTATTTGTGAGATGAACCCCAGCCAACAGCTTACTACCCCAGTGGCATTGGGTTGGGGTCTTCTCCTTGGGTTTATACTTTTGGCAAAAGCCTTTATACTTTTTGGCACATTCTTCTAAATTGTTTCCTAGCCGCAGAAAAGCCGGATGCCATTGTGTTAAACCATCATCGGTTAGGCGTTCATAACTGCCATAGTTACTAAAATCATAGAAAAAACTCTGGCGCATTTTGGCAGCTTTAGGATTACCATGAATATACCGTAAAGTATTTAATGCTCTGTCTCTATCTGAAGAAGGAAACCCATCACAGTAATATCGTTTCTCCCAAAAGTGTCCTGTTCTTCTTAACATCCGATTAAAACACATAGCAGTGTACCAATTCAGAAAGTGCATAATTTTAGGTAAATCTTCTGGCTGTTTAGGTGCAATCAAATAATGAACATGATTTGACATAATGCACAAAGCATAAAGCTGGAAATTGTATTTATTCAAAGCCTTGTTTATCCCATAAAGAAACACCTCCCGACATTCCCGCCGTGAAAGTTTAAATTCGCGGTTATTGCAACGAGTTGTTATGTGATAAGAGTATCCAGGTTTGATATTACGAGGTTTTCTAGGCATAATTCAAGGAATAATTAATAATGATGGTATCTAATCAAAATCTGAATAATATAAATCATAATATTCGTTATATTAACGAACACAAACAAGCATTTGATATTGAATATTTTTATCCCTTAGATATTTTTGAGGATTTGGCAGGACAAGCTCAAAATTGGGGAATTGAATGTTCTTGTAAAATTGATCATGATAGATTTTATCCGGCTCGATTTAACTTCTTTCCCAACAAATTTACCTTTAAAGAAGTTAGTTTAATATTTGACTTATTCCGAAGAGTTGAAACTAGGTGTGATGTTAAGTTAGATTATCGAACGATTAATAAATTTTTGGGTAATAACTTTGATTTTAGCAAAGTCACAAAAATTGTAACTGGAGTAGATTTACGAGAAAATTTTTCTGCTTCCAGGTTAAAATTTTGGTTTTGGATTGATAATTATTCAGAAAAACTAGAAACAGCAATCTCTTTGGTAGGTGATAGAGAAGATTTACGATTACTGTATGTTAATAACAGTTGGTTAGTAGGTTTTGATTTCTATCTCAATGGCAAGAGTACCATCGAACTTTATCCAAGTATGAGTAAGGAAGAATTGCAGAGACTAGATGTAAAGTTAAAATTATCTCAAGTTTTATCTGCACCAGCATTCAATGTTTTAGATAATTTTAGCTCAGTTTTAATTGGCTTTACTCAAGAAAATCAAGATAGACTAATTTATGGCTACTTGATAAATCCTAATGAGTTTATAGATAATTTACAGAATGATATTGCTAATAAAGTTAATAGTTTTTATCGAGGTAAAAATGTGTTAAATACAATGATATGTTTCAAAGAAAAAGAATTAATTGCTGGTTCATTAGATAATTTTAATTTGTATTACCAAATGAGTTAACATAAAACTACTAAAATGTAGGTTGGGTTAAGCGACAGCGCAACCCAACAAAATTAAATAATAAAATCACAAAATTGAGGTATCCGTCAACCCAACCTACACAATTAAAATAAGATTCTGTAAATCCTTAAATCCTGGAGATCCTGATTGGTGACAATTTCATTTTCTTCAATTTCCAATCACCAGATGCCCAAAAAAATTAGAGAATTAAAACAGATGTTGCAAAAAGCAGGATTTACGTTGTTACCAAAGCGGGGAAAAGGTAGTCATTCTTACTGGATTCATCCACTTTTACCAAAACCTATAGTCCTCTCTGGTAAAGACAGCAAGGATGCAAAACCTTATCAAGAGAAAGATATAATAGAAAGTATCAAAGAAATTGAACAATTAGAAAAAGGAGATGAACTATGAAATATAGTATTCTAATTCAATGGTCTGAAGAAGATCAAGCCTATATTGCCTTTTTACCTGAGTGGGGAAAATATGCCAAAACCCACGGAGAAAGCTATGAAGAAGCACTGGAAAATGCCAAAGAAGTGTTAGAAGATTTGCTGTATGGCTATAATCAAATAGGTAAGCCTATACCCCAACCCCAAATATTACAAAAAATAGCTTAAAAAAGACATAATCTGACAATAATGATATCTATAGGTTAGATGTAGGTTGGGTACAAAGAAAGCGCAACCCAACAAAATCATTGATAATGTTGGATGTAGTCCAAAATCAACGCTTGGGAGAACTACAAGCTAAAGGAAAAAATACCGATTTAACAGCAGGAGAACGTTATGAATTATTAATTTTAATGTCCCTTTATCAAATGGGACAATTAAGAAAATCTGAAGGTTTAGCCGAAGCTGTTAAACGGGGAATAAAAACTCCTTTATCACCATGAGTTGTCTATACTGAAACCATAGGTCAAAAAGTGAGAGAACGGGCAAGAAATCGCTGTTTGTAATTATTAGCAGGTGCGAACAAATTATCTAATTACTAGAAGTTATCATCCAAACTAAAATACCTAATATGACATCAACAGGAGGAAGAGGATAATCAGTAAAATCAATTGTTACAGTTTGTTCTGTTAATTGTAGAAATCGCCAAGCAGTGCCATTAGTTACGCTACCATAAATTGTAGAAATGGGTTGATTATTAATCTCATTAAATTTTTGAGCAGCAATCATTTCCGCAATGCACTGACCAATACCAGGATTTAAGTCTGCTTTTTTGGCTTCCACAATCATCACCGCCGGTGCTTCAACTTCTAACTGTTCCGGTGAACGACTCAGAACAAAATCACAGACTCCATTCAATCCTAAAGCCGAATCTACAGTAAAATCTGTACCAGAAAATAAACTAATTTTTCTTTGTAATATTTTACGGACTTCTAGTAAAACCGGACTAATAATTAACTCAGAACGTGCTTTTTCACTTCCTGTCGCTATAGCTAAGGGTAAGCTTTCTGTTAGAAAATCTGTCAGAGTCGCACTAGCAGTAATGGGCTTGATTTCTGGGATAAACTTTTGATCTTCAATGGTGTTTATGCCAAAGGTTTGCTTAACTTTTCTAAGAGTAAAATCACTGTATGACATAATGTAAATATTTCCAAAAATGATCTAAAATTCATGTGAAAATCTTATAGCGGTATGCACTTAAATGAGATAGAGAATTTAACCAAAAACCATACACAGAAGGACTTTCACTTCTGTTCCCTGTTCCCTGTTCCCTGTTCCCTGCTATATATGAAAATCAACCAACAGCAAAACCTGTATATTGTCTCACCAAAGGTTCATGAAATGCTAAAACAATATCTGATTTTGGCACTCCTAATTTAACTAACTCATCCGCTATACCAATTTCAGTTCCATCATATTGGATCCAAATCTTGCCATTTTTAATATCCAAATGCAAAACACAACCATACATCGGGCGGCGATTTTTCCAACCTGTATAAACAACCTGATAATGATCCCGTTCCTTGTCAAAAATCAGTTGCGTTTCTACCTCATGATCCGATGGACTTCCCTGAGCATATTCAGTTAATAAAGTTTGGATATATGTACGATATTGTTCTATTTTTTCCATGTTACAATCACCTCATGGTTTGGATCATAAACCACCAAGCTGAGTTGGAAATGCTCAATAGCGGTTTGTACAAATGGCAAGTTAAAAAATGTTTGATAAGCTCCCAGAGGAACTGCTAAATATAAAAAACGGTTAGGTTGCTGATCTTTCAAAGCAAGACGATAGTTAAGAAATTGACCCAAAGCGGTATGAAATTCCGAAATATTGGAAGAACTAATAAAGCTTTTAATCTCAACTGCAATCTTTTCCTCCCCTTTTTCAGCACCTATGATTTTTTCTGCTCCCAAGTCAATTTGCATATCAACCCTACCTGAGCGAATTCTTAAAGGATCATCTGTAATCACCCAACCCTCTTTTTCTAACCCTATCCTAACAGCATCATGAAAAATATCTTTAGCTGGCATTAACTTTATTATAAAAAAATTAAAAATTAGACTGCTCACCCCTAATTATTATAACACCAATTACAACAACACAATCAAAACCATGCCTAACCTGACAGACATCCCCGGAATTTCCCAAATTTGGACACGCACAAAAGGCGATCCCCGGATTAAAATTGCTATCCTTGATGGTGCAGCCGACTTAGAACGTAGTTGTTTTCAAGGGGCGAATTTTAGTCAATTTAGACCCTACTGGTCAGAAGATATTGAACTCAACGAAGAATATTATTATTATCTCAATTTATATTTAGAATTTACCCAACAACAAAAAGACAAAAAAGACGACCCAGACCACGACAAAGAAGAAGCGAAAAAAGAACGAGAAGCATTTTTTGCCCCCTTTCCTCCTGCTATTAGACAACGGATAGAATTATCAAGTCATGCTACTCATATTTCTAGCACAATTTTAGGGCAACACGGCACACCCGCCCCTGGGATTGCTCCTTTATGTACAGCATTAAATATTCCCATTTCCTTCGCTGGTAATGATTTTATTTCCCCCATCAACCTCACCCACGCCATTAATACAGCTTTGCAATGGGGTGCAAATATCATCCATATCGCCGCTTGTCACCCCACCCAAACCGGAGTAGCACCAGATTTATTTGCCCGTGCTGTTAAACAATGCCAAGACAATAATATGTTAATTATTGCCCCTGGTGGTAACGATAAAGGGGAATGTTGGTGTATTCCTTCAATTCTTCCCGGTGTAATTACCGTTGGTGCAATGCGTGACGACGGACAGCCGTTTAAATTTAGCAATTACGGGGGAGAATATCAAAATAAAGGTGTAATGGCCAATGGGGAAAATATCTTAGGCGCACAACCGGGAACGGAAGAACCTATCAAACAAAAAGGTACAAGTTGCGCTGCACCTATTGTTACAGGTATTTCTGCATTATTAATGAGTATGCAACTGCAACGGGGAGAACAACCCAACGCCGAAGCGGTGCGGGAAGCGATTTTAAACAGTGCTATTCCCTGTAACCCGGAAGATGTGGAAGAACCAGAACGGTGTTTGTTGGGTAAGTTGAATATTCCCGGTGCGTTTCAATTATTGACGGGAGAAAGGTTAGAACCTCACCCCCAACCCTTATCCCACCAGGAGAAGGGGGTAAAAATCTCTCCTTCCCAGGTTCTACCAGGGAATGCTACATCAGAGGCTCTGACCCTCACTATACCGTCAGGCAAAGCCTTGGAGAAGGCATTCTCAGCCGGAGACTGGGAAGGAAACTCTGGTGTAGCAGTTGCTACGATTGAAAGGAATGAAATCACAGACGGTGTTACCCCTAGTGCGGCTTCTAAACTTGTCTATGCTTTGGGTACTATTGGTTATGACTTTGGTGATGAAGCCAGAAGGGACTCTTTTAAACAATTAATGCCAGCAGTGAATATTGACGGTGCAATTATCCCTGCTAACCCTTATGATAGTCGGCAAATGGTTGATTATCTGTCAGCAAACCGCAGCGAAGCTAAACCTTTAATTTGGACTCTCAACCAAGAACTAACTCCCATTTATGCTTTAGAACCCGTTAGCGGTTTTGCTGCTGATATCTATGAAACTTTAATTGCCATGTTAGAGGGACAAATTCAACCAGAAGAGAGTGATGATTTTGTGGAACGGGTGAGTATTCCCGCCAGGTTAACAGATAGAACTGTAGAGTTATTTTCTGGTCAAGTTGTACCTGTAATTACTCTAACTAATACTAGGGGAATGTATGGCTGGAAAGTCAACAGTTTGGTAGATGCAGCTTTGCAAACTGTGATTACTGGACAAACACCACCAGCCCAGGAAATGGCAATGCGGAAAGCTTTAAGTAGTTTCTTAAATCGAGTTTACTATGATTTACAAAATGTAGGAAAAACTGCTAAAGATCGGGCGCTGAATTTTTCTGTGACTAATGCTTTTCAAGCGGCTTCTAGTTTTAGCCAAGCTATTGCTACGGGTATGCAGCTTGATAGTATTGAGGTAGAAAAAAGTCCTTTCTGTCGGATTAATAGTGATTGTTGGGATGTGAAATTAAAGTTTTTTGACCCGGAAAATGGCCGCAGAGCTAAAAAAGTTTATCTGTTTACTATTGATGTTAGTGATAGGATTCCTGTAACTTTGGGTCAAGTTCGTTCTTGGTCTGTGCCGAAATAAGAGCTATCGACTTCGCTCACCGACCGCACAAAAAACAATAAAATCCATTCCCCTCCCCTTACAAGGCTATCCATTACCCACATCTTTCTTAACATTGCTGGAAGGCAAACACAATAGAGGTTGTAGAGATGTGCATAGTGGGGAGGATTGACAAAAAAGAATAAGTATGGATATTGAGAAGACCCAACAGGTGATTGAGTTTTTGAATACAGGGGCGAGGGGCTACCCTCCGCCATAGGCGATCGCTAAATGTCAAGATAAGATGGGGAATCGGAGTGAAGTAATTGCCAAGTAGCAGCAATATCGTGTAAGCGTCGTAGCCCACGCCAAATGGTTTTCACACCCGGTTCACCATCACCTTTGCGACCCAAAAAACCACCAAGAGTGGCAATCATTCGCACAGCATCATGCAAAGAAGGTGGGTGGTCTGGAGGAATAGGATTTTTGTTGATAGTGGCACATAAGGACTGCCATTCACTGTTTTCCAAAACAACATCACAAGGTAAATCAGGATGAACTCGTGCTTGATAAGTAAGCCATAACAATCGCCAAGCGACAATAGTATAAGTGGCTAGTGCCATGTGAATTCGGTCAGCAGTTTCCAGTTGTAATTTCTCGATGCCACAGCCACTTTTTAATGTGTAATGATAACGTTCTATCAACCAACGGTAAGTGTACCATTGAACACAACATGCAGCATCTTCTAGACTGTTAATTTCTAAGCTAGTAATTAATAACCAACTAATGGGATTTGTTCCTGGAGGTGGATTTTCCTCTTCTGCCAAAATTACTTGTAACCTGACAGGTTTTAGCTGTAAACGTCCAATATGGTGTAATGGTACTTGAATATCAAAACTCGTGAACCTAATTGTCAGTCTCGCCTGCCTGGAACTATGTTCTGGAGAGCGTTTTACTTCTACAGTCACTGTTCCAGATGCTTCGATTTGACGAATGGCAAGATGTAGATATTTGCCACAATGGTCTACTTTTCGATTGCTTGAAAATGTGGTGATTTCCAAAAATTATATGCCGCCTTTGTTGCTGCTATATTTCCACAAGCAAGTGGTACACTACTATCTGGTTGTGCTGCTAAATCTTCTACTATCCTGATTAACCGCTTGTTTCGACGTGCATCCCCTAAGTTTACCTGTGCCAATTCTTTCGCTGCCCACTTTTCCATGATGCCATTACCCACTCTCCTCTTTCAAAACTATAGCCATCAAGGCTTTCACTCTGATGTTAAGTCTTTTGTCTAATTGTTAAGAAAGATGTGGGTAATGGATAGCCTTACAAGGGGAGGGTTAGGGTGGGGTCAAGCAATAGTTGATACACTAATCATGACTTGACAAACATCCTCTGAGAATCACAGATGAAGTTAAATAATTGCTCTGGTGTTAGCACTAGCTAAAGCTTCAACTAAACCCCGCACTGCAGCAATCATCGCCACTTCACTGTTAAGTTGATTAATTGCAGAACCAACACCAACCCCAGCAGCACCAGAGGCTATAGCTAAAGGTGCGGTGACGCTGGAAATACCGGAAGCACACAGTACAGGTACACAAACAGCACGGGAAATTTCATAAGCTGCTGCTAAAGTGGGGGCGGCTTTTTCAATTAATCCCAAGGTTCCAGGGTGTGTAGGTTGACTGCTGGTACCGCCTTCGGTTTGGATAATATCTGCGCCCGCTTTGACTAGTTCCTCTGCTAGATGTACTTGTTGATCTAGTTCTAGGATGTGGGGAACTGTGACAGATAGGGTAATTTCTGGTAACAGGGCGCGGGTTTGGTGAGTCAGTGCTAAAACTTCCTCAGCGGTAAATTTCCGCCCTTGGGCGTAAAAACTATCAAAATTACCAATTTCAATTAAATCAGCACCGGCGTTGACTGCTAAGACAAACTTTTCTGGTTCAACTGCTGATACACAAACCGGTAAATTGATCAAGTTTTTAGCCATCTGGACTAAATCAGCATCGGCGGCGATATCGACAAAAGTCGCACCACCGAGTTCAGCTGCTTTGATAGTAGCAGCTACGCGATCGCGATCAAAGTTATTCAAGCCGCTAATAACTTTCAGTACACGGCGGTCAGCAAAGGCACTTTGGAGAGTAGAATGGGGATAGATTGTCATAGTTTTTCTATTCAGGAAGAAATCAGACCAAGATAACTGCGGCGAGCTAGCCCCTGGCTTTAGACATGGGGGTTAGCCGCGGGCGAATTTGTGCTCCGCACAGGCTACCGCATTCGGCGTTAAGTTTCTCTTTGGTTTTGGATGTACATTTTCATTGTATATTAATTAAATTAAGATTATAAAGCCTTTTTCAGGCTCATGAAGTACACACTAATTCCCTGCCGTTCTGTTGAATACAAACAGCAATCTTGGAAGTTGCACCCAACAAAACGCCGCATAACATTCACTGATAAAAAAGGTATTGGTGACCTCAAATTGTTAGGTAAATGGTATATCCATACTTATCCTGTAGAGCTAATTAAGAGAGTTAGGACTGTTCACCGTGGGGAGTGTCAACTATTTTAACCTTCCTGAGTTACTAGTAACCGTAGATCCGGGAAAATACCCTGTTTAACCCAGAAAAAACTTTCCGGACGGGGATATGTCTCCCACCCGTTATTTTGTTGATTATTGATTAATTATTTTATTTATGTTTGAACAAGTTTTAATTTCCAGAGATTTTACTGACAATTTACATCCTCTCTCAGAGGATGTTTGATAAGTTTTCAACAGGTAATTTTTATCTTAGGGAACACCGGAACAGGGAATAGGGAACACCGGAACAGGGAATAGGGAACACACAAAAAACAATAAAATCCAGTCACCTTTCCCCTATAAAGGGAAAGGTGAGGCTGGGGTAAAACAATATTTGATACACTAATCATACCTTTTAAAACATCCTCTCAGAGTTCGTTTCCTGTTTAACAGTCCGGGTATTACGTCAAAGCTGGTATCCTGTAAAGTTTTTACTTTGGACGTGATCAGTAATTACTCGACTGGTTTGCGCCCCATTCCCTCTTAAGATAAAAATATCAAAAAATATCAAGTCGCCAGAATTTTACGGAACCAAACATGAGTAGTATTTGGGAAATTGATTTTTACTCTCGTCCAATTTTAGATGAAAAGCAGAAAAAAGTTTGGGAAGTCTTAATATGCGAAAGTCCGTCAGATATTCGCACCAAACCGGAATCTTTATTTCGTTATGCCAAGTATTGTCCCAGTACTCAGGTAAATTCGGTTTGGTTGCGGACGGCGTTACAGGAGGCCATTGACAAGGCTGGGGAATCACCAATCAAAATCCGCTTCTTTCGCCGTCAAATGAACAATATGATCACTAAAGCTTGTCAGGATGCGGGTATCCCCGCTCAAGCTAGCCGCCGGATTTTAGTTCTCAATCAATGGTTGAAACAGCGAATGGAGGAGGTTTATCCTCAAGAACCAGGGTATCAAGGGGGGGTAGGTGCATCGGTGCGTTTAGACAGTCCTTTACCCCAACGGTTACCGGATGCTTTAGAGGGGGAACAATGGGCATTTGTGAGCCTACAAGCTGCTGAATTTGCTGATATGCCAGAGTGGGATATTGGTTTTGGTGAGGCTTTTCCCTTAGAACTGGCCAATGTCTCCCCAGAAACTCGCATTCCAGGTGTGTTAATTTTTTCACCCAGAGCCTTACCTATAGCGGGGTGGATGTCGGGTTTAGAGTTGGCGTGCTTGAACTTTGACACTAAACAAGGGCAAAGATTAATTTTAGAAACCGGTGCTACTGAAAGTTGGATTTTGGCTAATATCAACAACCCCCAAACTTTAGCAGAAGCCAAAGGTTACGAAAAAGCCAAACAAGAAGCTAATGGGGTGCATTTTATTGGTGTCCAGTCTGACCCTCAAGCAGAATCTTTTACTGGATTTTGGCTGCTGCAAAATTTAAATTTGGCCTAATTTAAATCTGGCATAATTGGGGGGGGGATTTTTGACCAAGGAAAAAACATAATATCAGTATATATTCATACATCTGGATAATTTTAGCAAAATTTTCTCGGTGCTGACAACGCGGATAGGTACCAATGATTTGGGATAATTATCTGCGTTGATTCATTTGCTCGGTGACAAATCCAAACACGACAATTGATCGAGGGTCATGGGTTCTGAAAATTTCTCACAAGACACCCTAGCAGAACATCTGCTAGAACTAGCTATTAAATCGGGAGCGGAAGCAGCAGAGGTCTATCAGTCGCGATCGC
Organism: uncultured Nodularia sp.; assembly: GCA_903911355.1. GTDB lineage: Bacteria > Cyanobacteriota > Cyanobacteriia > Cyanobacteriales > Nostocaceae > Anabaenopsis > Anabaenopsis arnoldii. The sequence continues at coordinate 27,210 of CAIWDD010000105.1, read as the reverse complement.
TTTCTCGTCCTGTCTTTTTTGAAGCTAACCGTCTCAAACAGGTAGAAACCAGCGAATCTGAAGGTACAGCACTAAGACTGTGGCGCGATGGACGACCGGGACTCACAGTAGCTTATGGTTGTGTCTCTCCACAAACAATGGTAGAACGCGCTCTAGCCTTAAGTCGTATTAGTATACCGGAACCAGTAGATTTAGTCAAGAATTATCGGCCAAATTATCCAGATATAGGGAAATCTGTATCCTTAGAAGTATTGGTCAATTGGGGGAAACAGGCGATCGCTCTCATCCGTGATGTCTATCCCGATGTGCTTTGCAACAGTGACTGGGAATGTGATGTGGAAACTACCAGACTTTGTAATAGTGCAGGTTTAGATTGTTACTACACTGACACTACTCTCAGCTCCTACATGGCTGCGGAATGGGTTAAGGGCGATGATTTTTTGAGTGTGGCTGATGGAGAAACCCAGAGGGATATTCTGCACCCGCAAAAATTAGCTGATCAAATTTTACAAAGATTAGATTGGTCTATAAACAACGTCCCACCCCCCATGGGTAGGGTTCCGGTCTTGTTTACCTCTAAGGCTGCTGATATGCTTTGGGGAACCGTACAAGCGGCTTTGAATGGTAAGCGGATTTTAGAATTAGCTTCTCCCTGGGTAGAACGCCTAGGTCAACAAGTCATCTCCCCTAGTCTCACCCTCTACCAAGATCCGCAAGCAGGTCCCTATAGTTGTCCTTTTGATGATGAGGGTATTCCCACTACTACTGTAGTTTTTATCCAAAACGGAATTTTACAGAATTTCTATGGCGATCGCACCACAGCCAACAAACTGGGTATTAATAGCACCGGTAATGGGTTTCGTCCTAGTTTTGGCAGTTATCCTAGTCCTGGCTTATTTAATTTCTTGATTCAACCTGGTTCGGCATCGCTACAAGAACTAATTCATCAAATGGATGATGGCCTAATTGTAGATCAAATGCTCGGTGGTGGCAACGGTATTTCTGGTGACTTTTCCATTAATGTTGATTTGGGCTATCGGGTCAAAAACGGTGAGATCATTGGGCGTGTTAAGGATACCATGGTGGCTGGTAATGTTTACACAGTTCTCAAACAACTAGTAGCATTAGGTAGTGACGCAGATTGGAATGGGTCTTGTTATACCCCATCCTTGATAGTAGAAGGATTATCTACAATTGGTAAAGTGTATTGAAAACTTCGACTATGATGAGAGTTTGCCAGTGTGGGTAGGGGCGACCATGGGCACCCCACCCCCAACCCCTGTACGAGGATGGGGGACAATAATCGCAACATTCGCTAGCCATGTGGGTAATCTAGTAAGTATCTACTGATATTTTCATATGGGCCTTTCTATTCTCACTCAGCGCCTTCGTATCTGGTTGCAACCCACAAGAGGTTTAGCGATCGCGGAGGCTTGTATTATTGGTCTTGTAGCGGCCTTTGGTGCGGTATGCTTGAAAATGGGAGCGGGATGGTTGGGTACTTGGCGGGTACAGACCACTCAAATTGTGCCAGCATGGTTGTTCTTACCGACCATTGGTATGAGCTTTGGGTTCATAGCCGGGTATTTAGTCAATAGATTTGCGCCAGAAGCTTCAGGTAGCGGTATCCCGCAAGTTAAAGCCACCCTTGCTAATGTACCAATTAGATTATCCTGGCAAGTGGCAATTATCAAGTTAGTTACTGCCATCATTACCCTTGGTTCCGGGTTGAGTTTAGGGCGACAAGGGCCCACGGTTCACGTAGGCGCGGGTTTAGCAGCAGGGATGAGTAACTGGGTTCCCACTTCCCCAGACCATCGCCGTCAGATGATTGCAGCTGGTGCGGGTGCTGGTTTAGCGGCGGCTTTTAATGCCCCCATTGCTGGTGTATTATTTATTGTAGAGGAATTACTCCAGGATTTATCAGGGCTGACTTTAGGAACCGCCATTATTGCTTCCTTTATTGGTGGTGTAGTCTCCCGGTTGTTGGGTGGGGGGAGTTTACAACTCAACCTAGAATTGCTGCAATACTCTAGTAACTTCTCCTTACCAGAAATTCCCTTTTTTTTGGTATTGGGAATTTTAGCGGGGTTACTAGGTGCATTATTTAACCGTGGTATTATCACTAGTATTAAAATTTATCAAAATCTTCATCTCAGCTTACCGGTTAAAATGGCTATAGCTGGTTTTATTTCCGGTTTAGTAGTGGCAATACTTCCGGAATCTTTCCGTAATTATACGGGTTTAAGGGAGTATATGATTATTAGCGAAGCTAATATACCTTTTGCCGCGATCGCCTTTTTATCTCAATTTCTCCTCACTCTCATTGCGTTCGGTTCCGGCGCGCCTGGGGGGTTATTTGCCCCTAGTCTGATTTTGGGTTCTTGTTTAGGACATCTGGTAGGTGTATCCGCCTCTTATTTCTTAGCCGTGGATTCTCCCACCACCTACGCTTTGGCGGGTATGGGAGGGTTTTTTTGTGCGGTTTCTAAAGTACCCATTACAGCCATTGTGATTGTGTTTGAAATGACTACAGATTTCAATCTGGTCTTACCCTTAATGATTGTATCTGTAGCTGCTTACTTGGTTTCCGACAAAGTAATTCCGGGGTCACTCTACGACAAACTATTACGGCTAAAAGGGATCACTATTACCAAAGCAGTTTCCAACGAGGGGATATTAGGGAAATTAACAGCCAATGATGTCATGCAGCATCGAGTAGAAACCCTGGATGCAAACATGACATTAGAAGCAGCAATGCAAGTATTTTCTCGTTCCCATCATCGCGGCTTTCCAGTGGTAGAGGAGGGTAAGCTGGTAGGAATGATTACACAATCGGATTTAGTGACTAAGCGCGATAGTGATTCCTACATCCTAGACCAGAGCCAAGCCCCACAGAAGGTACTATTAAGGTCTATTATGCAGCCCTCCCCCATGACAGTACAACCCAAGGATAACCTCAGTCATGTGTTGTATTTGCTGGATAGGTATCAAATTAGCCGCCTACCAGTAGTAGAAGGGAGAAAGTTAATTGGAATTATTACCCGTGCAGATATTATCCGCGCCCAAGCTGAACACCTCAACCATGGGAACGTGAGTAAAGCACATACGGAACCTTCTTATTTAGTTTATCAAACGCGATCGCCCAATATTGGCAGGGGTAGATTATTGATACCAATAGCCAATCCCCACACCGCCGCTATCCTCTTAGAAATGGCCGCCGCTATTGCCCGCGAGCGCCACTATGAAATAGAATGTCTACAAATCATTTTAGTATCCCGTCACAGTTCACCATCGGAAACACCAGTCAAAACAGTTCACAGTCGCCGCCTACTACGCCAAGCGGAAGTTTTAGCCAAAAAGTGGAAAATTCCTCTACACACCCAAATTAGAGTCGCCCACGACCCCGCCCAAGCCATATTAGAAACCATCAACGAACGACACATCAACCTGATTTTAATGGGGTGGAAGGGTCAAACTTCTACCCCAGGGCGGATTTTTGGCAATGTTGTAGATACCATCATTCGCCAGGCCATCTGTGATGTGATGTTAGTCAAACTGGGTAAAATTTCTCCTTCCCCATTTCCCCCATCTGTTGAACTCCTGAGCGAACCACAATTAACCCCCTCTACCTCTCCTCAATTTAACCGTTGGTTGGTGACAATGGCTGGCGGTCCCAATGCGACAGCGGCGATTAAACTCTTACCCGCTTTAGCAACCTTGGGGGAACATCCATATATTCGCCTCACCCAAGTGTTTAAACCCTCCCAGTTACAACCAGATATGACGGTTTTAGAACAAGCCATCCGCATCTTAATGGGTCGTCGTCAGTTATCCAGTCATGTGGTTGCTATCCCCCTCCAAGCTGACTCCGTGGCCGAAGGAGTGATTAACCTGGTCAAAGACGAAGATTATGATGTAGTGGTTTTAGGAGCTTCCCGTGAGGGGTTATTACAGCAAGCAGTACAAGGTAATATCCCCGAAGCGATCGCCTCTGGGGTAGACTGTACAGTAATTTTAGTCAGAGGCGCTATTAGTAGCTAAAGTCCAAAAACACTACCCACTAGAAAAAGTATCTTAACAGCAATAATTATGAGCCGAAATCATGGCTTGATAGTATCAGTTAGTTATTAGTAGTGCATTAAACCAGAGATTATAATCATCATAAATAGCATGATTTATGTACGTTATTCATGTTTCATCATCTGGAAAATCATCAATAAATCAGAGATGATAGTTACAGAAACAGGTAAACACCTGATTTCCCTACCATACCCTATTTACTCACCTAAATTATTACTTGTTCAATATAGTACAGTAACTAAAAACCAAGATATTCTCCAAACAGCAGGGTGTAATTTCTACGCCCTGCTTTTATTTATTGATATTCATCCCACCAGACCTTAATAATGATTAGTGCAATCTCCACTCATGGGGGTTGACAGTTAACTGTTAGCAGTCAATCTAGGGATTTTTCCCTGCTTATATACAAAAAGTATCTTAATAGCAATAATTATGAACCGAAATCATGGCTTGATGGTATCAGTTAGTTATTAGTATTCTCTTAAACCTTGATTTTTACGTTATTAAAATGATTATAAATAGCATGATTTATGTACGTTATTCATGTTTCATAAGCTTGAAAAGCCTAAATAAATCAGGGATTATAGTTACAGAAACAGGCAAGAGCCTGATTCCACAAACAAACACAAACGTAGCATTTACTAGGAGAAAGTAAATCATGGTTAACATCACAATTCAAAACCTAGAAGTTGAATCTACTGCATTGAATCAAGTTTCCCCCGGAGAAATGGAAAAAGTTGTTGGTGGGTTTGTCCAGATCGGACCATTCACCACTATCGTAAATGAATACATTCGAGCAAGTCTTGTTGGTGTTTTTGGGGATGCGCTTCTCTTCTTATTAGCCACAGCCCCCTAAGACAACTAATCTTGCAGCGCCTTGTATTTGTACGAGAGATGCTTAGTAAAAATTAGCTAATTTCCCTCCAAAAAAACAGGGTGTAATTTTTACACCCTGTATTATTTATTAACTATACATTTCACTTTTGAACGTGGGTAAATCCAGTACAAACATAACTGACCAAAACCAAAACACACCATTTACTAAAAATAATTAAATCATGGCTAATATCACCATTAAAAACCTAGAAATCGCCTCTACTCAATTGCAGCAACTTTCTCCAGAGGAAATGGAGAAAATCATGGGCGGATTTATGTTCATCGGACAATTCTCCCAGATGATAAATAGACTTATGGCTATAACTTTTATGGTGATTTTTATTAACACGATCTTCTCTTTCTTATCTACAGGGTGGGGCGGAATCAGCGACAATACAGACTCTACACCCTCAATTGATAACGATTTTGGACCAGTCTAAACCCATTTAGCAAGATTTGTATTTTGTTCCTCTACTCGAATGTTTAGCACAATTTCCAGGAGTTGCTAGACGTACTGTTGAGAGAATATACAGCACTTTTCAAGTAAATAAAGTACACACCTTAATATCATAAATCTTGTGGGGTGGGCAGAAAAGCCCGCCCTTGTGTGTCTCACTCAGATAAAATACGCTGTAAATAATGGGTGGGTTAGAAATTCCTAACCCACCCTAATTTAAAGATTAAATCTGAGTGTTATATTTGAAAATCCGTCTGCTCAACCTGCTGCTTTAACCACTCAGCAAATAAATGGCCGATGATCTGATAACTTAGCTGCTCATCTAATCGGGGTCGAATCATCTCCTCCACAAAAATTAAATGTATACCTTTAGCTGTCACAATCGGTTTCAGCAGCTGTGGTGGTTCAGCTGCAAATACAGCTGCGGAAATATCTGGATGTAAATTTTGACGACCCATCACCCCTCGATATCCACATTGGCGACGTAGTTCTACATCTTGAATATATTGATGAGCGACATCATAAAAACTTTTCTCCCCTTCCTTAACTCCATAAAACAATTCCCAGGCTAAATCCTCATCATCTAAGATAACTTCATACATGATCACCTGTAGGTAATCTACTTGATGGTTATAAAAATAGGGTTCAACTTCAGCAGCAAACAAATGATTACCTAATTTAGCGGTCAGGAGGGTTATATAGATAATTTCTTCAAAATCCTCTAAAGATAAACCATGTTTTTTTAACCATCTCCAAGTTTCATCAGTGGTGGTGAGTTGGTTAACTAACCGCATTTGGTCTGCTGTTTGTTGTAATTCTGCAACTTCTACCTTTATCCCCACTTCATCCGCCCTATTTTTAATGATTTTGCGCTGAATAATCTGCTCAACTGTTTCAGGAATTTTCCCAGATAGTTTGATTTGACGTAAAATATCTTCCTGAGTGACTACCATGGGGTATGACATAATCTTGTCCTACTTAATTTACAATTCTCGAATTGACTGCTATAACTTGAAATTCCCTGCTTGTAATTGCTTGAAGGGGTCAATGATAAAATCAATAATTCGCCGCTGACGTAAAATCACTTCCGCTGTAGCAGTATCTCCCGGACGTAGGGGAATACATTGATTTCTGTGTGGGATACAGTTGTCTGGTAAACTGATTTCTAAGTTATAAGCTGATACTTTCCCCTGGGGTGTATCTATATCTATAGTTGTGGGAGAAATGCTGATTAACTCTCCTTCTATAACTCCATAATCTTGGAAAGGATAAGCATCAAATTTCAGCTTCACTGGTAATTTCTCATTGAGAGAACCACTGTTTGCGGTTGCTATTTGCGCTCTCATCACTAAAGGTGAATTAAGCGGCGCAATTTCTGCGACCATTGTTCCTGCTTGAACCACAGCGCCAGCTTTTTGAATGGGTAATTGAAATATAGTCCCAGTCATGGGTGCTGTGACTTCCCTTTGTGCTAGTTGAATATTCAGAGATTCAATCTGTCTTTGAGTTTGAGCGGTTTCTGCTGCTAGTGCGGTGATTTCTGTGGCTAAATTGTTTTGTTGTTCTTGAATACGTAGTAAAGCTAATTCACCGGAACGCTTGAGGGTTTCATAACTGCGTTCTTGTTCCCTCGCTCTGAGTTCTGCTTGGGTAATATCAGCTTTTCCCTGTTTGATCACTCGTTGATAACTGCTTTCCTGTTCTGCTAAACGTAATTCAGCTTGTTGAATATCTGACTGACTTTGTTCATATACCTGTTGTCTTTGTTTTGCTTGTTCTTGCTTTTCTACAAGGTTAATTTCAGGGATGACCCCTTCTTGATATAATTCCCTGTATCTGGTTTCTTCTCGTTGGGCGATCGCCATGCTGCTTGCAGTTAACTTATGAGCAGTGATACTATGGGCTAAATTTTGTTTAGCTTGGTTGACTTGAGATAATTTTTCCGACTTTTGTAACTCCCAGTTATTTGTTAATGCTATTAATTGTTGTCTAGCTTGGTCGATTTGGGATTGTTTTTCTAACTGCTGGGATTGATTTTGTTGTTGTTGAGTGCTGAAAGTCACTACTAACTGATTTTGCAGACTAGTTAATTGCGATCGCCTATTTAATTGTCCTTCTAACCTCTCCTTCACCTGAGCTAATTCAGCAGTCACTAAATCTGAATCTAACACTAATAGAGGTTGTCCATCTTTGACTTCCTGGCCTTCCTGAATCAGAATTTCTCTCACAGTCCCAGATACCGGACTATCTAACCTCATAGTTTTACCTTCCGGTTCAATTTTCCCCCTAGCTGTACCTGTTTCATCCACCTTAGATAACATCGCCCAAGGTAAAATAATTGCCACAAATATGACTAAAAAGTACAGTAATCCCCTAGTCCACACTTGGGGTAAAGCATCTAATAATTCTTGAGTTGCAAAAGACCAATGAGCGTGAGATTTTACCTGTACTGGAACCTGGGGAGATTTCTCCATAGTCTCAGGAGTTATAGATAAAATCTCTTCTGTTGCGACTTTTCCATTTTCATTAATTGTATATGACATAAATTTCCCTCAATTTACCTCAGAAAATATCGCCCAACCATCTCTAGTGATGTCCTATTAAAAGTTAACAGTCACAACTACTATATATATTTAGGAAGAATGCTTGTTACCTAATTGCTGTTGATTGAGGTAGAAATAATGACCACGTTTGTCGATTAATTGTTCATGACTACCATATTCAATCAACATACCTTGATCTAAAACCAAAATTAAATCAGCATTCTTGATAGTAGACAGACGATGAGCAATAATTAAAGCAGTTCTCCCCTTGAGAATTGTCTGCAAATTCTGCTGAATTATCCTTTCTGATTCCGTATCAAGGTGAGAAGTAGCTTCATCAAAAATCAAGAGTTTGGGGTTACCTAATAAAGCGCGGGCGATCGCAATTCTTTGTCTTTGTCCCCCAGATAATAAACCGCCCCCTTCACCAATTTGAGTTTCATAACCCATAGGTAATTTTTGGATAAACTCATCAGCACCTGCTAACTGAGCAGCGGTGATAATTTCCTCTAAACTTGCATCAGGATGTCCTAAACTGATATTTTCCCGGATAGTATTACCAAACAAAAAAGTATCTTGATCAACCACACCCACCTGTTGGCGCAGAGAATCTAAACAGATGGTAGTAATATCATGTCCATCAATTAAGATTTTACCATTAGTAGGTGGATACAAACCTAAAACCAGCTTAGAGATTGTAGTTTTACCAGACCCACTACGCCCCACTAAAGCCACTGTTTGTCCTGATTTAATTGAAAAATTGACATTTTGCAGAATATTAACATTAGCATCCTCATGATAACGAAAGGTCAACTGTTGAAAATCAATATTACCCTGAATTTCTGGTAAAGTTTGCCGTTGTTGCTCTTGTATATCCTCTTCCGGTTTAGCATCTAAAACATCATTAATCCTTTCCACAGCAATGATTACCTCTTGTAACTTGTTCCACAGCACAGCTAATCTTTTAAAAGGGTTAATAATATTACCTAAAAGCATATTAAATGCCACCAACTGCCCAATAGATAATTGATTTTCAATTACCAAATATGCCCCATACCACAATAAAGCAGTCGATACACAAGCCTCAATTGTATTACTAAAAATCTGTAACCGATTGCCAATTACCTGCCCAGAAAAGTTAGTTTTTATCTCCTTGTTTAATAACTCTTCCCAATGCCAACGTACTGTTTGTTCTACCGCCGTTGATTTGATAGTTCTAATACCAGTTAAAGCTTCAATAATGTAACTATTTTCCTGAACTGAAGCCTTAAAAATTTGGCGAGAAATTCGCTGTAAAAAAGGTGTAGCAATCAAAGCCAAACCCAAAAATGGCGGGACAATTACTAAAGATATTAAAGCCATTTGCCAACTGTACCAAAACATCAAACCCAGATAAATAAATACAGTCAGAAAATCTAGAACGATTGATAATGCTTCTCCAGAAATAAAGCTTTGAATTTTGCTATTTTCCTGTAACCGAGAGACAATATCACCCACATAACGATTTTCAAAATAGCTTAAAGGTAATCGGAAAGTGTGACGAATAAACGCCACCACCAAAGCCACATTAATCTTATTACCCGTGTGGTCAATCAGATATTGCCTTAAACCTGTCATGGCCACACGGAACAGGCTAAACATCATCAAACCCAACCCCACAGCCATTAAGGTTAAATGAGACCGTTGTACTATCACACGGTCTAAAATCAGTTGTGTAAATAAGGGTGTAATCAGTCCAAATATTTGAATAAATATGGAAGCAATAAATACTTCCCCTATGACCACACCATGAGGCTTGACCAGTTCAAAAAATTGCCAAAAAGGAGTTGTACTTTCTTGTGCATTCTTAAATAAAGCCGTTGGTTCTAGCAGGAGTGTATACCCAGTCCAACCCGCCTGAAATTCTGAGTAAGAAAGAGTCAGTTGACCAACAGCGGGGTCAGCAACTATCACCTTTTGAGGGGTAATTTCATAGACAACAATATAGTGTTTTCCTTCCCAATGGACAATGGCCGGTAGTTTCTGTTGTGCTAACTGCTGGATATTAGCTTTCACCGGACGGGTATTAAAACCCAGGCTTTCCGCAGTCGTTGTTAACCCACGCAAGGATACACCATTACGATCCACATTAGCCATCTCCCGCAACCGGTTAAGGTTAAATTGTTTCCCCCAATAGAGAGACACCATCACTAAACAAGCAGCACCGCAATCAGAAGCGCTGTGTTGGGCAAAAAAGGGATAACGCCGAGTAATTCTTTGTAATAGATGACGAACTTTTTGGGTAGGAGTGGGAAGGTAAGCTTGACTAATTTTTTCTCTGGTTTGGTGGTGATTTTCTCCGGTAGTGACCCTTGGTAATGGCTGCTGAGGTGGAGAATGGAGAATATGGGTTTTTGTTTTCAGGTGCTCTTGAATTTGTGGGTATCTATCCATTAAGTTTTTTAGCAGTTCACCAGGGAAAAAACACAAACGCAGACTTTCACTGGCTCGCGCACCATAAACCTGACAGTTAAGATTAGGAAACAATGTATGATGTCCGAAGGACTCACCTTTTCTGACCGTGGTAATTACTTCTCCACTGTCATCAATTAACCTCACTTTGCTGCTAAGTACAACATAAATACCGGGTTCAACTCCTGTCCCTGACCAAAATTTCCCTATTTTCGGTTCTCTGTATTTTAGTTGCTGTCCATAGATTTGAAATTCTGCGACAGAAAAGGAATATCCTAGGGTTTGATTGAATAATTCCTGGGAAATTTGTGTTTTAACTGATTCTTGGACCATAAATTTAGAGAATTTAGAAGATGATGATCTGATTTTGTGAAATTGCGTAAGTACTTGATAGGTTTCCCCTTCTAAAAACGGACACAATCATCTGTTACCCCTGGGTTTATGAGGAGCATCGTCTTAACTCACCCCCCAGGGGTTTCTAAATTAGGGGATGATAGCTATTTAATTTTTATGAAATTTCAGCAATTGAATCGGTACAAATGCATTAGTATTTCCCCTAGATTTTCCTGTGATATCAGTAATAGATATTTGGCAAGTCACACCTTCATGGGTATTTTCTGATGCAGTTTTACATTTACCTTTAGTGGATAGTCCCATTTGTTTGAGTAAGCGTTTGATATGACATTCACTCAATTGCAGTCCAAACTCTTTAGCTAAGTGTTTACTTAACCAGTTAGCTGTCCAACGCCGAAAACCATAACCATAGTCGTGGGGATGATGGTTGACAAGTTCTTCAAGGCGTGCTATATATTCCTCATTGATTGCCTTCGGACGACCAACTGGTGATGTTTCCCATTCGTGGGCTTTCCCACTACGGGCTATATGTATCCAGTGTCTAGCGGTAGCTGAACAGCATCCTAAAGTACGGCATATTTCCCTTTGTGATTTTCCTTCATCTGCCAACAGCATAATTGAAATCCGTTGGCGGTATAATTCTGGTATATCTTCTGCCAACTTTTTCAGTAATAGTTGGCGTTGAAATGGCGTCAATAATTTACCATTCATCTTCCGTAACCTAATATTTGATTGCTGGCTTTTATACCATAACCGTCGCAATTAACAGTAAAATACTTTGTTATCAGGTATGGCTGGTATCTCCCAATCTCAATAGGTTATAGATCATTGTTTCCATGATAGCGACATCGAACCAAAGTAATAGTGTTAGTGTCTAATTATACAATTAACTGCAAAATAGACATCCTCAGCCCATCAGGTCTAATTTTGATGGATACCCATATCAAGCGAGCCATATACTTGCAACTCAAGGTATATAGAAAGGGTCTTTTCTAAAACTAAGAAAGTCTGCTACAACTGCTAAAGGCAGATGGTTTTGATATATGGGAACTTATGACTGGGCAAAAATGCACAAAGTCAATCTAGCCAGTTGTTTTCCACAGTTTACTATCTCGTCGGTGTTTGGTGTTTCTTGGAACTCATATTAAGCAAACGAGATACTCAATTGCAAGCTATATGCAACATCTCTTACTGAGGGACTCGCCAAAGGATGATAGTATTGTCTTCACCACCAGTGACCAGAGTCTGACCATCAGGACTGATAGCCAAGGCGGTGACAGTATCCGCGTGTCCCACAAGTGTACGCATTTGTTGACCTGTGGCTAAATCCCAAAGTCTAATTGTGCGACCTGCTTCCAGCTGCGCTTCGCGATCGCGCCCACCACTAACAAGAGTGGTATTATCGGGACTAAAAGCAATGGATGTTACAGTTTCGATGTTCTCTGCTAGTGTCTGGGTTTTCCCTTCGGTACCTAAATCCCCAAGTGTCATCGTGCGTAGCTTACCGCCGGAGTCATCGCGACTAGCAATAGCTAGGGTCTGACCATCTGGACTCAAAGCCACACCTGTAACTATTTCCCCATCTTGCTCAAATGTGCGGAGCAAAACTGCTCTGTGCAGATCCCAAATCTTAATAGTTTTGTCAAAACTACCACTGACTAGAGTTACACCATCTGCACTCATAGCTAGTGAACGCACCCAAGATGTATGACCTCTGAGCGTACCTCTTAACCTTCCCGTGGCCATATTCCACAGTTTAATAGTACCATCATCACTACCACTAACTAAAGTGCTGGCATCTGGGCTAAAGGCTAAGGCGTGAATTGAATCGGAATGTCCCTTGAGGGTGCGAAGTAACTCACCAGTAGGAAGATTCCAAATTTTGATAGTTTGATCATCGCCACCACTAACTAAAGTACTTCCATCGGGGCTGATAGCTACGACATTCACCCTTTGTCGGCTATTGACCGTGGTAATTTCCTCTCCTGTAGCCAGATTCCAAACTTTAATACTGCGTTCCCCACTGCTGGCAAAAATCTGGCTATCGGGACTAATAGCCACAGATAAAACCACATCCTCATGACCTTCCAGGGCTTTAGCTAAGGTAATATTCTTGAAACTTGAATTGGGGGACTCTTCGGCAACTGACCCGCCTCCACTACTATGATGTTGAGTCAATGTAGACAATAACACAGTCTGAACGCGGCGATATTGCTGATACCAAGAATCTTCGATCCCAAATAACATAATCAAGGCACTGACTAAAACTATATTTTTCAGTAAGCTATATTGGATTGGTAAAGATGAAATCTGAGTTGCTGGTATTTTTCCGGAAGATTTACCTACTTTTGCTAGTGCTAGTGGTTGTTTTGGGTTTAAGTCTTTCATGACTTCATCGGCTGATTGGTAACGCTGCTCGATATCTTTTCTCAACAGCTTATCGAGAACATAATCCAATTCAGTACTCAATGGACTTCGCAAATATTGTCGCCAATTAGTCACCCAACCATAGCCATATTCTAGCCACAACTGAAAGGGAGCAATTCCAGTTAGTAAATGAAAGCAGGTAGCCCCCAAACCAAACAAATCACTAGCGGGGTAAGCCTTACCATCTCTAATTTGCTCCAATGGGGAATAACCATGGGAACCAATTGACGTCCCCATGTTCTTCTGTGCTCTGGTGGTTAACTGCTTCGAGGAACCAAAATCTATGAGGCTTAATCTTCCGTCACCATGTCGTCGAATAATATTTTCTGGTTTGATGTCCCGGTGAATCACACCACGGTCATGGATAAACTTGAGAACAGGCAATAAATGCAGCAAAATTGCTTTAATTTCCGCCGGTCTATATAGTTTTCGCCGTTGCAACTCGGTTAACAAATTTTGCCCATTTACAAACTGCTGTACTAAATACAAACAGTCGTCTTGCTCAAAATAAGCTAACAGAGTTGGTATTTGTGGGTGTTCTCCTAGCTCTTGCAGACGCTTTGCTTCCTGAGCAAATAATTCTACTGCTTTGTTTTGCGACCAAGTTCCTTGAAACTTCGGCGCTAATTGCTTGACAACACAACGTTCATTTAGTTTATCTGTATCCTCGGATAAATAGGTTCTGCCAAATCCCCCCTGATCGGAAAGCAACCGAATCACACGGAAGCGATTTCGCAAAAGTGGTACCAAGGGGGTACTACAACTTTGGCATAACTTCTGTGTGTCGGGATTGAGGGGATTTGGGCAATCGGGATTTAAGCAGCAGATCATCATCTGACAGGCGCGACTGCACAATAAATAATGTTAAGTTAGCCCCGAAACTTCCCTTAATTAACATTGGCTCTCGCTCAATCATGGTAGAAAACACTGCTGTAGGGATTGGGGATTTACTTATATAGTAAGTTTTGGTAAATGCTCACCCATTTTTCCGTTTGCACTGAAAACTACAAGAGCCAGAAAATCCCTGATTTTATATTGATTATATTATAATATCACCTCACTGTGTACAAGTCCCACAAAACTCTATCTATTTTGCTATTTTGCTCACTTGTATCTTCTCTACATGGTAACTAGACAAACAGATAAAAAATTCATATTTAAAACCCCCGATTAATTCAAACAACCGGGGTACAAACGCTAATGTATTTCTAATTACCTGTCACTTTTTCCAGAAGGTTCTTAACATTCTGTTCTACTGAAGTTGAACTCTGTGAATTTTCAGGGGTCTTCATCTTGTCTATGTCAGCGTCTCCCTGAACTTCATTGAGTCCTTTGTTTGACTTTTCTTGAGTTTCTTTGAGTCCCAATGGTTTGGATTTAGCTACCTCGTCAGTTTGGCGTTGCGTTTCCAGAAGCTGTGTCGTGCCTTCTTGAGGATCACTTTGATAACTACTGATGGCAAAAGCAGCTGAGGCGCTGGAGAAAAATAGCAGGACACAGGCAGAAGCCACAATTATAAAACGCACTGGGTGTAAAATGGATAAAATCACATGATAATTCTTCATCTTCAATCCTCAATAACAGCTTTAACACGGTAATGTTTGCACATACTAATGAGCAATTAATACCTTTATTAGGAAAGAATGGGCGTGAAATTATTTATTTATTAATATGTGCTCTTTGATTGGTTACCCTATGAAATATCTTGACTTACTAAGTATTAAAGCAAAGGGTTTAATACTTAGTAAATTCTCCTTTTTTATTTGTAAGTACTATTTTATGAGTAAATCACTCACACTTGTATCGACCTGGAGAATGAAATTTATTTTAATTTATTTTAATTTATTTTAATTTATTTTATTTATATTGGTCTATAATTTGTCCGTTAATCAATCTTGAGGTAGACGAACTTCAGACCAAGTTAACTGTGTTTTGGTTGCGGGGATGATCTAGAAAATTCAATATATTATCTCTCCTGTATCTTCCCAAAGTAGACGCTCAAGATCCCCCTATGAGTGTCCCTAAATCTAGCTTGTGATGTATTATTACTGACTCATTAATCTTGATTGGTTGTGACAAGGGAGTGGTGTGAAAAATAAGTAAACTACTTTAACAGCTTTTATCTATTCTAACATTTCTCTAAAGATACTACACTTGTATTACTAGACTGTCCACAAATGGAAGGAGCAAAAGTTATGCATGCGATCGCTCGCACTCCCACTACTGAAATGGAAGTTACCAGTATCCGCCTAGAAAGGGAACTCAAAGATAAACTTAAAGAAATAGCCCATAACCAGGGATATCAGGCCTTGATTAGAGAGATCCTCTGGAACTATGTACAACAAAAATCAGGTGAGTGGAAACCCGGATTTTCCCGCTCCGATATTCGAGCTAGTGTACCTGCTACAGCTGAGAAAGAAGAACATTGTGTACTCACGGGTCAATTAATTCATCCCCAAGAATCGATGTTTTTAGGACTAACTAGAAATGGTGATATGGTTCCCTTGAGTGTAGAAAGTTTAGCCCCTTAGTGGGAAATTTCCGTGGATGCAGCCCATTTCCGGGAGGCTGCATTCAGAATAAGAGCATAAATTTCATGGGCAGATATTTTGTTAAAATTGTCTTATCCTTAAAGCTGGGGAGTCCCATGACTTTGTGTGGAATGGGGCGATCGCCGTTGAGAGTGTCTTCTCAGCTCAAATTTCCCACAAGAGCGAAATTTGTTTCATCCTAAATGTGGCCAAATTTCCCGATAAAAGCCAACCAAATTCCGAAAGTGACTGAAAAATCAAAAATCCGAGAAAACCTTGCTCTGTGCCCTGCTGGAGATGAAACAGGTCTAGAAAACAATTTGGCTGTTGAGCCAGTTACTTTACCAGAGGTGGCAGTTAAAATTGAGAAAATAGCCGAAAGAAAGCGAAAAATTGCGGCTAAGATCCAAATTCCTCACCCTGTTGAACGGATTTGGAAAGTGCTAACAGACTATGAAGCCTTGTCTGAATTCATTCCCAATCTGGCTCAAAGTTGCTTGTTAGAGCATCCTCACGGTGGTATTCGACTAGAACAAATCGGCTCTGTGCGCTTACTCAAGTTCAATTTTTGCGCCCGTGTGGTTTTGGATTTGGAAGAGCAGTTCCCTAAACAGATTAATTTCTCTATGGTAGAGGGAGATTTTAAGGACTTTTCTGGTATCTGGTGTTTAGAGCCTGATTCCCGGGGTGAGGAATTTGGAACTACCTTGTGTTATACTATTCAAGTTTGCCCTAAACTAACGATGCCAATCACAATCCTGGAACGTCGCCTCAGCGATGATTTGCGGTTAAATCTTTTAGCTATTCACCAGCGTGTAGAGGAGTTATGGCAAAGTGCTGAATAGACCTTGAGCATTCATTCAGTATTTTTCTGAGTCAAAAATAATCAGCCTTTTCTACGAAAAGGCTGATTAAGTATCAACAAGATTATTTGGCTTTATATTTGTGGAATACCCCCAGGGGAATTCGAATCCCCGTCGCCTCCGTGAAAGGGAGGTGTCCTAGGCCTCTAGACGATGGGGGCTTAAGACTTAGACTTTATATATACTAATTACTTTTCTAGTGGATGTCAATAGGTTTTGCAAAAAAAATTTTCCCGGCTAAGATGGACGACAATACATAGCTGATATTGGAGTTTGTGCATCCAGAACACAAAGCCATAGGATGAGCAGCGATGAATGTGGCTGTTGATTTTTCACCAGTGTTTGATACTAACTAGAGGACTGTGGAATTTTTGCCCTAGCAGTCAGCCATTGAAGTTAGATAGACGACTAAGTATGAAAAAACTCTGGATTTCCCTGGGGACAAAGGATGGGATGTTGTACGCTGTAAAAGTAATATTTACCATTCTTTACAAAAGATTTTGAAATACATAGCTCAAAATCTACAACATGGAAGCATCTTTTGAAATCACCCTACAAATGGTCAGCGTGGTTGTTGCAGGCATTACCGCCCAGGTCTTGGCTGCATACTTCCGCTTACCGAGTATTGTCTTGTTATTACTAATAGGCATTCTGCTAGGCTCCGATGGGCTGGGATTGTTGCATCCTCATGTCCTCGGTGCCGGTCTGGAAGTGATTGTTGCCCTAGCAACCGCAATAATTTTATTTGAAGGCGGACTCAATTTGGATATACAGGAACTGGGGAGAGTGTCAGTTAGCCTACAATTGCTGGTCACCCTGGGAACACTGATTACATTAATTGGCGGTAGTATGGCAGCCCACTGGCTGGGGGAATTTCCTTGGAATATAGCCTTTCTCTACGGCTCCATCATTGTAGTCACAGGGCCAACTGTCATCAGTCCCCTGCTCAAACAAATCAACGTAGATCGTCAAGTGGCAACTATTTTAGAAGGAGAAGGAGTTTTAATCGATCCAGTAGGGGCTATTCTGGCCTTCGTCGTCCTCGACACCATTACTAACGGCGATGCTGACCCCATAAATGCCATCATCGGCTTACTGATGCGTCTGGGAATTGGTGCGGCAATTGGTGGATCCGGGGGCTACTTGATGAGCTTGATTTTCAAGCGCGCTAATTTTCTCTCATCAGAGTTAAAAAACCTAGTGGTGCTGGCAATTCTGTGGGGTCTATTTACCTTGGCACAGACGATTAGGAGTGAATCAGGAATTATGACCACGGTCATCGCAGGTGCGGTATTTGCTAA
Source organism: uncultured Nodularia sp. (assembly GCA_903911355.1). Classification (GTDB taxonomy): domain Bacteria; phylum Cyanobacteriota; class Cyanobacteriia; order Cyanobacteriales; family Nostocaceae; genus Anabaenopsis; species Anabaenopsis arnoldii. The sequence goes on along the minus strand of CAIWDD010000105.1, from coordinate 9,324 downwards.
CTCCTCAGTGCCAGAAGAGCGTCTATTACGCAGCTTTAAAGGTCAGCTGACAATTCTGGGGGTGTCGGTGCTATTTATTCTCCTGGCGGCAGACCTTTCCATTGCCAGTGTGTTTGCTTTGGGTTGGGGCAGTGTATTGACTGTTTTAGTGCTTATGTTCGTTGTTCGCCCCATTAACATTCTTTGCTGTACTTGGAACAGTAACCTGAATTGGCGACAGAAAGTATTTTTAAGTTGGGTGGCTCCTAGGGGTATTGTCAGTGCTTCTGTGGCGTCTTTGTTTGCCATTGCGTTAACACAGCGGGGTATTAATGGTGGTGATGCTATCAAAGCTCTGGTGTTCTTGACAATTATCATGACGGTGGTTTGCCAAGGGTTAACAGCCGGAACAATTGCTAAATGGCTGCGTATCACCTCTAAGGATGCCACAGGGGCGGTGATTGTGGGTTGTAATCCCTTGAGCTTGTTGGTGGCGCGTTTCTTTCATGAACGGGGAGAAAAAGTAGTCATGATTGATACTGACCCAGAACGTTGTGCCAAAGCAGCGGCGGAAGATATTCCGGTGATTTCTAGCAGTGGATTGGATGTTTCTGTTTTGGAGGAAGCTGGACTGGCTTCTGTGGGAACTTTCCTGGCTATGACCAATAATGGTGAGGTGAATTTTGTCTTGGCTCAACGGGCGGCTGAAGAATTTAGCCCGCCGCGGGTTTTGGCAGTGTTTCCCCGGAAACCCCAAGCTAATTCTAGTTCTAGTCACAAGGTTAACCAAGCTTTTAGCACGGAGTTAGCCATTAAGACTTGGAATGAGTATCTCAACGATGGCAGAGTGAAGTTGGGGACAACTACACTCAATGCTCCCGAATTTACCAAACAACAAGAGCGTATCCAAGACAAGATTAAGAGCGGAGATTTGATTCCGTTGTTGCTGGAAAGGGAAGACCGTCTACAGGTAGTGCCAGCTAGTCAAGAATGGTTAGTAGGCGATCGCATTATATACTTGTTACACGACCCCAGACCCAACTTATTAAAGCGTTTATCCGGTGGTAGCCCATCAACTCGCCTGTCTCTGGAAACTTTACCGGAGGTGGAGGAAGTACCCTTGGCTTAATGTGCTATAATGATAAAGCCTAGGCGTAATTTATAAATTCCCCTGCCAAAAGAACGTAAATCAAGCTAAGATAGTTGGCTAATCAGACCAGCAACTGCAATAGATATAGTTATATATTTAGCCTGATGCCATAGCGACCAGTGGCAACTACCTTAGATTCAGTGTCCATATTGTGCAACTCCTCATAAAAATTGCAGTTCAGTAATGGTGATTGTCCCCGGTCTCATGGAAAAGTTAGAAACTTGAAAACCACCCTATTGCGACATTTTGAGTCCCAGCATAGGAAGTCATGATTTTGAGCAGGATGCATCTCTTGTAGTTAAGATAAAATTGCTTTGCTAGTCAACCGCAACCCAGCCGAGTGAACGATAACAGCTATGTCCTACGTCTCCCTCCTAAAAAATATACCGGAAATTCTCAGCCGACCAACTGGGATAGCAGTAATAGCCTCTCTTGGCATCCACGGTGCTATTGCGTTGATTGTACCATTGATGCCTGTAGATTCTAATTCATCTCAACCATCAGAAGTAGCCAAATCAGTTGGTATCTTGGAATTAAGCCAAGCTGATCAAGGGCGTCTGCCAGAAAATCCCAAAATACCGCCTGAAACATCCCCACAGTCACTACCTGCAGAATGGTCACTAGCTCCAAGACCGCCACTTCTGCCTCCGAATCTGGATATGTCCAGAACTATGCCGCCGTCACCATTATCTGCTGATATACAGCCTGTATCGCCGCCAATGAGGACAACACTGAACTATCAGGTTGTTCCTGCTCCTAATCCGAATGTTTCCTCGCCCCAGAGGACTGCTACACCTATACCAGCCCCTAGGGTGGAATCTGAGTTTTCTGGAGAGCAATATCGATTTACCTCTAATTTTAATGCAGCCGCTCAAAAATTCACCCCTTCTACGCGAACTTTTAATCACAGCGAAATACAAGTGGCAGTGAAACCAATAGCTGTAGAAGGATTGCCAAAACTAACTCCATCTCCAGTACCAGGGGATTTACCAAATACCCGCCCTACCACCGCAGCAGTGAATAATGCCGGTGAAAGTCGTCCCAATCAAGCCCTCATAGCTCGTCTTCAGGAAAGCCGACAACAACCTGAGCAACCGAGTCATCAAAGCACTCCCTTGCAGTCGGAATCTAGGGACACAAAACCAGAGTCCCCTGCGGAGAAAGTAAATGCAGACCGGGGGGCGATGGACTCCGGCACTGCGCGAGGCGCGATCGCCCACTTGAACTCACATCAGGATATCAGAGAGCAAATTCAGCAAGACTACCCCAATTCCCAACAAAAACCAGTTATCCGCGACACCATTGCCGTCAATCAGCCCCGGCTTGAAGGCACAGTGTGGGGTTTCTTAGTGGTGGGTACTGAAGGGCAGGTTTTAGATATTAAATTCCCCAAGGGATTAGTTTCTGCTGAGTTGCAATCAAAGGCCAGAGAATATTTTGCTACTAAGTCTCCTCAAGGAGATCAACAAGTCAGCATTTATCCATTCAATCTCAGTTTCAAAAAAGACGGTAACACTGCTGCAACTACCGTCAAACCATTACCGGAACTGCGAGTCCCCAATGAGCAGTCAGCACCTGCACAGGCTGTTACTGCCAAGACTACACCCGAACCTAATAATAGTTCGCTGTCTTCCACTCTAGAATCTAGTGAAAAATTAATACAACAGTTGCGCCAAGTGCGAGAGGAAAGAACAAACTCTAATTCAGAAGAATCAAATTAACAGTGGCGAGTTTAGGGGAGGTGGAGCTTTAGGTTTCCCCTCCAACTACCACATCGCGAATTCGCAGACTCGGACCACCACAACCAACAGGTAAGCCATTCTGTCCACCTTTACCGCAACCACCAGACTCATCCCAATAAAAGTCATCACCCAGGGATTCAATATCCGCCAGGGTTTGGAAAACGTTACCCGAAAGTGTCACATCCCTGACGGGTTCGGCTAGTTTACCGTTTCTAATCATCCACGCTTCTCCTGCAGTAAAGGTGAACATTTCCCCGTTGGTCATACCACCTAGCCAGTTACGGGCATATACACCTTGTTTGAGATCAGTAAATAAATCTGCAACTGGGGTTTTTCCCCGGGCAATCCAGGTGTTAGTCATCCGCACAATGGGGTTAAACTGATAATTAAGACAACGAGCATTACCGGTGGGGGCTTCTTCTAACTTCCCGGCGGTTTCACGAGAATGTAAACGTCCTACCAAAATACCATCTTGAATCAGTTGCGTAGTTGTACTAGGTGTACCTTCATCATCATACAAATAGCTACCACGATGCCCTAGGGGAGCGGCACCATCAAAAATTTGTAGTTCTTCTGGCCCAAACCGCCGTCCCATGCTCATGACTTCCAATAGGTCTGGGTTTTCGTAAGCCATATCGGCTTCAGAAAGATGTCCAAAGGCTTCGTGAACAAATAAACCTGTCAGCACTGGGTCAATGACCACTGTGTAGGTATTGCCTTTTACTGATGGTAGAGTTAAGGCAGCAACGGCTCTTTGGGCGGCACTTTTAACTTGTTCATCAAAGGCAGTTAAATCTTCGTAAGCCTGGCGAGAACCGGTAGTTTCCCTACCTGTTTGCAGAGTAGCGCCGTTTCTGGCTGTGGCGGCAAACCGCATTTCCATATCTACCCAAGATTGCTCGATCAGAGTTCCTTCTGAGGTAGCAATAATCACTTTTTGCGCGCTGTCAGCATAGCGGACTGAAGTGTTGGTAATGCGATGATCAAAGCTTTTTAAGACATCAGTATAGCGATCGCACAGTTCTTTTTTCTGCCCAATGGGAATTTGACGGGGGTCACTCCCGGTCAGGGGTAGCTGGCATACTGCTTGTACTGCTTCAATGGGGGCTAGTATAGTTTTTTCATCACCTATCATCTGAGCAGCTGCGATCGCTTCTTCCATGCGTTCTTTAATTGTCCCTAACTCATTAAAACTACTGAAACCCCAGCCACCTTTATAACAAGCTCGAATATGTCCGCCTATAGAAATGCTTTCGCTGAGGGTTTCTATTTTGTCACCGCGCAACAAAATGTCGGTTCCTTCTGCTTGCTCTAGGCGAATCAGTAAATAGTCTACTCGGTATGAGTAGCGGGTGATGAGGTCGGAAAGTAGATTTTGAGCTTCAGCAAGTGTTTTTGGCATTTTTTCTGATGGGGCAAATATTTAAACGCAAAGGGGCGCAAAGGGGCGCAAAGGGTAAGTTCACTCAAAAAGCTGTTGTTCTGCTACTTTCCAATACCGGGAGAATCTTTTCAGGTCTATATAGCCATCGTATTCTAAGAATGGTTCTGTTTCCCAGACTTCTAAAGTTAATGATGTTTCTATTTGGTGGCAAATATGCTTAAATCTGGGGCTGGGACTGGCTGCTGTGGCTACTACATCGCCATGATGTTCTTGGGCAAATGCTACAATTTCTTGGGCTACGTTACCACGGCGAATGGTGACTGGGAGCTCTAATAGGCATTCATAAATAAATGTGATCCGTTTGAGGCTGAGTTGCCATTCTTCAATTAAGGCATCATCCCATACCCAGATGGCTGGAGCATGGGGGTATTGTTGTAATGCTCCGGTTTGTGGACTCAGTGAGTCCCCATGTACCCAAACTATTGTTTGACTCATTTTTTACTTTTTTTGCCTTGTTGCCAACTTTGACTATTGGGGTTTTTGGTAAATTTACCCCGGGGAAACAGTCTCTTTTCTAATTGTTCATAGCTACCTTCCAAGTCACAATGACCATGAAGGTTACACTGGCGACAATAAACACCTTTGGTATAGCGTTCTAAGTTTTCACGGTTGAAAAAATAGGGTTTATGGCTAAAGGTGCTGGCTACCCATTGCCATGACATGTTATTACTAGCTGGGTCACCATCTAACAAGTGTTGTAAAAACCATTCGGCTCCGGCTTGCCAACGAATGCGCCGCCAATGGACAATATAGGCGGCTAGCCACATCCGCATATGGTTGTGTAAGTAGCCGGTTGAGCGTAATTCCTGGCTAAAGCTATCTATACACACCATTCCTGTTTGGCTTTGGGTGATGTCTGCTGGTAAGTTGGGGGCGTAGTCTGTTGGGGTGTACCCAGTTTTATATTCTTCTTGGTCTTGCCATATGCGATCGCCTAGTTTCATATACAATCTCTGCCAATAGTCACGCCAAGCCAATTCATTAATTAGCTTAGTCCCATCTTTGGGGTCTTGTACTTTTGCTAACACATAATCCCGCACCTCGCCCAAGCTTAACACTCCATAACGAATATAGGGTGAAAGTCTGGTGACAGCCCCATTTAAAAAATTACGTGTTTTCGCGTAGGTTACCGGGTTTACTTGTTCTAGTAATTTCTGTGCAGCTTTACGCCCTCCCACGGTTTCACTCACATGACCATCCCTTTGGGCTGCATGGGGGAATTGTTCCTCTAGGTAGGCTATTAACTCATGGCGGTTACTAAAATCACGTCGCATATGTTAAGTTTATATATAATTACGGTCAACTATTGCTTTTGGGGATGGATATAGTCTACAAAGTAGAACTGAGGGACTAACTGGAATTTCAGCCAGGAGTAACCAACCATACTTAAAGCTGCTGTGATTACTAAGGGCAAACCCAACTTAATTCTCAGGGCATCAGGAAGTAAAGCAACTCCAGCAATAGTAGTTATACTATATACTAATAATCCCACTTGTAAGCGTTGTATAACCTTAAGAGCGTTACGACAACTGTGACAATGCCGAGTGTGTTGTGAATAGCGATCAAGTAATACAGCACGGTGATCATTAATGGGGGTGGGTGTGATCCTAATTCCTACCTCTTCCCAAGGTAGCTGACCGCCACAATACTGATCAAACCAATTACGAAACTCAATTACCAAACGGTCTGCACCTGTAGCTAGTTTATAGATACTCTTCCAGCTTGCAGATGCTTGTTTGTCTTGCAGAAACTTTTCTTGCTGGTGTAAAATAATCATATCTCCATCCAGTACCAGATTACGGGTGTTGACATGAGTCCACCACCGCGGTATAATATGGTGGAGTGTTTTAGCAAAGTTGCGGGTAAATTGGGCGACAATTCTGGACTTACCTGGAGATACAGGAATGCAGTATGTGACAAGTCCCAGTTTTTTCTCCCCAGAGTCCCCTAAACTAATGGCATACTCCAAACGACAAGGAGGTACAAAGGTGATTGTAGTTTTCATACCTCTATTAATCACTGTTTCAATTAACTTTGAAGTGGATTGTACAACCTCCATAGATATGGGTACGGCATTTTCTCTTTTACCCTGTACCCCATGATGAGTAAAAGGGACATGACTAGGATCTGCGACATTTTCCACTAAAGTTTGCCAATCATATTCTAAATCTCGCACATAAGATGACCACACAAACCCTTTATTAGCATCTATTTGAGGTGACAGGGGTAGGGGCGTATTGGCCGCTTGTGCTGCTGAGTTCCCATCAGGCCAAACCCAAAGTAAATCATTAGCCTGGCGAACTGGTAGTGAAATTACACAGTAATTCTTTTGATTTTTAGTCACAATTTCTGGGTTTTCCCCTTGGGGAATGTGAGTACAAACCCCTTGAAAATCAAATTCCCAACCATGATAACTACACATTAAATTACCAGTTTTCTCCTCAACACGTCCTTCACTCAAAGGAGCGAGGCGGTGGGGACATTGGTCTAAAAATACCCGGTAAGTCTCAGATGACTTAGGCTTCCAGATAACTAAACGAATTCCTAACAGAGTGACTGGTGTTGGTCGTTGAGGGTCAATATCTTCTACTGGTGAGAGGGGATACCACTGTTGGAAAAAGTTAAATTCAGATGGCATTGTTGATGATGGTGGTGTTTAAGTTGGGTGGAAAATCTGACGCTCAGGCGCTCTTTTCGCCAAAGCCACTTACTAAGATATTGTCACAGGAGATGAAAAAATTCCCTGTGGCTATTTGTCACCTCCCCTCATACAGGTAAAATTTTGATCAGATGGCTATCTACTAATACATAATGAGTGACATTCCCCAAACCGGACAACTCGCGCCTAATTTCTCCATCCCTGACCAAGATAATCATACCGTTAGCCTGGGTGATTTTCCCGGTCAGTGGGTTATATTGTATTTTTACCCCAAAGATGATACCCCTGGCTGTACCACTGAAGCCAAGGACTTTACAGAGTTGTCTGCCGAGTTCAGCCAACTGGGAGGTAAGATATTAGGTGTAAGTCCAGATTCCACAAAAGCTCATTGTAAATTTATTGACAAACATAATTTAGCTATCACCCTGTTAAGTGACCCTGAACACCAGGTGATAGAAGCCTATGGCGCTTGGCGGTTAAAGAAATTCATGGGTAAAGAATATATGGGTGTAGCCCGGTCAACATTTCTCATCTCACCAGATGGGATAATTGCTTATACTTGGCCCAATGTTAAAACTAAAGGTCATGGACAAGCAGTATTAACTAAGTTACGGGAATTAGCGCTTTGAGCTCCCCGACTTCTTTTATAAACTCCAAACTCAGCGAGCATATACACCAGAAGTCAGGGAGCTTGGGATTAAGGAAGGAGGAGGAAATGACAAAATTATAACTATTGAAAAAAAACTCAGTCAAAGCAGTTAGTTTATGTCTATCCGTCCTATATATCTTGATTGTCACGCTACTACACCTGTAGATGAACGGGTATTAGCAGCCATGATGCCCTATTTTACAGAACACTTTGGCAATCCATCTAGTATTAGTCATGTTTACGGTTGGGAAGCGCAAGCAGCTGTCAAACAAGCACGGGAAATTTTAGCCACAGCTATTAATGCTACACCTGAAGAAATCGTATTTACCAGTGGTGCTACAGAAGCTAATAATTTAGCCATTAAAGGTGTAGGTGAGGCTTACTTTCAAAAGGGTCAGCATATTGTCACCGTAGCGACAGAACATAGTGCGGTGCTTGACCCTTGTCATTATTTAAAATCTTTGGGATTTGATATTACCATTCTCCCTGTGCAGCCAGATGGTTTAATTGATTTAACTGAGTTAGAAAAGGCCTTGCGTCCTGATACAATTTTAGTATCAGTCATGGCAGCTAATAACGAAATAGGCGTATTACAACCCTTGGCAGAAATTGGGGAAATTTGTAGGGAAAGAAATATCATTTTTCATACAGATGCAGCCCAAGCTATTGGTAAAATTCCCTTGGATGTCCAGGGGATGAAAGTTGATTTGATGTCCCTGACTGCACATAAAGTATATGGACCCAAGGGGATTGGGGCTTTATATGTCCGCAGACGTAACCCTAGAGTTAAACTCGCACCCCAACTACATGGGGGTGGACATGAGCGGGGGATGCGTTCGGGAACTTTATATACACCGCAAATTGTCGGTTTTAGTAAAGCTGTGGAAATAGCGATCGCCTCCCAAGCAACAGAAAATCAACGCCTGGGGGGACTCAGACAAAGGTTATGGGAACAGCTGTCGCAGTTGTCGGGGATTCACCTCAACGGACATCCCACCCAGCGACTAGGGGGAAATTTGAATATTAGTATTGAGGGGGTAGATGGTGCGGCGTTATTGTTAGGGTTACAAGCGGTGATGGCGGTTTCTTCTGGTTCTGCTTGTTCCTCCACCAGTACAGCGCCTTCCCATGTGCTGACAGCTTTGGGACACTCGGAAAAATTAGCTTATGCTTCCCTGCGGTTTGGGATGGGACGATTTAACACTGCTGAACAGATGGATATAGTCGCACAGCAGGTTATTTCTACTGTGCAAAGTTTACGCTCTCTCAAGTTCGCTTAATTGGTTGGGGTCATTGCACCCCACCCCCTCCGCTGGGAGCTAGGAGGGGAGTTCAAATTAGAAATTGAATGCTGCTAAAATCGAGCATAACTTCTATTTAAATTTTAGAAGTATAGCAATACAAAATTTCATCTACCCTGATAGGGAGGAAACATCAAAATGCAGAATATTTTTGGGGACTTGAACTTTCACAGTCTCAAATCCAACCCAGATTTTAAAGAAGATAGTGTTAGGGAAGTAATTATTTTACCTATTTTAAAAGCACTTGGTTATAGGGAAATAAATATAGTTCGTAGTAAAACATTACAACATCCTTTTTTAAAAATTGGTAGTAAAAAACGCCCGGTAAATCTTATTCCTGATTATGTTTTGAAGTTAGAAAATAAATTTGCTTGGGTGCTTGATGCAAAATCACCCAATC
>CAIWDD010000104.1 GCA_903911355.1 uncultured Nodularia sp. | reverse complement strand
TTAATGGTAATTCCATTGCTATATCCAGAAGCGTCAATGGTGTCATCTCCTGTACCACCGTTGACGGTGCGGATACCTGCTCCATCGGCGTTGCTTCCTAGGGTGAGGTTATTATTACCATTGGCTGTGGTTAATATTTCTACGTTGCTGACATTGGTAAAGGCTGCATCCCCTAGGGTTTGAGCACCATCAATGAGTTCAATGGTGTCTGTACCATCTCCACCAGCTACGGTGTCATTAACAGTGAGGCGACTCGCTCCACTATGCAAGCCAAATCGGAAGATGTCATTTCCTGTACCCCCGGATAAGTTATCGTTTCCTTGACCAGCGGTGATGCTGTTATTTCCATTTCCACCATCAATATAAATGTTATTGCTATAAGCATAAGCATTGATGGTGTCATTACCTGTACCACCAAAGACGCTGACGATACCTGCACCCTGGGCGGTTCCTTCTAGGGTGATATTGTTATTACCATTGGCTGTTCTTAATATTTCTACGTTGCTGACATTGGTAAAGGCTCCATCTACAAGGTCTTGACCATCACTCATGAGTTGAATGGTGTCTGTATCATCTCCACCAGCTACGGTGTCAGCACTGGTGAGGCGGTTGGCTCTACCAGAACTGGCGCTAAATCGGAAGATGTCATTTCCTGTACCACCAACTAAGTTATCGTTTGCTTGACCAGCGGTGATGTTGTCATTACCTCCACCACCATCAATGGTAATTCCAATGGTGTAACCAGCAGCATTGATGGTGTCATTAGCTCCACCAGCGTTGACGGTGAGGATACCGGCTTCTTGGGCTTGCGTTGCTAGGGTGAGGTTGTAAGGAGAATCGACTGTTCTTAATCTTTCGACGTTGCTGACATTGGTAAAGGCTGCGTCCACATAAGTTGAGTAGTTATCACCGGTGAGTAGAATGGTGTCTATACCATTTCCACCATCTATTGTGTCACCACTGCTAAATTTGCGAAATGGATCAATAGGATGAGTACCAGTACCATAACCGCGCCAAAACATGAATAGGTCATTACCATCTCCACCGGATATGCTATAGTTTCCCCGACCAGCATCAATGGTGTCATCTCCAGATCCAGCATTAATAGTTAAGTTCTCCGTCATATGAAAAACGTAGATGGAGTCATTACCATCGCCCGTATTGATAGTACGGATACCTGCTGTTTGGGCTAGGGCATTTAGGTTGAGGTTATTATTACCATTTGCTGTGGTTAATATTTCTACGTTGCTGACATTGGTAAAGGCTGCATCTGCAAGGTTTTGACCATCACTGATGAGTTGAATGGTGTCTGTTGTACCAGTACCACCGTCTACCCTATCTCCACTGGTGAGGCGGCTGGTGCTGCCAGAAAATGCGCTAAATTGGAAGGTGTCATCTCCATTACTGCCAAATATGGTATCACTGCCACTACCTGCGGTGATGATGTTATTGCCATCATTGCCTCTGAGGGTGATACCGTAGCTAATAACATTGGCATTTATGTTGACGTTAGCGGGGTTGCCTGTGGTTCGACCAAATGTAGGACTTGTAGTAATATCAGAATTAAATGCGTAATTATAGGTATCGTTAAAATCACTATTTGCAAAGTCCTGGGTGATCCGCACTTCGCTGATATTGCTAACATGGCTACTTAGTACGAGGGTTTCACCATCTGTGTTGCTGGTAAAGTAAATGTGGTTATCGTTAGCGCCACCGTTGATGGTCTCACTGCTAGTATGCTCACTGGCATTATTAATAACGAAAACGTCGTTTCCGTCTCTACCTTGAAGATTGTCATTTCCTGCATAGCCATAAATTATGTCATCGCCACGGGTTCCCAGGATTGTATTATTCTGTGTATCGCCGCGAATAATTAGCCCGCTAATCACATCTTGGACATCTATTTGGGATCCAGATTGTGAGGTTGGGTCAACAAGTACTTCTTCGACACGGGAGATAGTTGTACCAAGTTTAAGGGTGTCACTGGCAGCATTGGCAATAAATATAATTCTATCGAAGCCAATGCCGCCGTCAATGATTTCTTGATTTGGGGTATGCTCGATACTGTTGCGAATAATAAAGATGTCGCTCCCATTACCGCCATAGAGGGAGTCAGTATTTCCCAGTCCGCCTTCAATGGTGTCTCTGAATCGAGTACCGGTAATGCTATTGTTACCCTTGTTACCTATGATCAGTAAACCGTTGGGACCATTGTATTGGCTGGCGTTGATGTTTAATTGGGTTGTATTATTTGCAGCCACATTTGCCTGGGCATTATTGGCGGTTATAAACCTATTCCGGGTGACTTCATAGGTCTCAACTTTTTCGATGTTACTGACCAACCCGGAGATGGTGAGGGTGTCACCGGCGGTGTTGCTAACAAAGACAATTATGTTATTACCAGTTCCACCGTCAATAATTTCTGAGCTGGTGTGGTCAACACCATATTGAACTAGGAAGGTATCATTACCATCACCACCGTATAGCTGGTCTGTGTATCCTCGCCCGACGATGATGTCGTTGCCGTCTCCACCATAAATCGCACTAGTCATACCGATGCGGGTACGATAGTTGTAAAGGACTTGACCACCAAAAAATACGTCGTCGCCAAACAACTGATCATCGCCACCCATGCCGTAAATGGTATTTTTACCATCATTACCAATGATCATGTTGTTGTTAGCGTTACCTGTACCAACTTCGTTCCGTGTGGAGATTAAGGTTAAATTCTCTAGGTCGGTTCCCAGGGTATAGGAATAAAAGGCATAAACGGTGTCGATTCCGGCTCCGCCGCTGATGGAATCGAATGTGCTTAGTGTATAAAGTATGTCATTGCCATCGCCGCCTACTAGGGTGTTTCTACCACCACTACCTATGAGGATGTCGTCACCACCAGCACCGTCAATGTAGTTGTTGGAATTGTTGCCAAGAACTACAATCATGTTATTGCCACTGTTACCAGTAGCCCTGATGGGGGCTGAACCCAAGAGGAAGAGGATGTCATTACCGGTACCGGCTATGGTGTAGTCACTCAATGTGAATAGTATATTCGTCATGATAATTTAACCGTTGATATTGTTTATATAGATAGATTGAATAGGAAGATGTGAAAGTGTTAACGGGGAACGACGGTGAGAATGGTGGCGAATCCGTACTGACCGGCGGGTATCCGATCTCCTTCTACCATAATGTTGAAGCCAAAGCCAAAGAGGGCATCGTAACGAGGGACACCAGTAGTACTACTATAGGCAGCATTTTCTCCTAGAATCACCACAGCGTCACTGGTCTGAACTGTTTCATCTCCCACTACGCCAATGATGGTTCGAGCATCGGTAAATTCACTATTGGTCTGGCTTAAAGGGAGTAGAATATCAGCCGCGTTGATTCCTGATATGGGACCAAATATTGTAATTGGAAGACCGGTCAAAGGATTAATAAATGGAAGACCGGTTATAGGATCCAAAACTACTATTGTTGTTGGAACTGCCGGGGCATACATACGAGTGGTGGCAGTAAATATACGTAATGGCTGGCCGCTAATTTGTATGGGGGAGGTGATGGTGGCGATGGTGTTTGCACCAGGGGTGCAGGATAGGCCGACATAGGCTAACTGACCGAATCCGTTAGTGGGAGTACCTGGACCAGTAGTAATAGGTTCAGATAATAGCACACCGCGGGTGAATGCGTTGCCGGGAATGTCGCCGCCATCGCCGGAGACGCTCTCAACGAGCCGCCCGACGGTTTGACCGAGGATGTCGCAGGCGGGGATGACATCAGCCACCGCTTCCATTTGAATGGGGTTACCGGCTTGGGTAGGTTTTACCCATAGTGCGAGGGTGGTAAGGAGGGGAATTACTGTGAGGATAGAGAATATACGGATAAAATTGTGATACATGGCAGCAAAACTAATGAAGGTTCCTTGAAGTCAGGTAGAAAAGTTTTGCTGTCAGTTTTGGTGTAAATCCATATTTACAGCATTTTACCCCGGCTCCGGTGGGGTCGGGGTAGTGGTTGTCAGTGAGCATACTTCTATTCATGGCGGCTAGGTTTATTTGGTGGGCTTAGACAAGGGGCGGGAGTCCCGACCCATAGTCAAGGTTTTTAGGTAAGGTTTTTGGTATGGTTTAAGTTTTGGGGTTGGGTACTGTGATGGTTAAGCTGAAGGGAAAGGTGAGGTTATTCTTTTCCCGTTCGGTTTCTAGGGAACCTTTTATTTCGTAAGTACCTGGTTTGATATTTTGCAGGCCGGGATTATTTTCGATGTAAACATCTCTTTCGGAAACTGCCACTATGGAGGTGGGTGTTTCTCTACCTTCTAGGGGTTGTTGGCCGCTACCGGATACGGTCCAATTTAGCCAAGCGCGGGTGGAGCCTAAGCCAGTATTTTTGACTCTGATGGCGACTCGCTTTTTATCGGGGTCGTAGGTAGCCTTAAGGATGTTTAATTCGGGTGCTACATTGCCACTTCTAGCATAGATGGGCATACCAATGCGGCTGCTGATGGCGGCTTGGGCTATGGAGTCGGGGCTGGTTAATGCCACTTCCCGGAGGTCTTGGACATAGAGGACGGCGCGGAGTTCTTTGTTTTGAATTTCCCGGGGGACTCTGGCGACTAGGCGCACATTCCTTTCTGTTCTGGGTTGTAGTTCTACTTCCCTAGGTGAAAAGACTAGATAGGGTGTGAGATCCATGTCACTGCTTTTGAGTGACTCTAAGCCATTGGAGGTATAAGTAAAGGGTTCAGCGTAGACTCGTGCGCGGTAGGGGTTGTCTGTACGATTGCGGACGGTGATTAGTTGTTGTGCTTGCCCGTTTTGCACATCCATGACCACCATCAATGGGGACATACTGACTTGAGCTTGGGTGGGTAGGGAAAATAAGACGATTAATAATGCACAACCCAAACTCAGGGCTAAAAAACTTATGTATTTAAATTGTCGCCACATATCGGTTACTTATGGTAAGAATTACTTCGGAACCATGGTACTAGATTAACAATAATTGTGACATGGTAAAAAGTAATTTTGTTTCCGGATTTTTACCCCCCTTAATCCCCCCTAGTCAGGGGGGAAACCGTCAACAGTCAGCCGTCACCCGTCACCCGTCAACAAAATCTGAGTGCTTATCTGGGAACTACGGTTAACATGGTGGCGAAGCCATATTGACCAGCGGGAACACGCTCCAGGTCTGTGCTAATGTCAAAGGCCAATCCAAATACAGCGTTGTTAAATGGGGTGTAGGCGGAACCGATTCCCAAAATCAAACTAGCGTCGCTGGTTGTAACTTGCTGACTCCCGACAACCTCGGCTACAGGGTTGGATTCTTCAAACCTTGTGTTTAATTGACTCACAGTCGTGGTAATTATCTCGGCGGCTGGAACACGAGATCGAGCCGCATGCATCCGGGTTGTGGCTGTCAGCAGGGGTAGCTGAGGCGATCCGGAAATTTGGTAAGGGGAGGTAATAGTGGCTAGGGTGCTGTTACCACCGAGGTTACAAGACAAGCCCACATAAGCCAACTGACCACGAGCGGCGCGAAATCCGTCGGCGTTATTAACATTACCACCAGTATTAGCTGGAGAAGACATCAGACGACCACGGGTGAATTCTTGATTGGGAATATCTCCACCATCCCCATCTATGGACTCTACGAGTCTACCTACGGTTTGACCGAGAATGTCGCAAGCGGGGATGACATCAGCCACAGCCTCAATTTGAATTCTGTTACCTGCTTGGGCGGGAGTCGCCCACACCATGGCCAGAGAAACTAGAATAATGCTCGGTACAGGTATTTTGCGCAGTAAAGCCCAATTCAACATAGTAATTTCCTCAAGACGGCTGGTGTGATTTCCTAGTCACACTGGAATAGTTTAGGCAAGTTTCAACCCGCATGACATCGATACAATTAGCTATCTAGGAAGTAACAATGATGGGAGTGGTTCTATATTGAGGGAAGTTAATTAAGTATCAATATAATAGCGATACTTTACCTATGTACCAGTGGTAGCGATTATCAATTAAAAGTTTAGCGGTTTTGCTGTTGACATTGGCTCATATTTGCCAATAGCCGACAAACCAAGGGTTTAAGCCTTGGTGGTAAAAAAGTGGAGTGCTGCCATAGGTAAAACTAACATATGAACGCACCCCTCGTACATTTACCTGCAGGTTCGGTTGTGGAACTAGATATTAGCGTGGAACTACGGTTAAGGTGCTGGCGATACCATATTGACCAGCGGGAATGCGATCGCCGCCGAATCCAAATACGCGGTCAGTCGCAGTATTTGCTGCGCCTGTTCCCAGGATAAGTGCAGCGTCACTGGTAGCCACTGCTTCGTTTAGACCGCTAGTTGCAACCCCCTCGTACATTTACCTGGAGGTTTGGTTGTGGAACTAGATATTAGCGTGGAACTACGGTTAAGGTGCTGGCGATACCATATTGACCAGCAGGAATCCGATCGCCGTTAACTTCAATGTTGAAGCCGAATCCAAATACGCCGTTAGTGGCAGTATTTGCTGCGCCTGATCCCAGGATAAGTGCAGCGTCACTGGTAGCAACTGCTCCGTTGGCACCGCTAGTTGCAACGGCGACGGGGTTAGAGTTGTTAAATGCGGTGTTTATGGCACTTACGGCACTGGTGATAACGTTAGCGGCTGGAAGACCCGCAGCAGGTGCGTACATTGAAGTGGTGGCGACGTTGATATCTAAATCAGTACCACTGATTTGCACGGGGGAGGTAACGGTAGCAAGGGTGGAGGTACCACCGGTGCAGCTTAAGCCCACATAAGCTAATTGACCTCGTGCAGAGATTTGATTACCGTCAAAGCCGCCAGTAGTTGCTTGTGTAGGAGTGGAAACTAGACGACCGCGGGTGAAGGCTGAACCAGCAATATCTCCACCATCACCAGGAACGGACTCAACAAGTCTACCAACGGTTTGACCGAGAATGTCGCAAGCGGGGATGACATCAGCTACCGCTTCCATTTGGATTTGGTTACCAGCGTAGCTAGGAGCTGCAGCCAACATCATAGAACCGGATGCAATTACCATACCGGTGAGCATGGAAGCTTTGCGCAATAAGTTAGACATAAATGATTCTCTTCAATTTAACGAGTGTTATTTTCCTTGCATACGTGATTTTTCTATAATCACGTGACTAACACTTTAAGTATCTATGTCTGTAAATCACATCGATCCTACCCTCCTAAATTTAGTCTCGGAAAATGAGGAGTTAAATGAGAGGGTACTAGTACCTAATAATTATAGATATGATTATCTAATCATAGATGTTTTATAAATGTTTTGAGGAGTTAGATAAAATAGATAAAAACGGACTAGCTAACTTTGCAGCGTCAGTGCGACTAGAGACATTTAAGCAACTTAAAATCCGGGTGACATGATTTTTAACTGTTCTTTCGGAAATAAAAAGTTTTTCGGCAATTTGGCGATTAGTGTAGCTGATAATTATTAAACATAGAACTTCGCGCTCTCGTTTGCTTAACTTCTCTAGTTCTGGTGTTAACTTTATGTTGCCATGGGTGGGTAAAGGTTGACGTATGTCAGTACGATTTTGAAAGCTAAATGTTGACGCTTGCAAGACACCGGGGCTAAACTCGGTGTAGCCTTTAATAACCAGACGAATGGAGTGTACTAAGTCTTCTAGAGAGATATTCTTGAGTAGGTAGGCACTGGCGTTGTACTTGATGGCTTGATGCACATAATACTGATCGTCAAAGCTAGACAAGATAATGACTTTAGTTCGGGTAAACCTTTGGGTGATGATTTGAGTGGCTGATATTCCATCCATTTCCGGCATATTAATATCCATGATGACGATATCAGGATTTAATATTTCCACTTGCTCAATGGCTTGGATACCGTTTTCGGCTTCACCAACAACCTGTAAGTCTGCATCGCTTTGTAGCAAAGCCTTTAAGCCTTGGCGGATGAGATGCTCATCTTCGACTAGAAGTATAGTAATCATAATCAGGGTTGATTTATTGGTTGATTAATTGTCAGTCATGGGGTAATTATCCAGTTTTGTAACTCAAAGGAGAACAAAAATAACCGTCAAATGGTGGATATAGCCTTCAATTGATTTGCATATAGAATCTTAACCTATTGTGTGAATTATTGTATCAAAGGCAGGGATTAAAGGGCAGCTGATGAGTTCAATGGCAATTAAATCTTAATTTTGTGGTAGTCACATTAACCATAGTTGAATATGATATATTGTCCTATAAGCAACCTGCTGGTAACTAAAAGAGATGCCGCAGGGGATATTTATGGGAATATTTAGAACATAAAGGTTTTTTTCCAAAGTATCCCCTCCTGAATAGGCTGTGAATAGCCTATTAATAGGCTGCCAATATCATACTGGGTACTAGTACCCAGTATGATATTGGGATGTTTAATAACTGTTCATTAACTTACTGGGGAGGAAAGGAATACAGAGCGGTGAAAATGACTTCAATGATGATTGTAAAAATGATCCATAAATGCTTAGTTTGGTATCATTAGAGCAAGTTTAGGTAACATTTTCAGCAATTTAATAAAAATTTCCTAGTTGTAAACTTATGGAGTTATGAGTAATTACCGTTTAATTAAACCTGTATTGATTGCCGTAATTTGGATCACCATTCTAGTCCGGGGTACCTTAGTTATGGCACAGGACACTAGAGAATTTTCCAATGTCGCTACAATTGATAAAGCGTGTGAGTTTACTGCAGGACCGATAGAAGGAGTGCTTGTAGAAAGTTACAGTGGTGGAACTACTACATCTTTAGTTTCTGGAGAGTTCAATAATATAGTAAAAGGTACACCAGCCCGGGCACTGATCGACTGTACAAACCCAACGGGAACCTATGCAATTATTACTTCTCCCCAATTTGTTCCGACGCTTTCTACTCTTGACATAAGTGGTATTATTACCACTGGAATCACCACCCTATACAGGGGTGGAACGGGCACTTTTAACCTTGCTGACCCTCTTACTCCGCTCTTAAGTGTAGTGGGTAATGGTAGAACAGAAAGTAAAAGTACCGCGGTTTTTTTAACAGATAACAATGGGAACGAAAATTTTGTTGTTCCTACTTGGTTTCTGATGGGTATGGAAATTCTGCTCAACAGACAAGGGGCGCCATCAGGAGGTTTTGTTTTTAAATCTTCTTTAACCCTCTTACCTAATTAGGCTTGATTTTCAGCGGTTATCGATTGGGTATCCTTAGGGAACCACAAGAAGTTAGTTATGAATTAAGTGTTTTAGTTAATTATTTTAGTTAATGTTTTACTGAGAAGATAGTTTATTCTTCTCATCTCTTGTTTCAAACTTGATTGAGATGTTCTCATCATGTGATTTCCAGGTTGTAACTAACTCAGAAAATCCACTTAATCAGGATGTATTACTTGCTGACCTTGAATCAGCAGAATTTATCTCCTCGTTAAAAAAGTGTTCTGAGGATATTTCACGGGTCACTATACCAGCAGGTATAGATTTTGGCTATGTATTCCCGGAACAGCGCCGGGATTTGACGCGTTTTGAGTCGTTAGAATCTATACCCCCATCAGCCACTTCTGCGGAGGATGTTCCACGGGTTGCTATCTCGGAAAATTTAGATCTTAATTATGTACTCCCTTCTGGTGGTTCTAACTCATCTTTGTTAGCGCGGTCTGGTGAGGATGTTCCACGGGTTACTATCTCGGAAAATTTAGATCTTAATTATGTACTCCCTTCTAGGGGTTCTAACTCATCTTTGTTAGCGCGGTCTGGTGAGGATGTTCCACGGGTTACTATCTCGGAAAATTTAGATCTTAATTATGTACTCCCTTCTAGGGGTTCTAACTCATCTTTGTTAGC
>CAIWDD010000103.1 GCA_903911355.1 uncultured Nodularia sp. | reverse complement strand
TGGGGTGACGGAATGGGACCAGCAGACTGTATTACCTGTTCTGGCGGCTTTTTCTGGCCACAGTTCTTTAATGGCTACTTTGGCGGAGTTTTGCAGGTAAACCCCTTGATAGGTAATCCCAAAACCACCTTCTCCTAAGAGTTTTTCAATTTGATATTTTCCCTGTCCTAGGATGGTACCACTGGGTAAATGGTATGTTGATGATATTTGGGTGGGAGTGAGGGTAAAACCACAAACAATGCAGACTGTAGCATTGTCTGGGTTTTCTGTCAAGCAGGTAGGACATTGAATAGTCATTGGATTGGTAATTCAAGATTTTTTTGGATGGTACACTTTAAAGCCAGGAGGGTGGCGTTATCTGATGCGCCTTTTTGTAATACTTGTGTAATGGTTTTGTCAACAGCTTGCTGCAAATCTAAGTTTGGGTGATGAGAATTATTAAAGATATCTGCAAGGTCTGAGGGGGGGACTAAATCCCATACTCCATCAGAGCAGAGGATGATAATATCTGCATCCTCTAGGGTGAGGGATAATTCTGGGGTGGTGCGTCTGAGGTCTTGGACGTAACCATCACTTAATCTGGATTTGGAACCCATGGATTTAATTAAAACATTGCGATCGGGATGGTCTATACTTTCTTCTAGTGTGATTTGACCACTGGCTACTAACATGGCAACTAGTGAATGGTCTTCGCTTAATTGGCGAATTTCCCCTTGGCGTAACAGATAAATGCGACTGTCTCCCACATGAGCGATGATTAATTGTTGGGCGATCGCCAAAACCATGCTCAGAGTAGTTCCACCATCCTTCACTTGGTCATTAATAGCTTCATTAGCTGTGTGGAACAGTGAAGTTAACCATTCCTGGTGTTGTTCGGGGGTTTTACAGTCGGGAGGGATGGGGGTTTCCATAGCTATTTCCACAGCTATTTTACTAGCTAATTCTCCGTGGGACATTCCCCCCATACCATCAGCCACAACTGCTAAAATCATGGTTTGAGAATTGCTTAGTTGTTCTTGTTTGACTCCATAGTTATCTTCATTGTGTAAGCGATGGGGAGAAAGTCCCACGGTGGAAGCAGTAGCCACCTGCCATTGAGTTTTAATTGTGCTATAGGATTTACGAGTTTCTACTAATACGTTGAGGAGTTGAGATAGGTTAAATCTTTGCTCTGCAACGGGAGCCAGACAAATTTTGAGGATTTGGTAAATTTGGGGGATGGGTTTGATTTGAAACTCAAGGGATAGTTCTTGAGGCAAAGGGTGTTGATGGATGATATGATATAGTAATGCCCCCACAGTATAGGTACTCATAGATTCCTGAATAGGATTTTGACTATAACCCAGTTCCGGGGCTAAATAATCTCCTAATAATCCTGAAGGGAGGGTTGCACCCAGAGGGTAAGCTGTGGTTAAATCAAAGAACTTGATAGGGGTTCCCATTTGCACCCATGGGGGGAGAAGGGAAATCAAACACCAGTCTCTTTGATGTATATAGCGAAAAAATTGGCAGACTTGGGTAGTGAGAAACAAAGACTCTTCTAGGGTATGTTCTGCTGTTAACCAAGTTTCTAGGGTTTTAGTTTGGTCGGGGAAATCCGTGAGGAGCAGAATTTTCTCGGTAGATGAGGTAGTTTCTGTTTCGGGGTAATATTCTTCTTCTAAATAATTAGATGAGGTAGTTTCTGTTTCGGGGTAATATTCTTCTTCTAAATAATTAGATGAGGTAGTTTCTGCTGGTGACTCCTCTTCTAGTTCTTGAGTATCTGTGATGAGACTCCCCTGATCAACAGTGTCTGTCTCCTGGGGTAAGGGGGGAGTTGTCTCTAGGTTAATAGTTACAGATGCAGCTTGACTGTGGGCGAGTAGTTGTGCAATTAGTTTATAGTCCCCTAGGATTTCTCTAAGTTGCAATTCTCGGTTGAGTCCACTCTCTAAAGAACCCACCCGCAGTAAACCTAATTTCATAGGTTCAGATGGGGTAGTGCTATCATCTGGGGGTAAAATATTAACCTGGAAGTAATGAACATCGGCGGTAAATTGACCCAAGTATGATATAATCTCTACCGGGATATTACCAATGGTCAGTTTACTGTGAGTTTGAATGACTAAACTATTGCTGGTATCAATGGTGGGTGAAGACATGGTAAGTAAGCATGGTAATTAAACTAATTAAAGATTTTGGAAGACAAGCCGAACCTTACCAAAAGCAATTTCATCACCGGGGTTGAGGGTTTCTGGGGTGGTGATTCTAGCGCCAAAGCGAGTTTGTCCCACGGGTTTGATAAATATACCGTTGGTAGACCCTAGGTCTTTGATAAACCAAGTACCGTTACTTTGGTATATTTCCCCATGGTTGCGAGAAACCGTTTCGCCACCCATAAAGGCTTCTAGGTCAATATCTACTGGTCCCATGTCGGGGTCAAAGACTCCCACGATCGCATTACCATCTAAGGTAAATTCTGAAACGGGGGAACCGCTCTGTTTAGGAATTAATTTGGCGATCGCACTGGGGAAGGTTTGGGGTGTGGGTGTAGGTATGGGTGCGGGTGTAGGTATGGGTGCGGGTATGGGTGGGGTTTGGGGTTGGATGACGGTAGGTGCTAAGGGTGTGGGTGTGGGTATGAATGGTTCTGGTATGGGTTTTAATAATTCTTGTCTGATGCGATCTAAATCGTCCATAGCTTGGTTTGTGCTTTGCAGTTCAGAACCACAAGTGACGCAAAAGTCAGAGTTAGGTGGGTTCTGGTCGTATCCACAAGCGGCGCAGGTAATCATGATTTGTGAGTCCTTGTATTCAAAAAGATATGTGATCAGTGCTTAAAACAGTCAACCGTCAACCAGTTAAATTAAGGGTTTAGGTTCCAGTCAGTTCACGTATTTTGTCCTGTGATATCTGCTCGTTAATGTCGTCACCCATTTTCACAGTTTTACCTTTAGCTCCTGTTTTTATGGTTTTGCGAGTTCCTGCGGATATCTTCTGAGTTTTGCGTAATTCCTCTTGAGCGCCGTTGAGGGAGTCGGTCATGGCTTGGTTACCAATTTTGACTGTCATTCTGCGGGCGGTTTCTAGGATTTTTTCGGCTTGTGCGGGGTCTTTATCGGCGATTTTTGTGGCTTGCTCAATCATTTTGGCAACGTTACACTGTTGTAAGTAACCCATGACTTCTTGGTCAACTTGTGCTGCGCCCCCTTGACCGGAGACAAATTCCACTACTACATTTTGGGGGGGTAGTTCACTGCGGATTTTTTGACCGGGGACTTCGTAGGTTAAGCCAATTTGAGCAAGGCGCACCCGGGATGGGGGGCGACTATCCATGCTAAATTCTAAAATAAAAATGGTTTCGTCGTTGGCTGCGGCGTTTCCTATGGGGTGGGGGTCTTGATGTAAGGGAAATTCCGCCTGGGTGGGATAGGCGCGAATAATACGACACAATTCTACCCCCTTAACGGTTTTCACTGTTAAGGCTAGGTTGGTAATCACTTCCTGCTGGGCGAGTGTGTATTGTTCTATGATTTGGTTGGGTAGGTCAAAGATGGAAACTTGTGTACCAATGGCGTTACCGGGAACCACATAAAATAACCCTCCCCCGGTGGAGTCGCTCAGGTGGGTAAGTAGGTCTTCGTTAAATTCTTCCCCCACACCCAAAGCGGTGATGGGGATGTTATGGGTGGCAAAATCTGAGGCTATGTTGCGACATTGGTCATCGTCAAAGGTTTGACCGTCGGTAAATACTAGGGCGCGCCGTACGGACATTTCTTGACTGCTTAAGATATCTAGGGCGCGACGTAACCCTAAACCCATGCGTGTCCCACCGGAAAAGGTGCGCAGTTTGCTGATGGCGGTTTGTAAGTTGCTGATTTGGGTGGCGCTGGTTAAGCCGATGATTTGAGAGGATGAGTCATCAAATTGTACTATACTTATGCGATCGCTCGCCCCCAATCTGCCAGAATTGACTAGGGCTGACAAGGATTCGATGACAATATCTATTTTTGTTTTCCCCCCCCTGACCTGTGTATATTCTTTGCCATCCATGACATAGCTTTTACCTGTGGGTCTGGTCTCCCCAGCGACAATTTCATACATTGAGCCACTGGTATCAATGACGAAGGTAAAGGCTGTGGGGGGACGGGTTGCAGCTACTTCTTTTGTGGGTCGCAGTTTCAGCATCAGAAATAGTTTTTGTCCAGCTTCTTCTGCTGGCATAAATTCCCGATGGGGGGTAATGGTAATGTTGAGTAGGTTTGACATGGTTTTTTATCTAAAGGGAATAGGGAACACCGGAACAGGGAACACCGGAACAGGGGGAAGCAACAAAATCAAGTCCCCTCCCTTTGCAAGGGGAGGGTTAGGGTGGGGTAAAGGAATATTTGATACACTAATCATAACTTGACAAACATCCTCTAAGCAAAAACTAAGGGGGGTAGCATTCCTAGTAGTGGTTCTATCCCTGATAGGTCTGGGGTCACTAGGGCGGGAATTTCTTGATTACCTGGTTCAGATAGTTGTTCTAAATTGGCTTGACTGAGTAAGGGTAAATTGAGTGTGATGTTACTAGAGCGGAAACCTTCTTTAATATCTTCTGACCAGGTTTTAATTATTTGCTGGAGGTGATGATCTTTGATGGCGCATAGGCTTTGATTTTGCAAGGAGGCGCGGATGTCTTCTTGGCGTTGGGGGGTAAATGCTTTTTCCGGTGTGTTTTCTTCATGGGGTTGTAGGTCTAGGTCATATCTGTATTCTTCTGGTGAACCTTTGACTCTTAGGGAAAAGAGGTATTTAACCATGGTTGGATTTTATATAGGGAAGAGGGAACAGGGAACAGGGAACAGGGGGATAAAAGAATATTTGATGGATTAATCATAAGTTTTCCAAGATGGTTTTAGGGTAGGTTTCTCATTTCCTCTTGTACGTTCACCCCTATTTGTAAGGCTTGATCTAATATTTGACTATATTCACTCGCTGTCGCACTTACTTGTAATGCTTGTAAACCTGTGAGGTCAACAGCAAAGGATTCTGGGTTAAATCCGGGATTCTCTCTTAATATTTTGTCGGTTTGTATGGCTAGTAGTAAATCTTTTTTGGTGATTTTGATGGCTTCAATCACTTTTTCTCTGTTGCTTAAATCAATGGCGTTACCTACTGATTTTAATTGGTCTAAGGTGTCAATATTTTTAATTATTTGGTTATGTCTATCTACCTCTTCTAGTAATTTGCAAAGTAGCAGCATGGGGGAATGCTGACCGGAAAGCTGCATATATTTTTGCAGACTTTGATAAATGGGAACTGCAGTACTGACTGACACCAGTAGGGCAAAGCATCCTATAATATAGTCAAAAAAGCCTTTATATTCTTTGAAAATAAATAATATGGAAAAGTAAGCAGAGATGGCAAAAGCAAATCCTAGTCCACCCATATCTTGTTTGATAAATACAAAACTTAACATTTTGATTGGATCTTGCACAACAGAGAGTTTCGGAACTTTGTTGATATCTAATCCGGTTAAGTCATTTAACTCTGTACGGCTGATTTCTAGGTCTTGTAAATCAGTTTGCATAATAGTTACCCGGTAGTTGGTGCTGGATTTAACTCAACCATTTTGACATATATTTGACATATATTTAAGATAACTTAACATATGGGTCTAATTTTCTATGGGGGATGACATGATTTCTAGGGTGATGTTTCCTAGTTTACGGGTGTCTCCTAGTTGTAGTTGTTGAAGAGGTTTTTTCATGTTTTTTCGTTCTGCATATTCGGGGTGAAATTCCATGAGAATGTTTTCTCCTTGTTTGTAGAATTTCGCGGTGATGGGGGTGAAACCTTCGGAGGCGTTCAGGGGTATTTGTGCATTTACGGAGCTACCTATAATAATCGGTGTTGCACCTAATAAATAGGTTGTTTTTTCGGTGGGGGTCCAACGGACTAAAAGATAGGGTTCTTGACTCAGTTGTTTTTGTTCGATCCACGCAATCATTAAACCAATACAAAAACCCAGGATGACCGCACCTGATAACCTACCAGAAACATCTCCCAGGGCGATCGCTGTAATCAAAAAGGCTATGGCTCCCATGGCTCCCCCTAGGGTACCACCTAATAAGGCGTTTTTTAGCTTCAGGTTGGGTACAAAAAAGTGGGTTCCCCCTCCTAGTAAGGTTCCGAGTATTACCCAAGCAATGATTCTGCTCCCAGTTTGTAGTATGGTAATTTCCGGGAGGGAGAAAAATAAAAATTGACTCACCCCACCTGCAATCATACCCGCGCTGAGACTTCCTAGGGTGATGATGATTCCTTTTTTGCGTGTCAGTAGGGGACGGTGCATATATTGGTTTTGTCCTATAATTAAGGATAGGCAAATACCCAGAGCTAAAAATGCCGTCCAACCACCTATGCGCAGCATGGAATATTCTAAGCTGAGGTAACCTGTGGGTGCAGATTCTACTAACTCTTTACCGATGATAGCTTCGGCTTGGCGAAAGGCTTGATCAATGTCCCCTGAGTCGGCGTAGAATACTAGGGAGCGATCGCCTGTGAGTTGGGCTAAGTAGTGAATGTCAGCGTCACCAGTACCTACAGCAATCAGGTTAACGTTATTATTTCTGACAGCTTGGGCGGCTTTTAGGGCTTCTTCTGCACTGTCTGGTTGTCCGTCGGTAAATAAGAGGATGTTCGGGGTAAGGCTGTTATATCTTAATTGGTCGTAGGATTTTCTGATACCATCAGCCATGTTGGTACTACCGGAAATGTTCCGCAGTTCCTGGATGGCTGTTTGTAGTTTATCCTTTTCTGTGGGGTTGGTGAGTCCAATGATTTGGGAAGCGTCACTATCAAATTTGACGATGGCCAGGCGATCGTTTCCTCCCAGTTTGGTAGTATTTACCAGTTTTAATAGGGATTCCATGACGACATCTATTTTAGATGTACCACCGGTGACTATTCTATATTGTTTCCCATCTACGGTTTGAGTTTCTCCCGTGGGGGTAACATCCCCTGAGACTATTTCCCCCATGGAAGCGCTGGTATCTATTAACAGAACTACTGCTTTTCCCGTTGTTGTGGGTGCGATTCTGGTTAGGGCTAAAAATGGTTCCCCTAGTATTATGGCTGCTATGAGGCAACCGATGGCGGCATATATGCCAAATAGTAGGGGTTTATTTCTTCTTAGGTTTCTCAATATATTTGGCATTTTATGCTTAATCTCACTAGTAAATTGTAGTCATGTAATCGTAAACTTGACGTGATATTTCAGGGAGCATTTTTTTATCTTTATAAAAGCTGGGATGATCTCCAAAAACTACCAATATATATTTAGCTTTACCATCTGGACTAACTATAATAGCTGCATCATTGCGGGTCTGAAAGTTCCACCCCATTTTAGAGAACAGTTGAGCATCTTCTGGTAAACCTTCACCAAAAAAACCTGCAATATGATTAAATTCTATCTTTTCCCATTCTTCCTTTTTTAAGCTCCTTTGTAACAGATTTTTCATATCACGACTATATTGTTTAGAAACTGATTTCCCTGTTTCTATTTCAAATAGTAGTCGCGCCACATTATAAGTCGTGGTGTAATTTCTTATAGGTAAAGGATGAGAATCTGGTTTGCGGATTTGTAAGTCTCTCCCCGCAGGTCCATTAACTTTACTATAAGGATATAACTTTTGACTAATATTTATGTTTTGGTAACCAGCTTCTTTAAAAAAGTGATTCATACTCAAACGGTTCTTATACCATTTTTGAAATTCCTCTGTAGTTAATTCATCTCCTGATTCAGTTATAGTAGTCTTATCTATGATTAGACTAGCTGATTCATTATCAGAGTCTTGAATCATCTTATTTAAAGCTTTTTGAATTTCCGCTTGTTGAAGTAAATTTGGTTTTGTACCATATAAATATACCATCCAAAACAATTTAGTTACACTAGCGGGAAATCTTGTTACTTCCTCTTGATATCCAGCATAAGTTTGACTATTTAAATCCACTAAGCTGATAGATAAATCCTTTGTTGAAGCACCTTTGGAACTCACGTAATTTACAATGGAATTAACTATGTTTTGTAATTTTTTATCGTAATTTCTAGGAAATTGTGTTAGGTTTTCTTGAGAGATTAATTTTAATCCAACTTGTGTATAATCATCTTCTGGGATTATCCTCATGTTTGAGGAAATGTTGACTGTTGCACCTAGATTATTATTTGTTCTATTGGTTGTTATAGGTAAGTTTACATGGTTAGGAGTCCTAGGAGGATCCACTTGAGGAGTGGCTAGAGAAGTGTACACTTGAGGAGTAGGTCGAGAAGTGTTTACTTGAGGAGTGGGGGAAGAAGTGTTTACTTGAGGAGTAGGGGAAGAAGTGTTTACTTGAGAAATAGGGGAAGAATTAGTATTTTCAGCTTGATGACTTGGCTTACTAAGAATTTGCCTTATTAATAAGCTAAAAATGATTACTGTAGATATAGAAACCAGATAAAACAAGATCAATCTCTTAAAGTTAATAGAGAGTCTTTTTCTGACAATTCTTCGACGAAACTTAGTATTATTACTCATTAATTACCGTACCTTTTTGTAGTCATAAATTTTCCAGACACCGTTTTCTTGTTCAAAGACGTAAGTAAATGTACCTCTATAAGGACCTGAGTTTTTTCTATCAATACCTTGTCTCCCGTGGAGATATAAATCCTCAAAAATTCTTACTTTTATATATGGCCGTGTACCAGAGTTAGAAAATTCTTCAACATCTGTAATTTCGGATGTCGTATATGTATAGTAAGCATCGTTATTTTGTAACCAATCAACTGAACCACCAGGCTTTGTAGTGTTGTAATAAAGATTTCCTGTTGCTAGTTGGTCTACTAAGTCTAAATCGTAAGGTGGCCCAAAAATTTGTGGTTTCGCCTCATACCAATTTTGAACTATTTGTAATGCTTCATCTTCAGAAATATTATGTACCGGTTGACTTACCCTCCGGGGTGAAACCCTGGGGGGTTGGGGTGTTGGTTGTTGGGGGACAGGGGTAGGTGTGGGAGCGGGGGGAGGATTGACAGCAACAGGTTCCTCATTTACCGGTTGAGGATTGGTTAAGGACATTGAGAGGCTAAATGCTCTTGTACCCTGGGGTGCGGAAACTTCCAGAACATATTTTCCGCTGGTGGTTAATTCCCCGCTGTCAATAATTTGATTATCTGGGGTATAAATCACAATACAAACATCATCATTAGTGCTGTAGTTGAGTGTTTGACCCGATTCTGCATCAAATCTATAACCCACAGATTTAGTAGTAGTCACACGACCAGATTTAACTAATGATTGATCTAGGTTAATCTCTTCTACGTTTTGCTGGTCTAGGTTGAGTGTGGGTTTCTCTGGACAACCGGGGGGTGAGTCCACAGGTGCGATAGATGAGGAAGAATTTAATATTGGTTGACTACAGCCGTAGGTTAGTAATAATGTTAAGCCCAAGGTAAGTTTATTCATGGTGTTGGATGAGTAAATACTGATTGAAAGATGGTTTTGATAATTAGGGGGATGATTTACTGACAAATAACCAGCTGTTAGCCTCATCACTCCACATCAGAGAAATTCTGGTTTTCTTATCTTCTGCAACTCTCCCATTATTCATTTCATACCACAGTTGAGCATCAACTACAGCGCGATCGCTATTTTGACTAATTAGCTCCACATTACCAATTCTGATTTCTGCTACACTATCCCACCATTCTTGATAGTTAGAAAAATCTTTAGAGATGCTTTTAAACCGGGAAGATAAATTACTCCATGTTTGGTCATATTGACGGTTGTTCAGTGCTGTATAGTGATTTCTAACAAAATCATCAGCTGGTGGACGTGAAATAGATGGTTCTGGGGAACTAACTGACTGAGATACTAAAGCGGGGTTTGAAGGTACTGCGATAGGTATAGGCTTTTGTGTTTCAGTGGTTGGGGTATCGTTGACAGTAGTTTGGTCAGTGGTTGGGGTATCGTTGACAGTGGTTTGGTCAGTAGTTGGGGTATCGTTGACAGTGGTTTGGTCAGTGGTTGGGGTATCGTTGACAGTGGTTTGGTCAGTGGTTGGGGTATCGTTGACAGTGGTTTGGTTAGTGGTTGGGGAACTACTAGCAGTTTTTACAGGTCTAGGTCTTCGTGTTTTAGTCCTGGGAGTATTTTTGACAGTAGTTTGGTTAGTGGTTGGGGAACTACTAGCAGTGTTGACAGTTGTCGGTTCTGGTGTGGGAGTCTCTGGAATATTTTCCACAACAGGAGTGGTTAAAGACATTTTTAAATCAAACGCTCTCTCATCTTGGGGTGAGGAAACTTGAACAATATATTTTCCACTGGTGGGTAATTCTCCACCGTCAATGATTTGATTATCCGGGGTATAAACCACAATACACACATCTTCATTAGTGCTGTATGTGAGTGTTTGACCTGATTGTGCATCAAATTGATAACCCACAGCTTCAGTAGCAGTCACACGGCCAGATTTAACTAATGACTGATCTAAGTTAATGTCTTCTACGGTTTGCTGGTCTAGGTTAAGTGTGGGTTTCTCTGGACAACCAGGGGATGAGTTAACCGGTGCGATCGCAGAGCGAGAATTGAATAGGGGTTGACTACAACCGTAACTCATTAATAACATCAAGCTAAGGGTGAGTTTATTCATGTATCTAAAGCCTGCTCTTTTAAATACTGACCCCAAAAGTAAAATGGTACTACACCAGCCACACCAATCCCCCCTAATGTGAGTATAAATATAGTTAGGCGCACTACTCCAGGGAGCGATCGCCCAAATACAGTAATTCTGTAATCCTTAGTATCAGACTCCACTGGTTTTTTACTTCCAGGGACATTCACCACCACTTGGACTTGATGCTTTTTCCCCCGTTCTGCATTTGGTTGGGTGTAGGTGATTTCATATTCACCTAATAAAGCATTGAGAAATAGTTGTAAGTTTTCAGCGATACTTGTAGCGTTTCCCGAAAATTCAGCAACTCCCCCCGTTAAGTCAGCAATTTCCTTTAACCGTTGTTGGTCTACAAACTCATCTTCTGGAACCTTACGCGCACCAGTCCCAATATCAGCACGGGTCGCAGCTTTACGCAGGTTATATTTTTTACCCAACTCTGCGGGAGTCAACCCATAACCCAAAGTATGGACAGTAATATGATTATGGCGGTTAAACAAAGCCTTTAAAGCATCAAAATCTTGTTGTTCATTCCCCTGGTTATGAAACCCATCGGAGAGCAAAATAATTGATAGTCTTGGTTGTGGTTGATTGGAATTTTCCGAAATCTCAAAACGCCGGTCTTTCTCATCTGCGAGAAACTTCACCGCTTCCTTAATCGGTTGATAAAGATTAGTAGCAGCGCAGGGTTTGACAGTTTGTAAATAGTCTAGATAGTTTTGTAGTTGAATATGACTTGCTGAGTAGAACTTATCCAGAGTCGTAGGATTCACCGGTAAATCTCGACATTTACTTCCACCCACCCCAAAGGGAACGATAGATATTTGTGTATTACCCCCCCGTTGACTAGAGCTATTAACGAACTGACGCACAGCAGTAATTGCACCAGCAAATCTGGTTTTACCACTACTGTCTAACTGGTTCATGCTCCCACTGTAATCTAACAGCACAATTACCCAAGCTGGAGGGGGTACACTTTCCTCCGGACTTTTCCAGTCTCTGGGTGAAAATTTCACTTCTTTTTGGTCTACAAGTAACTTAAAATTATTCTCTTGTAGACCTATAATTGGTCGCCTATTTTCTGCGTTTGTCACCTGAACGCGAACAGTAACCCGGTCATCGTTAACTTGAGGATTACCCACAATTTCCGCTTGATTTTGCTCTCCCCAGCTGGGAGCAGCTAAGGAAGCTACCACCAACACCGACAAACTAAGCTTGGGGGTCCAGGAAGCGATTATAGTACACAAACCGATAAAATTTTTCTTCATGTTGGCCATCCATTTTGACCGTGTGAAAAGTCAAAACGTAATTATGCTTTAAGGGTATTTCTCTTGAGGAATCTAACCGGGAACCGTTAACTTCTATATAATTGTGAAACTTGTTCTGAGGAACTAAAGCCACCTCACGCTGTTTCACTATTAAGTCTGCCATGTGTGGAGCAACTCCAGGCAGATAAATATGTGCTCTATCTATTCCTGAGCCAATGGTTACCTTACCATTGCTCGGTAGTTGAATTGATAAACCTTCTTCAATATCCTCACCTTCCCCATCGCTGACAAATCTTAATAGGGATTTATCTATATATGGTGATGTTGTTTGGGAATTTTCTAATATTAGTTCACCATCCTCATCATGACTATATTCATCTTGTTTAAACCGTGTATACTCAAAACCTGTACCAGCTCTTAAAGCCGCCATATAGCTCGGAGAATTAGTCACACTAAAAACTATCCCCATCACTAACCCTAAAATTGCGAAACCTAAAGGGTCTTCAATACTTCTAAATTCCGCCGTTGATGTCCCTGAAGCAGCGCGGATGACTTCAAAAAGCGCCGCAGCCAACAAACTGGCCGCCATCGCCCCAACACAGCTAGTGGTTAAGCGTTTGCGGAACCGTTTCGGGTCTCCCGCTTCCATACTGTGCCAACGCCAGCTTAAACCCTCAGCAATACCCACCGCAGCACCAATTACCAACCATCCCAAAGTTCTCACAAATGCACTGGGAACCCCCAGCACCGGTAAAAAGAGAACCTGGGAAATTACACCACCAATCAACCCGGCTAAACCACCCAAACCTAGAGCAATTAATAAGGGTCTTTTGACAATGCGAAAGTTGAGTTTATACCTGGTGGGGTTGCTGATAAATATTTCATTCATCACCATACCCGCAGCTAAAGATATAGCTACACAGGGAAATAACACAATTTCGGGAAACTGTCTTAATATCCCCAAGTCGGTGAGGAAGAATTGACCCAAATTCCAGCCGATTAAAGCTGATGTGAGTCCAGCCAAAATGTACAGGTAGATTCTCACTTTATCTTACACTCCCATCGGGGTAAATTTTTATGTGTACGGACACTTTCTGAATAAGTACTAAACAGAGGGAACACCGGAACACCGGAACACCGGAACACAGGGAACACCGGAACACCGGAACACAGGGAACACCGGAACACCGGAACACAGGGAACACCGGAACACAGGGAACACCGGAACACCGGAACACCGGAACACAGGGAACACAGGGAACACAGGGAACACCAAAATCAAGGGAGCCGGGGGTTAGAAACCCCCGTCTCAAAGCTAAAGTCAGATAAATCTGACTAGAAGATCATGTATTTGATGATCCTGAGCCAATGCGATCGCCGCAAACAGATCCCCATTCTATATACCCCCTCCTCTTACAAGGGAAAGGTGAGGGTGGGGTGAAACAATTTTGATCCGCTAATCATAAGATTTCAAACATCCTCTTCACCCCAATTTAGTATAAAAGTGTATGTAATAGTGCATAAAATACCCCCCAACCCAATATCCCCGACTTTTTAGAGAAGTCGGGGATCTGAATTGCTAAGGCGATCGCATTGGGGTTGATTTTACCCAGTCCTAGAGTTTATCCCCTACTGGGGAGTATCAACTAACCTATCTCCTTTTCAGGAATGGGGTCATTAATTTTCATCCTCTTGATCAAAAACCGGAGGCCATAATTCAGCAATGGGTAACTCCCAACCAGGAAACAGTTCTGGTATAGTTAGGGTGTCACCGGTGGTAAAAATCATCGGCTGATCTTCCCTACGGTAAACAGTGACTGTGGCTGTATCAGGGTCAATTAAAATACCAACAACCGCCCCTAATTTAATTAAATTGAGGATCTTATCCACTAAGGGCTTGACTCTATCACTTTGGGATTTAATTTCTACTACTAAATCAGGGACAATCTCGCCAAAATAACGGGGACTTTGACGCAGACGTGCAGCGCGCACAAAAGATACATCTGGGGCGGTGAGGTTGCTATCTGGTAAAATGAAACCACCAGCAGAGTCAAATACCCTACCCCAGCGCCGGGGATTCACCCAAGCAAATAGAAACGCAATTAAACGGCTACTAATTTCACTAGAAACAATATCTGATGGACCCACAAGGGAGATTTTTCCGTTTTCTAATTCAACATCGTAATCTAAGCCAGCTTGACTCAAGGCTGTTTGCACCTGTTCTACATCTTTGATTGTCATTCTTGACATAGAAACCTCCTGTTGTGTTGATGTGGAGTAAAATCAGTCAATCAGTCTAATTTTATTAATTTCCTATTTTTCATAGTCAGAATTCCAGACTAAATTGTATTGTACAACCGCATTAATCACCTTGCCAGAATTTAAGTATAATTTGGACTTCACATTTACTGTGCCATAATTATCATTAAGTTCTGACTTAATTATTCTCGGTTCCACACGGGAAACCATACTCCACCATTCTAAATAGGAATTATAACCATCTGGGTGGTCTTGTTGATTATTTTGTAATTCATTTGATAATTTGTCCCAGGAATTTTGGTAATTACCTCTATTTAATTCTGAATATAGCCTTTTTCAGGCTAAGAGGATGTTTGGAAGGTGTTAAACAGGTAATTTTTATATTAGGGAACAGGGAACAGGGAACAGGGAATAGGGAGGAGGGAGGATGGAATGGGGGATAGGGAATGGGGGATAGGGAATAGGGAATGGGGAATGGGGAACGCACAAAAAACAGTAAAATCCAGTTCCCTCCCCTTACAAGGGCAGGGTTAGGGTGGGGTCAAACAATAATTGATACACTAATCATACCTTTTAAAACATCCTCTCATGAAGTACACATCAATTGTGAACACACTGTGTTCTAAATTGAGTTGGTCTCATTTGCGACTTTTAACAGCAATAGATAAACCCCTAAAACGAGAATTTTATATTGAAATTGCCCGTCTGGAAAAATGGAGTGTCCGCCAATTGCAAGAACGTATTAACTCTATGTTATTCGAGCGCACCGCCCTATCCCGTAAACCTGAAGAAACCATCCGCAATGATTTAGAGCAACTGCGCCAAACTCAACAGGTATCACCCGATATTGTCCTAAAAGACCCTTATATTTTAGATTTTTTGAATTTACGCGATCGCTGTCTGTTTGGCATCTACTTGTTCACTGGTTTTCGGGTGTCAGAAGCTTTGGCTCTCAAAAAGACTGATATCAAATCGGGAACCATGACTTTCCGCAAGTTTACCAAGGTGGGTTCCCAGCAATCTATCAATGAAGTAGAAAAAGTCACATTCAAGGGTCAAACGAGCAAACTTGGGTGCGAAGAGATAATTTCATGGTTAGCTATCCTGTTTGTTGGGGTTTTAATGGTAAATTTTGTGATTAATAAATCTAAGCATCGTCATAACAAGATAGATAATTAGAATTTACCCAACCTGTTAAACCATTAACTCTACGGTTAGGACCTTGGATAACCCGAACATAAACCCAAGGACTATCACCTTCTTTCAACCACTTAACAACATTGTCATTATTCAAACCAGCGCGGGCTTTACCACCAGGTGTAAACCGCAAAGCAAGTTGTCCTGTTTTAATATTGATTACATCACAAAACACCTGTGGAGTTTGGGCTATTAGAGTATTTTTGGTACTAAAAGATGGGTTGGTAGCAACGGAGAGATGTGGAGCAGTTGCTAGTATTGGCATCGGATTGAAGATAGTTAATCCAACTACGCAGTTCAATAAAGATATCTTTTTAAAGATATTGATTCTTATGGTACTCATTATTACTTTTCTCCGAAATTACTCGGTTAGTAGTGTTTTACATAGTCTAGCTTGTCTATAATTAAGCGTAATCACAAAATATTAGGACTTACCCAACTGGTACAGGCGATCGCCTACACTGCTACCCGTTCCTTTTCCCAATTCTTGATCCTTCTATAAATTACAGCGGCATGATTACCCTTGAAACCCTTGAAAAATGGCTAAATGTACCAGCAGAAACAGAGAATCTTGAATTTAAAGAAGCCAAAAACCAATTTGATTCAACTAAACTTCTGAAATATTGTGTAGCACTGGCAAATGAAAAAGGTGGTTGTCTTGTTTTGGGCGTTACCAATAAACCACCTCGCCAAGTAGTAGGTACTCTAGCTTGGCCAACAGCAGATAATTTAAACAAGATTAAAGCATATATAGTTGAAAAGCTCAGGTTTCGGGTAGACGTTACAGAATTACAGCATCCTGATGGAAGAGTGTTGGTTTTTGAAGTACCTACCCGTCCCGTTGGACAACCATTAGCATTTGATGGGGCTTACCTAATGAGAGCGGGGGAAGATTTAGTACCGATGACACCGGATGTACTCAAGAGCATTTTTGCAGAAGATCAACAAGATTGGTTTTCCCAACCTGCTCGATCTGAAGTCAGCCGTGATGATGTAATCAAGCTGTTAGATACTCAATCATACTTTGACCTGCTAAAAATTCCCTATCCAACTACCCGCGATGCAGTTCTTGATAGATTGCAAACCCAAAATTTAATTCTACAAACAGCACAGGGTTGGATAATTACAAACCTGGCAGCTATTCTTTTAGCAAAAAAACTAGATGCTTTTTCCCCTGCATTGGCTCGTAAAGCACCCCGTGTAGTTATTTACGAAGGTATAGATAAGTTAAAAACTCGTAATGAAATAACAGGTGTTAAAGGTTATGCAGTTGGTTTTCATGAATTAGTAGATTTTGTCGATTCAGCCGCACCACAAAATCGCTTCATAGAAAAAGTTGTGCGAGAAGAAGTAAAGATGTTTCCGAAACAGGCTTTAAGAGAACTGATTGCTAATGCTTTGGTACATCAGGATTTTCTCGCAACAGGTACTTCAGTGATGATCGAGATGTTTAGCGATCGCATTGAGATATCTAATCCTGGTATTCCACCCATTAAGGTAGAGCGATTTATTGATGAAAATCGTTCCCGTAATGAACAACTTGCTAATTTAATGCGACTTTTCGGTATATGTGAAGAAAAAGGTAGTGGCATTGATAAAGTTGTCAGCGCAGCAGAAATGTTTCAACTACCTGCACCAGATTTCCGAGTAGGTGATACACGCACTACAACAATTCTATTTGCCTATCAGGATTTTGGGGATATGAGCAAAACAGACAGAATTAGAGCTTGTTATCAACATTGCTGTCTGTTATATGTCAATAATATAAGAATGTCTAACCAGACACTACGGGAGAGGTTTGATTTAAGTGAAACACAAACAGCAACGGTATCTCAGATTATTGGTTATACAAAAGAGGCTGGATTAATCAAAGCAGATCAATCTGAAACCAATTCTACGCGCTATGCCAGATATCTGCCTTTTTGGGCGTAGATAGTGTTTTAGAGCAAATCGAGATCAGCAACTCTCAAATCCTGAAATCCTTGCAAAATCAACAAAAAAGTGTTTTAGAGCAAATCGAGATCAGCGAGATATGAACGAAGCTGAAACCCGTACCGAATTAATTGACCCCGCCTTAACTGCTGCTGGTTGGGGAGTAGTTGAACATAGTCCCATCCGTCGAGAAGTCATCGCCCCCGTTTAATTGGGAACGGTAGACGGGTAGAAGAAGAGGAGTTACACCAGCCATCTGTTAAACCAGCCTTTGAATATTGCCAAATAGCATCAGACCAACAGCAGTAGAAGGCTATTGTAGTCCCAAACCCTGGCAAGATTCGGGAGATTGGCACAGTTAAAAAACTGGCATCCATCAATCTGGGTTAATCAGGTGAGACTGATATTGTATACCTTGTAAAGTAAAAAAAATAGAAAAATGTTTGGACTAACAACATTTGGAACAGCAGTTATGGTGGGCGCTGGTCACGAACTTGGCAGGTATGGAATGAAGCAATTAACAGAAAATCCCGATAAAGTCAAGGAAATAATAGAAACTTGCGATAAAGCAGTAGAAGATGGTTGGGAAAAAGATAGAGAAGCTGGTGGAATTTCTTCCTACTGGGACAAGGAATCTAAAACCGCTCCTGCTTAAAGTTTAAATTTGGTTTTGTATAAATCAACAGGGAATAATCTAATGTTAGGTTATCCCCTGTACCGCCCTTTTTTAAATTGCTTTTCGAGTCCCTCCAGATCCCCGACTTCTCCAAGAAGTCGGGGATCTAAATTGGTTAGGCGATCGCATTGGGGTTAATTTTACGCAATTTTATGATCAACTCAAGGCTTCAATTGCCATCATCACCTCATCCCATAAACCTTGTCTTGCTGACAGGGCTTCATAGGCGGCGATCGCGCTTTGCTCCCACTTATAGGCATCATTCCCACAAAGACCTATCAATATCTGTTCACCCATTGGTCCGTGAATTTCTTCGTCAATCTGTATATGTCTTTGCAAGTAGAGAATTAGATTCTGACAATCTGGTTGATATAAGATTAAATTATCTAAAATTTCTTTAAACATAGATGGAATTACATCTTCTCTACCAAATAAAAAAGTGGCAGCTAATTCATGTGTGGACTTTTGTGTTGCCTTCATGGTAGTACTGACAAAATCTTGAATTACTGCAGGAATTAACGGGTGATCTAATGCTTGCTTAACAGTCCTCCCTTGATGTAAATGATCAATAAATTGACTTATGGGGATTATGTCTGCCCCTACATCTTTCATACTGGCAAGATATAAGTCAAAGTGACTCGTAAAATTACCGGGTGTAATTTCATCCGTTTCCTCAGATAAAACAATCTCATTGATCATGCGAGCGGCAGCTATGTTAGCTGGTGGTAACCAAGGTACTGCATTAGTCAAACGTAACTGCAACATTTTTACCAAATTCATAAAATCCCACACGGCAAAAACATGGAATTTCATAAATATTTGCAGATTTTTCAACTCTAATAGATGATTATAAACCCGGTGTTTAATTAACCCCTGCTTTAATGGGTAGAGGTAATTTTTCATCTGTGATATTTTTTCATTTCCAAGAGTCGGTAAATAATCCATAATCTATGTATCCTTCTAAAAGAATGTTATAAAGGTTTCTCACTATGTATCAAGATTTTAGATTACCCTAAATTACCCTGAGTACCATTGTGCAAAAGATCGGGTAATTCCAGAACCCTGGAATTTCTTTAAGGATTTCTGGGCAATAGTATACTTTTAAACTGCAATATTAGCAATGGAAAGCTCTATAACCGGGGGAATGGGGTTTAGGGTGGCGTTCATATATGCACCACCGGTAAATCCCAGGGATACCCAAGGACAGTTAGGGTTTTTTTCTAGTTCAATACCTTTGCTAAATCCATACACTGGAATCATGGTTATTATGTATTTGTATTTACACCACTTGTCAAGTAAATAAAGTACACACATTAAGATTATAAATCTTGTGGGGTGGGCATCTTGCCCGCCCTTTTCTAAATTGCTTTTCGAGTCACTCCAGATCCCCGACTTCTCCAAGAAGTCAGGGATCTAAATTGGTTAGGCGATCGCATTGGGGTTAATTTTACGAAATTTTATGATCAACTAAAGCCTTGAATAAACTTGCCAATTTTGATAAAAAATTCACTTAAACTAGTTTTTGCGTGAATTTCTAAACCTAAAAAGGTTTCTATACTTGCAGCTTGAGGAAAAGCTATTTCAAATATTTTTTGAGGTACATATCCCTGACTGACTTGATAAAAGTAGGCACATAGTTTATAATCTACTAGTAGGTAAAACAACCGGGCTAAACTAGAACATTTGGCGATCGCAGGTAAATTTAAATTGTTATTATAACCATCGATTAACTCTTGCCAAATCTCCAGGGGAAACTTCAAATTATTAAAGTTTTTTCTATCAGTTTTAGATTGTTGATGAATTAATTCCAAGTCACAGCGCACATCATTAATCAACTGACTCCGACAAACAGCCCACACCCCATCTTTAAGAAATAACCACATGGACTCTGGGGAAATTTCCCCTTTAAGTAAGTAGGGAATAAGTAAATTAATTCCCGCGCCTAATTTCTCTTTGGGGAAATACTGACGGATAGCTGATTGAAACTGTAAAGAGGTACTTTCCGCCTCACTGGGTTGTTTACTAGGCTGAATATTTAACCACCCTAGAAACTCTGGTAAAGTTTCTGGGATGACTATGGCGCGCAGGGTCATGAGTCGCGCTAAGGGAGAGCTATAGATTTTTTCAGTGATGGCGGTGGTTGCACCCTCAGCATCAAATAACCTGTACCATTCTTGTGTATTCAGTTGTTGATTTTCTAAAGTGTCAATAATCGTCTCTATAGCTGGGGGTTTGACTTGTGAGATATTGATTAAGCTTTGAATGGCGGCTTTAACGGCTTTTTGAGTCGATGCTTTATCAAGGGTCTTTTTTGGTGATACCTGCTCAGGGGTTGGGTCTGTAGGTGACT
Source organism: uncultured Nodularia sp. (assembly GCA_903911355.1). GTDB lineage: Bacteria > Cyanobacteriota > Cyanobacteriia > Cyanobacteriales > Nostocaceae > Anabaenopsis > Anabaenopsis arnoldii. Next base: position 551 of record CAIWDD010000103.1, on the reverse strand, counting down.
GGGGTAGTTTACTAATTTCTGTTTTCAGGGTCTGATTAACTATCTGCTCAGGGATTTTGTTTGTAGGTGACGGGGGTGGTTGACTAATCTCTGTTTTCAGGGTCTGATTAACTATCTGCTCAGGGATTTTGTTTGTAGGTGACTGGGGTAGTTTATTAATCTCCCTTTCTAAATTCTCATAAGCTTGTGGGGAAGCGGGTTGGATAATCTCAAAGCTGCGGGGTTTTACCAGTCCTTCTACATTAAACGCCCAGGAAATAGGTTGAGTTTTATCCAGATTATATTTCCTAATGGCTAGGGTATTAACAGTTGTTAAGTTATACTGCTGTGGTTGTAATAATGTGGGCTTTGTAGTTACTAGTTCTAGATCATTGGCTGTGGGGTCTAGGTCAGGTGGATGAGCCGAGGCTGGGTCAAACTCTGCATATTGACCTATATTTCTACTATCAAAGGGGTTAAATGTGGGTTTTCCCTGACTTTCCCACCAACCTAGGAGATAGTGCAGATTATAGGCTCCGGGGGTCAAGAAATAACGATATACATATAAACTG
>CAIWDD010000102.1 GCA_903911355.1 uncultured Nodularia sp. | reverse complement strand
TAAGGGAGATGCTGTCACCCTTGCACCTAGGGGGTGGGATTCTCACCCACATGAACACACAGTTATAAGAATCTGGTTTTACCCAGTCTTACCTCTCATCCCTGAGCATTAATACTCATTTCGAGAGAACGAATCGCACTGCAATTATCAGTTCTGTGTTATTACCAGCACCTGGCAATGAGGCACAAGTGTTAGACACAACTTTAACATCTCTGTACAGTCAACCTGAACAGTTAGCAGCATTACAAAACTCAATTAACCGCCTATTTTTCATCCTCCCATCTGTGGTTTTTGGTTTAGCTGTATTATCCACATACAATGTGGAAAAAAAATATTCTCGTTATGTCTTGCGTTCAACTGCGATCGCACGAGAAGACAAAATTACTCTGCAAACAGCCCTTAAAGTACTGACTGCTAGTCGCCAAACAGGTTTATTTTTTAGCTTTTTGTTGGTTCTCACCATCAGTTTATTCATGCAAGAACCTGTGCTTGAACCTTATGGTGGTGAAGTTTTTAGTATGTCTGTAGGGGAAACTACTAGACTTAATGCTTATTCGGGAATAGGGACGCTGATTGGTCTGGGTTCTACAGGATTCCTAGTTGTGCCACGCTTAGGTAAACAAAAAACTGCTAAGTTGGGGTGTTTTTTGGTGGCTTTTTCCTTTGTATTGATGATTTTAGCAGGATTTACTGCCAATCAAAAACTGCTGCAAGGGGCTTTATTTTGTTATGGTCTCACCTCTGGTATGACGACAACCGGAGCGATTAGTTTAATGTTAGATTTAACCGCAGCAGAAACAGCTGGGACATTTATCGGCGCTTGGGGTTTAGCACAAGCAATTTCCCGGGGTGTGGCTACTGTGAGTGGCGGTGCTGTGTTGGATTTGGGGAAAGGAATTTTCTCACAAACATTAATGGCTTATAGTTTGGTTTTTGGAATCCAAGCACTGGGAATGCTGCTGGCTGTGTGGTTCCTGAACCGCGTTAATGTTAGGGAATTTCAAACGAATGCCAAACAAGCGATCGCCTCGGTTTTAGAAAGTGATTTAGACTAAATATTGGTTGAAGGAACGCCTTGGGGTGAGAATTAATTCATGAATGATTTTTGGACAGCAATTCTGGACTTTGCCGAAACCACCACTACCAGAGTGGGAAAGCAACTTATGCAAGATTTTGGGAAAGTGCAGGCTTCCCAAAAACCTGACGGTAGTTTAGTTACCCAATCCGATAAATGGGCTGATCGGGAAATTTGTGATGCGATCGCTTCTCATTTTTCTGGTTATGGTATTTTAAGCGAAGAGAGTGACAAAGTTTTTCCCGATACAGAATGGTGTTGGGTCATAGACCCTTTGGATGGCACTACTAACTTTACTAGGGGTCTTCCCATCTGGTCGATTTCCATGGGTCTACTGTATCGACGTACACCCATATTTGGGTATGTTTACGTCCCCCCACTGGGTCAAGCTTTTCACGGTTTCTGGGCTGGTTCCTCTGGATTAGCCACACCTTCCGGGGCTTTCCTCAACCATCACCCTATCCATAGCAGTAGTGATGATGCTACTAAAAATCACTTTTTTAACCTCTGTTCCCGTAGCACTTCCGTGATTCAAAGGGGTTTTCCCTGTAAAATTCGGATGCTGGGTGTAGCTAGCTATAATTTCCTCACGGTCGCTACAGGGGCTGCATTAGGTGGTATTGAGGCTACACCCAAGGTTTGGGACATCGCCGGGGCTTGGGTGATTGTACAGGCTGCGGGTGCTAGCTGGATACCTCTCCAGGATGAGCCTTTTCCTTTGTCATCAGGGGAAAATTATAGCGATCGCTCCTTTCCTACCCTGGTTGTCAGTCGCCGGGAATTAGTACCGGTATTTACCCCATTTCTGGAAAAGTTAAAACTTTCAGTATAAATCCTATTTATACTTATTTTAACGGTAGTTTATCTTTCATTGCTTACCAGAAAAGCCTTCTCAACCTGGGTAGGGATATAATTCATTGTACCTACTTTTTTTGGCAGATGGTGAAGATTACTTAACCACTTAAGCAATATTATAAACTGTCTCGTCTTCTTTACGCCATGCTGGATCAACAATACAAATAAATACCAACGGTTCAACACCACAGTTGCGGATAAATTGCCTGGTATTGGGAGGAATATACACCGCATCCCCTGAACTGACTATTTGAGTTTGATCATCAATGTGCATTTCTCCCTGTCCACTGAGAATATAATACACTTCTGAAGTTGTCAGGGAGTGGGGTTGAGAGGTTTTCCCCACTGGTAAGGTTGCATGAGCTAAACTATACCTTAATTCCACGGGTTGTTTATCAGGGTGTAGCAGTTCCCGCAGAATGGTATTATCTCCGGCAATGAATTCTTGACAGTCTTTGAGGTTTTGAACTAGCATAAATTAGCTTTTTCTCATGGGCGGTTTTCCCTTGCCTGTTTTAGTAAAGCATGGGATTAGTTTTTGGTTGATAGTCAGAACAATCAATAGCCTCTTCTGTACTGGCAGTAGAAGGGTGTACAGTACATTTCAAGCGGTAATTATTGGTAAAAAATTGGCAGTTAGGGCAGGGGATTTGATGCATTTGTTTGGCTGTGGTGACACTATCTCGAGCTGCTGACCAAAGACTCCAAGCAAACAGAATAATGACAGTCCAAGCGGTAACAAAGCAAATAGGGATTAATAATGGTTGAATCCCCCGAATGCAAAGATTTATTAACTCTAGCACGGTAACTCCTGAGCAAAATTAAGAGTTAGAAGTATATTAACTCCTAACCCATCATTTTTTCCCCTGGCCAGAGAAACTAAATGCCAGCATGACCCAGAGCTATACCAGCCACCAGCATTCCCAAGACTAGGAAGGGTTGGGCGCTGGCTTGGTATTTAACGTCATTTTTCAGAGGGTCACGCAGGAAATACATATCTTGGAAGGTGATTTGGGGGATGATTAACAACAGTAAAATTGCGGCATACAAGTTTTCATGAATAGTAATCAGGTAAACTGCAATCACCGCTTGAAAAACATCAATCATGGCTGCACAGACCCAAGCGGCTCTGGTGACACCAAACATCACAGGTAATGATTTTAATCCGAACTGGCGATCGCCTTCCACACTCTTAAAATCATTAACAATAGCAATACCCAAACCAGCCAAGCTGTAAACCACAGTGATAACGACAATTTTCCAATTCAGTTCACCAAACAACGCATGACCCGTACACCAAGGAAAAGCCATATAGCTAGCACCAAGAGCATAACCGCCTAACCAACCGTTTTGTTTGAGCTTTAATGGTGGTGCAGAATAAATATAAGCAATAAAAGAACCCAGAATAGCTATAGTTGTGATTGTGGGAAATTCATTACCTGCCCACACATCTAATACAAAAGCCAGAGCATTACCTGAGATTAACAATACCCAAATTTGGGTAATGACTTGGGGTAAGGGAATTGCACCAGAGGGAATGGGGCGGTAGGGTTCATTTACCGCGTCAATTTCCCGGTCATAGTATTCATTGAGAGTTTGGGTATAACCGGCGAGTAAGGGACCCGAAAGCAACATACAAGCCGCGGATTTCAAGACATTTTCCCAAGTCCAGGTGTAGTTACCCGCAGAAGCCGCACCACAGACCACCCCCCAAATCAGGGGAATCCAGGTAATGGGTTTCATCAGTTGTAAGCGGATTTTCCAGATGGACTTTTCCCCCGGTGCTGCGCCTTTCATCCCCAGTAATTGGCGAGTTTTGGCGCTGCGGTCAGCAACTGCTGTCATTTCCTGGTTGGGTTTAACTGAATCTATAGCCTCTGCTGGCTGGGAATTAGGTTTAATAGGGGTTGGTTCTGACATCAGACTTACTTATGAATGGGAATAGGGGCTAGGGAATGGGGAATAGATGGTTTTGATTACCCAATTCCCAGTACCCAGGACTTAAAAAGAAATTATCAAATAATTATTCTGAAATTTGGCTCCCGTTACCTGTCTACCAGTTAGGGACGGGGGTAGGAAGAGATTACGCCGTTGGTCTCCTGCTTCCACTGTAACTTCTGGTCCATATTGGGTAAGTTTGACTTGCTTTTTGTCAAATCCTGGCAAGAATAGGCGGACTTGACGGTTATGGGTATCGATTTCCATGGGTTTGGGAGCCTGTAATGCTTGTTCTACAAAGTTGGGTAGAGCATCTATTAAAGGTTGCCATTCCCCTGTGGGAGAGTCGGGAACAACGCTCACCGTCAGAGGTCTAAATTCTTCCGAGAGGTTGACTTGATCTGTGGGTGACACCACCATCACACCACCCACGGTTAAACCGATTTGTTGAGCGCTACCCCACAAATAACGAGCAGTTGCTACTTGTAGGGGGTCTGGTGTAGTCACTAAGAAGGCCGCCACGTGATGAGGATCTGCAAGAGCTGCTTTTCCCTTGTCTAAGAAATTATTCACCTGGTTGGTGGGTAGAGCAAAGTTATCTGCTGTCCAGTTGACATTAAAAAAGCTGCTAATTAGCGGCTGAATTAAGGGCGATTCCGCAATCGTTTTCCCTAAATCGGAGTTAACAAATAATTGCTGAAATCGCCGCACATACCAACTCAGAGATTCTGGCATCCCCAACATTCGCAAGGTAAAGGAATCACCGGTGCCATCATAGATAATCGCGTCATATTTGCCACTGGCATCATATTCGCGGATCGCATTCAAGGCTAGGGCGCTGTCCATCCCTGGTAATACTACCAGTTCTTGACCATAAACATCTTTGAAGATGGGTGTGCGGAGGTATTGCGCCTCCAGTTTTTTCACTTCTTCCCAGCTGCGTTCTAGCAATACAGAGGATTTAAATTGCACTACCTGTAAATTGGGGGCAATTTCCTGGGGGTCAGGGGTTAGGGGTTGCTCCAGTAACATGGGTAAAACTGGTTCTGTTAACCCTGCTAGAAGTACCCGCTTACCTTGGGTTGCCAATAACTTGGCGGTGGCGATCGCAATTTTAGTACGCTCTGTACCGCCTTTGCCCAAAAATGTCAATATCAGGGACATTAGTTGATTCTCTTTTTCCCGGCAATCTGTTCTACTCCAACTTAGCACTAGGCAAATACTCTTAGCTTCTGCTTTGAGTTCTATCTATTACACTGGTTTGACTTCATCTTCAAAAAACCAAGTCGATGAATTGTCGTCAAACAGTACCACTACACCGATTCCACAGCCATCAGCGACTTTGTAGCCTTGAATAATGCCGATTTGTCCGAGTTTTTTGGCAATACTAGCAGACACGCGATCGCGCAAACGAAAAACTTTTACCTTTTGTCCAATTTCCATACTTAGTCACAATGCAATAAACCAAGTCTCAGTTTACCTGAATCAGTGACCCGGCGGTAATAGATTTGGGTGATGAGGGAAAAGAGTTTGCATACTGACGGTCAATAAAAAGTCACAACCCAACCCACAAGGATCTGATATATTGAAAGAGTATCTGAGATCCCAAGGAATAGACCCCAATAACCTACCACAGTAGCAGGTAGCCATGACCACCACCACAGTAGTTAGTCCCCAAATAGAATATCCTAGTTCCGACGGAGAACCCTTGGCAGAAACTTATATACATCTGTATGCAATTCTCACTACCCTGGAGGTGATTAAACAATACCTCGCAGGTCAACAAGCCACGGTGTTGGCTGATCAATTTCTCTATTATGCTCAGGGATTCCCTAAACTCAGAGTCGCCCCAGATGTAATGGTGATTTTTGATGTGGCTCCTGGGGGTCGGGATAATTATAAGTTGTGGGAAGAGGGTCAAGTACCCAGTGTAGTGTTGGAAATGACCAGTAAAAGCACTCAGAAGCAAGACCAGGAACAAAAGAAATTACTATACGAACAGTTAGGGATTTTAGAATATTGGTTATTTGACCCCAAAGGTGAATGGATTCCCGAACAATTAAAGGGTTATCGTTTACAAGATGAGGTTTATCAACCCATTAGCGATCGCATATGTCAACCTTTGCAGTTGCGGTTAGAAGCAGAAGGGGAACTGTTACGTTTCTATCGCTTAGATACGGGAGCTAAGTTACTCATACCTACAGAATTAGCAGAGTTGGCGGAACAGGAACGTTTACGAGCCGAACAGGAAAATCAAAGAGCTGAACAAGAACGCCTACGGGCCGAACAAGAACGCCTACGGGCCGAACAGGAAAATCAAAGAGCTGAACAGGAACGCCTACGGGCTGATAGACTCGAAGAGTATCTGAGATCCCAAGGCATAGACCCCAAAAACCTACCACAGTAGCAGGTAGCCATGACCACCACCACAGTAGTTAATCCCCAAATAGAATATCCTAGTTCCGACGGAGAACCATTGGCAGAAACTTATATACATCTGTACGCAATTCTCACTACCCTAGAGGTGATTAAACAATACCTCGCCGGACAACAAGCCACGGTGTTGGCTGATCAATTTCTCTATTATGCTCAGGGATTCCCTAAACTCAGAGTCGCCCCTGATGTAATGGTGATTTTTGATGTTGCTCCTGGAGGTAGGGATAATTATAAGCTGTGGGAAGAGGGTCAAGTACCCAGTGTAGTGTTTGAAATGACCAGTAAAAGCACTCAGAAGCAAGACCAGGAACAAAAGAAATTACTATACGAACAGTTAGGGATTTTAGAATATTGGTTATTTGACCC
>CAIWDD010000101.1 GCA_903911355.1 uncultured Nodularia sp. | reverse complement strand
CAGATCCCCGACTTCTAGATAAATCATCCTAGACTATCTCTAATTATGTGAGAAGTCGGGGATCTAAACTCGCCCCAAAGATCCCCGACTTCTAGATAAATTATCCTAGACTATCTCTAATTATGTGAGAAGTCGGGGATCTAAACTCGCCCCAAAGATTCCCGACTTTTAGCTAAATTATGGTAGGGTATCTCTAATTATGTGAGAAGTCGGGGATCTAGTAGACTTCTAGCTAAATTATGGTAGTCAGATTCATCTGACTTCAGCTATCAGACAGGGGTTTATAACCCCTGGTTTCAAAAAAGGGAGTAAAAAAGGTAAAACCGGGTTTGCTGACCTAGTGTGGAAACCCCGCGTATTAATTGAGGGGACTACTTTGCAGTTAGCGGGGAGTGTCAAAAAGTTAAGTTTTGATATTTTTCATGGAGAGTGAGTAATGCTAACCGCGGCAAAAACATTGTCTGGTTTGATGGGTTTATGTGTCGGTGATGCGTTGGGTGTACCTGTGGAGTTTACTAGCCGTGCCGAAAGAATTAAATCTCCAGTGACAACGATGTTAGGCTATGGTACATGGGAGCAACCACCGGGAACTTGGTCAGATGATAGTTCTTTAACATTTTGCTTGGCAGAAAGCCTGTGTCGGGGTTATTCCTTAGATACTATAGCTAATTCCTTTTGGCGCTGGTATAAACAAGCTTATTGGACTGCTCGCGGTGAATTGTTTGATATTGGTATGACCACCCATGAAGCAATTATGCGGCTGAAGCAGGGTGTTGTACCTCACCAGGCAGGAGGGAGGCTAGAACATAGCAATGGTAATGGTTCTTTGATGAGAATTTTACCCATGGCTTATTGTTATCGTCACCTAACTTTCCGCGAATTGATTGCTAGGGTGCATGATGTCTCTGCTATTACCCATGGTCATCTGCGATCGCAAATGTCCTGCGGTATTTATGTTAGTATTGCCGTAGCCTTACTAGAAGGAGCTAAACCGGAAACAGCTTATTTACAAGGATTAGAAAAAATCCAATCACTGTATTCTGACCGTGAATACATTTTAGAGAAACGTCATTTTCACAGGATATTCAGCGGTGAAATAGCCCAGATACCAGTTGAAGAGATTAATTCTGGTGGCTACGTAATTGACACCCTGGAATCATCCCTGTGGTGTTTGTTAAATAGTTCCTCTTACGCCGAAGCGGTACTGACAGCTGTCAACTTGGGTAACGATACAGACACTACTGCCGCTGTAACTGGGGGGTTAGCAGGGATATACTACGGACTGGAAAATATTCCCCAGGAATGGATGAATAAAATCGCCCGCAAACAGGACATTATTAACTTGGCAGAGCGCTTTGCCAAAGCTATCGATACTCAGATTTAGATTTTTTGTATTTTTCAACCCCGGTTTTATAAACCGGGGATTTCCGAAGAGTCCATAAACGAACTTTCTCAGGCTGACTTAAACAACCCCTACTAATTCGGCTAAGATTAATTCCTAGCATCACCGTTAGTTTTATGGTGGATATTTACAGCAGTATTACATTGACACTCCCCACGCCTAAAGCCAATTGGCAGCGGTACTTTTGCGCAATTTACGGGTGAGCTGCTAGTAGGATTTAAGCTGTTGAGAAATCCATTGCAAGTAGGCTTGCGAACCGGCAACAATAGGTAAAGCTATGATTTCTGAGACTTCGTAGGAGTGGAGTTCCCGAATTTTGGCTTCCAAACTGGAAAATAGGGACAAATCAGTTTTAATCAGCAACTGCCACTCGTACTCTTTGTATATTTCTCCTTCCCAAGAGTAAATAGAATGGATTGGCAACAGACTGACACAGGCAGCCAGTTGAGCTTCTACAAGGGCATTAGCAATTGTTTCTGCCTCCTGCTTGTTGGCAGTTGTCACCAGTACTACACCATAATGAGCAGGTATCTCCATAAATTTTAGACCATAGACAGAGAGTACACCTGACCATCAATCAACAGTCGCGTAATCCCCTTGGCTTGGAGATGAGTACTAGCCTTATGTAGTACTTTAGTATCGGGAACTTTAATTACGCGATCGCGCTTGGTAGAGAAGCGCTTTGCGACTCGATGGTTATCAAATACTGGCAAAGTTATTTGCAAGGTTTCTAAGTTAGGGATTTGTCCCAAGTCGCCAAAATCCTTCAGTGGTCGGGTAATTAACTCCGAGCATCTATCAATTACCAAATAACAACTTTTCGGCAACTGTGCTGCGGAAAATGGCAAGACTTGCACCGCTAGCTCATTCAGCCTTCGTCTTGTAACTAAAGGCATTGAATCCTCTAGAGCTTCCTCGTCTTCCTCATAGTAGTCCTCGTAGTCGTCCTCGTCTAAATCATCCTCTAAATCTGACAAATCTTCTGACTCATCTAGCAAATCCTCGACTAGCATGTGGGAAATAACACTGGCCTGAGGATATTCTTCCTTTAACAGGGGAGCAGGAATACCCGCCAGTTCACCGGGTTGGGGTTCAACTATTTCTAATCGCTTTGCTGTACGTAACCTTGGTTTCTCTTCTGCCGAAGAACGCCGACGGACTCGTCTTATAGAGGGGCTGAGATCCTCCTCTTCCTGCGGTTGGCGTTCTTCGATCACCGGTTTTTGCGGGGAGATATCTGGTAATCTCAAGCGAGGGATGGCTTTTTCCGGGCTGGGCAGATCTGGCTCCGGCTCTGGTTGAGTTAAGAAGGGTAACTGGGTGTAACTTACCTGCGCCCGACCTTCAGGAGTCCTGGCTGCACGTTTGAGAGAAACCAGATATTCATATTCATCTTCCGGTAAGGTGCTTTTGAGCAGGCGACTAATTGTCGAGTTACTTACACCATAACGTTCCGCCAAAGTTGATGTTGTTTCGGCACTTTCTCGATATAACTTGAGAATTTCTCGTTTGTCAGGCTCTGTTAATTTTCTCACGGTAGACACCAAATTTTCTAAGCTCGTTTGCAACCGCGCTCCTGGGGAGTTCGGCTAAAGGATGGGTTATCTTGTAGGACAAAGCCCATAGGACATAACACTCCACTAAATATCCAAAACATTTCTAGTATCTCTCCACTTTGATAGTTTGACCCTTCACCATACTTAAACCATATATCTGCAATGTAGATCCAAAAAGCGTCCTGTGCAACCATTCTCCAATATTTGGCGGATTTTCCGGTCAAAAAGGCCATTAGCCTTCCCTGGGGCAATAATAATTAATAAAACCACATCGTCGAATACCTCAAACCAGTTGAAGCTACCAACTAGAGGCTTTAAGGGTGCTGTCTGTTCCATAGAAATCCACCATACTACTAACAAGGTAGCAAACCTTGCAATGGCTAAGACAATGAGCAACTGCAATTTTTCTAAATTTATACCTTGGGAATCCAAACCTAAAATCATCCTTACGTCAAGGGAAATATAAGTCAGGATAAAACAACACATCAATAATCGACACATCTGGTTTTTGGTCTATAATTATTTCTGTGTAACGGAAAATTAGCCCTCCCAAGAAATAAGAAAATATACTAGTGGCAAGTGCATCCCCAATATTGACTGAGTATTTGCAGGCGATGCCAATTCTTCCAGCATAAAACACTGACACCCAACTAAGCCAAGACTTCAAAAATATTTTCACCAATGAAGTAGGATTCAGTAGGGCTTGCTGTATCTGTGGCTATAAGCGGTTTTTTTTGGCATCCACAATTTTTATTTGCTTTTTGGTACTATATGATGATACAATCACGAAAGTGATTTCGTAAGAAGCTACTATGCTAGCTTGGGCGCGTAACTCAGTTGGATAGAGTATCCGCCTTCTAAGCGGACTGTCGCAGGTTCGAGTCCTGCCGCGCCTGTTGATTTAGGCAATACATTCTACTCATGAATGTGGATACACAACAAATCGCGATGTTGCTGCGGCTCAAGCAAGTAGAAATCGTGGCTTTAGTACCGTTGGGCAGAAGTCGAACGACTGGGTTTTGAAAATGATCAATAAAAACTTGGAAAAGCCTTATAGTATTGTTTTTTTGATACTTATATTATTTGGACTGACTGCCGTATTTGTGGCTGAACCCGCTTGGGGGGAGGAATCTGCCCGAAATGCTGCTGGGTTCGATCCCCAAATGTTCTTGCGAAATGCTTTACAGTGGATAGATGGTATTGGTGCTGTGGGAGCATTAGCATTTATCCTACTTTATATTATTGCCACGGTCGCCTTCTTGCCAGGGTCAATCCTTACTCTTGGTGCTGGTGTTGTGTTTGGTCTGGTTATGGGTTCTATCTACGTCTTCATTGGTGCAACTATAGGAGCCACAGCCGCTTTTTTAGTTGGACGTTATTTAGCCAGGGGTTGGGTTGCTAAGAAAATAGCAGGTAATCAAAAATTCAGGGCTGTTGACGAGGCTGTTGGTAGAGAAGGATTGAAAATTGTTTTGTTGACCCGACTCTCTCCTGTATTCCCCTTCAATCTTCTGAACTACGCCTATGGTGTTACCGGAGTTACCCTCAAAGATTACATTCTCGGATCTATTGGTATGATTCCCGGAACAATTATGTATGTTTACGTCGGTTCCTTGGCTGGTAACCTGGCCGCGATTGGTACCGCATCTCAACCTGATAACCCCGGGTTACAGTGGTTAATTCGGATTCTTGGCTTCATAGCCACGGTTACTGTGACAGTATATATTACTAAAGTTGCTCGCAAGGCTTTAGAAAATGAAGTTTTACATTAACAGTCTTGATGTGGTAAGGGAGGACTAAATAATGTCAAATTTACCATTGCCAAAAGTAACTATCTTACCCACGGATAAGCATAATCAGAAACTAGTTTCTTACGTCCATCCGCCGGATTGGGTCAATCCTCAACCTGTTGATTGTTACGACTTGGTTGTGATTGGTGCTGGTACGGCTGGATTAGTTGTAGCAGCAGGATCTGTAGGTCTAGACTTGGGATTAAAAGTCGCTTTAATTGAAAAGCATTTGATGGGGGGAGACTGTTTAAATTTTGGTTGTATTCCCTCAAAATGTATTATCCGGTCTTCTCGTGTAATTGGTGAAATTTCCGGGGCGCAAGGTTTTGGTATTAATACCCCTGAAGAGATAAAAGTTGATTTTCCTCACGTTATGGAAAGGATGCGAAAGGTGAGAGCAGGTATCAGTCATCATGATTCTGCGACTCGCTTTCGCAACCTTGGGGTTGATGTTTTCTTGGGAAGCGGTCGTTTTGCCAGTGATAATATTATTGAGGTTGATAGCCAAAAAATCCGCTTTAAAAAAGCTGTGATTGCTACAGGTGCTAGAGCTATGCGACCCACAATTAAGGGACTGGAAGCGGCTGGTTTTCTCACTAATGAAACGGTATTTTCACTGACTGAACTCCCCAAGCGCCTGGCTGTGATTGGCGGTGGACCTATTGGTTGTGAACTGGCTCAGGCTTTCCAGCGTCTGGGATCCCAAGTGATATTATTCCATAAGGATTCTCACATCTTAAATAAAGAAGATCCCGAAGCGGCAGAAATTCTGCAAAACCGTTTTATCAAGGAAAAAATACATTTGGTTTTAAATAGCCAAGTAGATAGTATCGAGAAGACGAAGGAGGGAAAGGTAATTCATTTTTTGAGCCATGGCTCTCCAATGTCAATTACAGTTGATGAAATTTTAGTTGCTACAGGACGGGTTCCTAATGTTGAAGGTTTAAATTTAGAAGCAGCGGGAGTGGAATACAATCACCGCGAGGGAGTGAAGGTTAATGACTATTTACAAACCACTAACCCTAAAATTTATGCTGCTGGTGATATCTGTATGAAGTGGAAGTTTACTCACGCAGCTGATGCGGCGGCTCGAATTGTGATTAAAAATACTTTATTTTCACCTTTTGGTTTAGGAAGATACAAACTTAGTAATTTAGTCATCCCTTGGGTAACTTATACTGACCCAGAAATTGCTCATGTGGGAATGTATGAACAGGAGGCTCAAGAACAGGGTATGAAGATTAATACCATTAAGATTCCTTTTAGTAGTGTAGACCGGGCGATCGCAGATGGTGAAGAGGATGGTTTTGTTAAAATTCATCATCAGAGGGGTTCTGATAGAATTTTAGGAGCAACAATTGTTTCCCGTCATGCTGGAGAAACCATCAGTGAAATAACCACGGCCATTGTCAATAAAATTGGTTTAAATGGTCTGTCTAATGTAATTCATCCCTACCCAACTCAAGCAGAGGCTATTAAAAAAGCGGCAGATACTTATCGCCGTACATTATTGACACCAACATCAAAACAATTCTTACGATGGCTGACAAAATTTTCCTAATTCTGTGGTGGCACTATCGCCCATTGATAAAATAGCTATTTGTTCCCTATTCCCTGTTCCCTATTCCCTGTTCCCTTTGTTCCCTTTGTTCCCTATTCCCTGTTCCCTAAAAGTGAAAAACTTTTTCCCTGTTCCCTGTTCCCTGTTCCCTGTTCCCTCAAACTAAAAAAAATTGTACCTCACGAGCATGGGAAATGCTATATATTGTAACATCTTGAGTTATTTATAAGATTTTTGTAATTGCATCATTTTTTTAAATGCCCTATATTTTCTTTATTCGACAAAATCAAATCAATGAATTAATCAGGAGGCAATTATGTCATCCACTATCAATGTCACAGAATCCACATTTAAACAAGAAGTACTGGAAAGTGAAATTCCAGTCTTAGTGGACTTTTGGGCTCCTTGGTGTGGTCCTTGTCGGATGGTGTCTCCGGTTGTAGATGCGATCGCTGGGGAATACGCGGGACTGGTAAAAGTGGCGAAGTTAAACACTGATCAAAATCCCACCGTTGCTAGTCATTACGGTATTCGCACTATTCCGACGCTAATGGTATTTAAGGGGGGAAGACAAGTTGATATAGTTGTGGGTGCGGTACTAAAACCTACCTTAATTAAAACTTTAGAGCAGCACATTCAAAAATGATAATTTCAGTTTGGTAACACTGGCGTGAGTCGGCTGTGTGTGTGAATTTTAAATTTGTGATCTCTGTGTAAACCTCATGTCAGTTGTGGGAGTGAGGATGATTGATGATTAAGCACAACAAAATATCAAGTTTCGTAAATTTATGTTTGAATATTATCAAGTTAGTGGTATTTTGAACATCAGGACGCAATAGAAAGAACAACCCAGGGTAAATGACTGTGTGTCCCCCCGTCATACACCCAAGTGAATATCAGCAGATCAAAAGCAAGTGCCGATAAACATGATGTTGCTCTTGTAGCCAAATCATATTGCTGATATTGCTAGATGCTCTGTAAACCTTATTTTTACCTCTCAAATAATTAACTTCAAGAATTGGAAACCTGTAAACCCAGAAATCCGGGTTAAAAATCTAATCCTTAGATTTTTAACCTCTTTTCCTTGTTCTAATCTTTTTTCAATTCCACCCAATCCCGTAAAAGCTCGTTGACCTGTTCTGGTACTTCGTCATGGGGACAATGACCCGCATTCAGAAAATATTCTGTTAGTTGAGGATGGTATTGACGAAACTTCTGGGAACGTTCTCTGGCATTCATCCAGGGGTCAGCTTCCCCCCACAATAATAACAGGGAACAACTTAACTGTTTTAACAGGACATCAACTTTTTCCCCCTGGGGGGTGCTAAAAACGGAAACAAATACATCTAAAGCACCAGGATCATAAGCTGGTCGGGCAATTTCTGTTACTAATTGGTCTGTGACTGCACTGTGGTCAAGATAAACTTTTTTTAAGGTGCGGCGAATTACCCAACGTTGTCGTACATATTCAAATAACAGCAACTGGGCGAAACGTTGCTGAAAAATCCACTTCACGGAATCACCTAAGAGTTTTTGTAACCCAGAAGGTTGTTTAGGGGGTTGAATTTGTGATTGTAATGCTTCAGGTTCAGAAATAGATGGGTTTTCGCTAAACGGTCCAGCACTGTTGAGTAAGACTAAACCGGCCGCAAGATTAGGAGATTGTGCTGCTACACACAAACAAGCATACCCACCCAGGGAGTTACCTGCTAGTATGGTCTTCTGACCAATAACTTCACTGATAAAATCAGCAAGTTGGTCACGCCACAAATTACCGCTGTACTGGAGTTTCGGTTTTGCTGAACGCCCAAACCCTAACAGGTCAATGGCAAATACTTCAAAATCTAGATACAGTCCTGTGATATTCTTGCGCCAGTGATCTGTGGATGCGCCAAAACCATGGACTAACAGCAGGGGTGGACGTTGGGGTTGTTTTTCTCCCCTGTGGACGTAGTATATATTATGACCCCGCCACTGCCAATATTGACCAGGAATGGGATTTGTAGAGGAAGCTGTGGTTAGTTGCATGATATAAAGAAATATTAAGTAGCTGTTAATAATTTAATCCTATTCCCCACCAGTCTCGTGACTAATGACCAATGAATAAAGTAGTAATTACAGGTAAAACTCAACTTCTAGGGGTAATTGGGTATCCGGTAGAACATTCCCTGTCACCAGTGATGCATAATGCGGCGATCGCTGAATTAGGACTAGATTATATTTATCTGCCTTTACCAATTAAACCAGAAAATTTAGAGTTAGCCATAGCCGGTTTGGCTGCTATGGATATTGTGGGTTTTAGCGTTACCATCCCTCACAAACAGGCAATTATGCCTTTATTATCAGAAATTTCCCCCATTGCCAAAGTTATAGGCGCAGTGAATACCGTTAGCCGCCAAAATCAGGGTTGGGTAGGTACAAACACGGATATAGAAGGTTTTATTGCTCCTCTACAGACAACCTATCAGCAAGACTGGAGCCAGAAAACAGCGGTCATTTTAGGCCATGGTGGAGCAGCTAGGGCGGTTGTAGCTGGTTGTCACCAGCTAGGGTTGGCGCAAATTCATGTGGTGGGGCGGAATATGCACAAATTAGCTGAGTTCCGCAAAAGTTGGGGAAATTCACCCCTAGCAGCAAAATTGCAAATTCATCTCTGGGAAGACCTAGGAAAGCTAATTCCTGAAGCTAATTTGCTAGTAAATACTACCCCTGTGGGTATGTATCCCCACGTGAATCAGTCACCTGTGAGTCAAGAAGATTTGCAAAATTTATGCCCGGGTGCGATCGCTTATGATTTGATATATATTCCTCAGCCTACACAATTTCTACAACAAGCGCAAAAACAGGGCGCAATTGTCATTGATGGTTTAGAAATGCTTGTCCAACAAGGTGTAGCAGCATTAAAAATCTGGTTACAGCGGGATACTGTACCTGTGGATGTGATGCGTCAAGCGGTGCAAAATTACCTCGTTAGATAGAGTTATTTTTCTGGCCAGCGCCAATTATGGCGATTCCATGTATATATACCTGGAATTTGGTACTCAGCACTATTGTAGAGGCGAACTAAACAACTAATAGATGAACCCTCCGGGTCATCTATTTCGTCAATTTGGATGACAATACAGGAAAACCATTCACGCTGACAAGGACCATCGTCCTTGACCCATTCCCATAATCCATTGGTAATTTCAATGCGATCGCCTACTCTCAACCTGAGTGTATCCCCGGCCTCAGAATACTTATTAAAATGATATGATTGGACACGATTAAGCCAACCTAAACCGTAGAGTTGGCGAATGAATTGGACATTTCCCGAATTATGATCATTTAGCCAATCATTGAGTAATTGCACCTTCCAACTACAGTTTTCCTGTTCTTGGTTCTTAACAAACCGTAAAAAAGCTGTCAATTCTTCTGTAGAAAGTTCATCTAAGGGGTTACCCATATCTGATATCTTCAAGTTAGGGTCTCCCGGAATTTCCTCCACCACTCGCAGTAATATCTGCTTCTGCATATCAGTGAGAGGATAACCAGCTGCATCACAACTGTTAAAAGCTGCTTGCAAGGCTGTTTCAATCTCATCTGGAGTCATAAGTTGATAGCAACTGTGGGTTTATTTACCCAATTATTACCTTTTCTGTCTCCAACTCATTAAGTTCAGCTAAGTTAATCTAGACAAAATTGCTGGCTGCGGTACAAATTTTAGTTAAGTTCGATGACACCAAACTTAAATATGAGAACACGAATTAATGTCATTTTTATATCTTTCCTGACTCTATTGCAATTGTGGGTATTTACACCTCCAGCTATAGCCCTAACACAGGTGAAACTATTTGATATATCTTATCAAGACTGTCCGGCAGAATTGGCAGCAGGATCGGTAATCAGCAGTGGTAGTGCGGCAGCTAATTGCTTTATTGTCACTGGTAAGGCAGAAAACGCTACTTATAAAACAGTATATGATGCAGATATATTTGGACGCATTTATGATGCCAACAATAACCCAGTGATGCAGAACCGCACTCGTCTGGGTTCTATCCCCGAAGTTCCGCCGGGTATTAGTGATTTTGCCATCAGGATTTCTGTAGCCGCGAATCAACCCGAACCCTTGCAGCTCAAACAGTTTAAAGCCTCTGGATTTAGCGGACAAGTTCGGCGATAATTATTAAGAATTAATAACAATCGCCCACAAAGCAATGTAGAGACGATTGGAAAGGAACGTCTCTACAAAACTTTATATTTAGTTGGTATTTTTGCTAAAAAGGCTGTGCAAATGAAAGGGCGGTTAGGTTTCTTAGTAAGCCACCAATAAAATTCAGTGCTAAGAAGGCTAAGATAGGGGAGAAATCCATACCGCCCAATGGGGGAATAATTGAGCGGAAAAGATTCAGGTAAGGATCGCTGATTTGGGCTAAAGCCGCAAAGGGCTGATTGTACCAGTTGATTGTGGGGAACCAAGTTAACAGCACTCGGATAATTAGCAAGTAGCTATAGAAGCTGACAAAGGTTGCCAAAGTAGTAAAAAGTAAGTTCATGGATCAGTTATTTTCCTGCTAAGTGTCAAAAACGGTCTTATTATTGATTTTACTTGAGTCCATGTCATGAAGTGTGCGGTTTGCCGCATTAACTACTATAGCCAAATATCAATCACTTTAAGAATCCGGGGTGAGGGAGCGGTCATTGACTGACTGGGTTGAACCGCCATTGACATTTCCTAACTGCTGTCTTACCTCGTCAATTGTGGCATTTAGCTGGGCGATTTTATCTTCTAGTGATCGCCTGGCTGTTTCCATTTCCATAGCTTCATCATCTGAGACGAACATTTGGCGTTGTTTTGGCGATACTTTTTTAGTTTTGAGTTGGCCATTAGTCAGTTCCACTGATTCTGCTGTCAATTCCTCACTTTGTCGGGAAACAATCACAGCCCCAATAATACCACCAACTATACTACCAAAAATTGTCCCTGCTAAAAAACCACTACCAAAACCATCACGTTGACTCATATATTACCGCCTTCAAGAACTTCCCTAGCTGCATACTAGCTTATGTACCAAAGATGCGATCGCCTGCATCCCCTAACCCCGGTACAATATACCCCTGGTCATTGACTATCTCATCAATGGTGGCAGTATAAATATTTAAACCAGGATATTCAGCACTAAGTTTTTGTAAAGCTGGCGGTGCAGCTACTACAGAAACTATTCTCGTCAAACTTGGGTCAACCCCACGTTGTACTAATTCGGACATAGCAAACATAATTGACCCACCGGTCGCCAACATTGGGTCTGTGATTAATACCCTGGTTTCCGGGTGAAATTTTTCAGGTAACTTATTCAAATAACAGACTGGTTCGAGAGTTTCCTCATTACGAACCAAACCTAAATGATAAACCGAAGCCAAAGGTAACAGAGATTGAGCACCTTCAAGTAATCCTAGACCCGCCCGGAGAATCGGTACAACGGCCACGGGTACTTCTGGGTTAATCAAAGTAGCTGGAGACGAATCTAAAGGACTGTGCACCACAGTTTCCAGGGTCGGTAACCACTCTCTGGCCGCTTCGTAAGTTAACCATCTCCCCAACTCAACTATAGCACTACGAAACAACACCGAAGGGGTGGAAGCATCTCGAGCAACCGCCAACCAATGCTTAATCAGAGGATGGGGGGGGACATAAACGCGCAGTTGTACCGTCATAGCCGGAATAGGGCAATTTTCTTCTTGATCTGAAACACCATCATACTCCCTCAAGTATCCCACTGACAGCTAAAATCAACACTGCTAATTTTATTGAAAGTAATTTTCAATAATACTTGACAGATATTCTCAATCAAAGTTATATTACTAATTAGTGTTCTCCTCTCTTTAAGGATCGGCAGACGGGATTAGCCAGCGGTAGCGGGCTTCTCCCTCTTTTTATTTCCATACCCGAAGAATCAAAAGTGATATAAAATACTAAATAATTGGTTAATTTTATTGCATATCTGCCCCTATGTCTTCATCCCTAAATCCGACATTGGATGTGATCATCATCGGCTCTGGAATTGGTGGTTTAGTAACCGCAACCCAGTTAGCAGCCAAAGGCGCTCAAGTGCTGGTACTAGAAAGTTATTTGATTCCAGGGGGTAGTTCGGGTTACTTTGAGCGCCAGGGTTATCGATTTGACGTTGGGGCGTCAATGATTTTCGGATTTGGCGAAAAAGGTACTACCAACCTACTCACCCGCGCTTTAAACGCTGTGAACGTCAGTCAAGAAACAATCAGTGATCCTGTACAGATTCACTATCACTTACCCAGGTTAGACATCAAAGTCGAGCGAACTTATAATAATTTTTTGCAACATCTTATTGCTTATTTTCCCCATGAAGAAATAGGTATTCGTCGCTTTTATGACGAGTGCTGGAAAGTATTTAACTGTCTCAATACCATAGATTTGCTGTCATTAGAAGAACCTCGGTATTTGCTGCGGACATTTTTGCAGCATCCTTTGGCCTGTCTTGGTTTAGTTAAATATCTCCCTCAAAATGTAGGAGATGTGGCGCGACGCTATATTAAAGATCCCCAATTATTGCAATTTATTGACATAGAGTGTTATTGCTGGTCCGTAGTCAAAGCTGACATGACCCCCATGATTAATGGGGGGATGGTATTTGCTGATAGACACTATGGTGGGGTTAATTATCCCCAAGGTGGGGTAGGACAAATTGCCCAAAAATTGGTAGAAGGTTTAGAAAAAGCCGGAGGTCAGATTAAGTACCAAGCCAGAGTAACAAAAATCCTCATAGAAAAAGGAAAAGCCGTTGGTGTGCAATTGGCTAGTGGTGAAGTTTATCATGCTCGACGGATAGTTTCTAATGCGACACGTTGGGATACTTTTACTAAATTACTACCTGTAGGGAAAATACCAGCTAATGAAAAAAAATGGCAACAAACCTATAAAAAATCCCCCAGCTTTTTGAGTTTACATATAGGAGTAGCCGCAGCAGTATTGTCTCATAGCACAGAATGCCATCATGTAATTCTGGAGGACTGGGAGAAGATGACAGCACCAGCAGGGACACTTTTTGTTTCCATCCCCACATTACTAGATCCAAAATTGGCACCAGAGGGCTATCATATTATTCATGCCTTTACACCTCAATGGATTGATGATTGGCGAGGAATGTCTGCAAGTGAGTATGAGGCCAAGAAAGAAGCTGCAGCTTGGCAAATCATCGACCGACTAGAAAATATTTTCCCTGGATTAGATGCTGGCTTAGATTATCTAGAAGTAGGTACACCCCGCACCCATCAACGCTTTTTAGGGCGTGAGGATGGAACTTATGGGCCCATCCCCCGGCGGAAATTACCGGGACTATTAAATATGCCATTTAATCGTACAGCCATTCCCGGACTTTATTGTGTCGGTGACAGTACCTTTCCCGGTCAAGGGTTAAACGCCGTCGCCTTTTCTGGTTTTGCTTGCGCTCATCGCATAGCTGTAGACTTAGGTTTATCTAATGGTAATTGAACCAATAGCTGCATGGTCATGGTAGTTTTGGGTTTGGTTGAATTCAGCTGGAGTATTAGTATACATACCAGCGTATTCTGTAATTGTCCACTGATTTGACCTGATGACTACCCCCGCATCTGCACCCAGTCCCTGGGCAAATTTAATATACTCTCGTGCCTCATTATTGAAGTTGTAGGATAGGGTCGCCGGTCCGTAGGTTGCAACTGCTGCTTTGAGCGGAGTACCCGGCCCTACTCCTTCCTTTGTTCTGTAATTAGGGTTTTCAACGGTAATCATGGTAATTGCAGAGTTAGCTGTTTTCAAGTCACCATTAGCAAAACCTAACAGATACTGTACCCTACCATCTTGACTAACTTTAATTCCTTCCCCTTGATCAACCCCCAGAGAAACTGGTTCAAATGTTGCACCCTCACCTAAAATCTCCTTGAGTTCCCCTAATGTCATACCCAATTTAGCGACCCCAATATTCTTGTTAGTAATTACCTGACTTTCTGAAGGGGTCAATACTCCCAAGTCCTGACAACCGTTAGGAATGTGGTCTATGTTCTCTGAACTAATTAATCTGAGTTCTTCCCCATTCCAATAATATTGAGTTTCTTGAGTACAAGTACCAGCACCAATGTACTTATAGCTATTGGAAAGAATCTTAGTTTTAGGATCATAGGTGGGAAATCCAGCTATTTCTAAACCCAGGGGCTGAATTTTGATTTCTGTCCCGGATGTATCTACTTTCAAGAAAGCAAATGCACCTTGATAAGCAGCCATATAACAAAGTAGCTGTACTAAGTGCTGATGATTTTCACCAATATAGACTTCTGAGAATTCCCGTGCTGTTTCTGGGTTAAACTCAAAATTGCAAACCTGTAAACTTTTCTGACGGTTAATCACTTCATTCAGGATGGTTTCTGAATTGGGTTTACTGTTGTTAGTAATCACAGATGGGTTATCCGGTTGCAACTCTGGAGAACTTACACTATTAGTAGTGTCGGTTTTTGGGGACATGCAGGAGATTAGACCACAGGTAATCATGGTAGTTACAAAGACAATTAGCGGGGGTGTGTCCATGGGATATATACTTGGTATTTGAGACTATTCAAGGCTTTACAGTGATATTCTGGGTGGGTATCCACTCATAAAATTAAATAATTTTCACCTGACTAGCTGCTTTTTTAGCCTTCTCCCGCGCCTCTGCAATGTTATTACCCTGAGCCAAAGCTACCCCCATACGTCGATAAGGATGGGCGTTAGGTTTGCCAAATAGTCTAATATCTACATTGGGTACTGATAAAGCTTCACCTACACCGGTAAAGGCGACTTTATCTGAGTGTTTATCAGCTAAAATCACCGCACTAGCCGCAGATCCCAACTGTTCTATATGGGGAATTGGTAAGCCTAAAATAGCTCGTAAATGTAATTCAAATTCGTTCAAATTTTGGGAGATTAAAGTTACCATTCCTGTATCATGGGGGCGGGGAGAAAGTTCCGAAAAAATTACCTCTTCTTTGGTGATGAAGAACTCTACACCAAATATTCCCGCTCCCCCTAAAGCGTCGGTAACCTTCTTGGCTATTGCTTGAGCTGCTAATATTTGGTCTTCAGGAATACCAGCAGGTTGCCAAGATTCTTGATAATCCCCTCTTTCTTGACGATGACCAATGGGAGCACAAAAAATTGTCGGTGCATTCCACTGTTTAATAGTAAGTAGGGTGATCTCTATTTCAAAGTTGATAAATTCCTCTACAATTACCTTTTGACTATCACCCCTAGAATTGGCGATCGCATAATTCCAAGCTGCTGCAACTTCCTCCTGATTGTTGACAACAGATTGACCTTTACCGGAAGAGGACATTACAGGTTTAACAACATTGGGAAACCCAATTTCATCAGCAACAGCAATCAATTCTTCTAAGGTAGAACCATAGCCATATTTAGCAGTTCTAATTCCTAACTCTTGATGTGCTAGTTCCCTAATCCTATCTCGGTTCATGGTATAGTTAGTTGCCGCTGCTGTGGGTATAACTGTAATCCCGCGTTTTTCAAACTCGACTAATTTCTCTGTTCTAATTGCCTCAATCTCTGGTACAATAAAATCAGGTTGATGCTTTTGTACAACAGTTTCTAATTCATCAGCACTCAGCATAGAAATGACTTCATAGCAGTCAGCTACCTGCATAGCTGGGGCATTAAGATAACGGTCAACAGCAATGACATAATTACCTAATCTTTGCGCTGCAATTACAAATTCTTTTCCCAATTCTCCTGAACCCAGGAGCATTAACTTTTGTGGTAGCTTAGTTGAATTATGCATGAATTTATTAACCTTAATTTAAGAGTTTTATACAACCAGAAATTAATATCTGGGTGATTTTTTGCTTTTTGCGTCTGTCAAATTTTATCCATGTCCTTACCTTTTTTTCCCCCTTTAACTCAGAAAATAGAAAATGAGATTACCCGAAGTGCTGGCGTAGATTTATCTGTACTACGTCTCGATTCTATGCACCCATTGGTTAACGGTAACAAATGGTTTAAGTTAAAATATAACCTCCGGGAAGCCCATCAACAAAATTGCTCAACTGTTCTCACATTTGGTGGTGCTTATTCTAACCACATATTTGCTACAGCGGCGGCTGGTAATCTCTTTGGGTTCCGTACTATCGGGGTGATTCGCGGAAATGAAAGTTTACCACTCAACCCTACTTTGAGTTTTGCTGTACAGCAAGGTATGCAGCTAGTGTACCTGAATCGTGAGATTTACCGAAACAAGCACAGCATAGAATTACACGGGGAGTTAAAACAAGCTTTTGGTGATCTATTTATTATTCCTGAGGGTGGTAGCAATTTAAACGGTGTACGCGGTTGTATGGAGATAGTGGGTTACGCGGACGCATTTGATACTATCTGCTTGGCTTGCGGGACAGGTACAACCCTAGCGGGTATTGTACTTTCCCTGAATCCAGAACAACGAGTAATTGGTTTTCCTGTCCTCAAAAATGCAGAATTTCTCGCTCAGGAAATCCATAACCTGATCCAGAAGTATCTAGACTCTGGACTACCCGCACCAAGTTACTCCCCCGCAGGTTGGGAATTAATCTATGATTATCACTTTGGTGGTTATGCAAAGGTTAATGATCATCTCCTCATGTTTAGTCAGGAATTTCAAAACTCACACCACATCCAACTTGATTATGTATATACTGCAAAAATGTTCTATGGTGTGATGAATTTACTCCAACAGGGAGTGTTTCCCAGGGGCGATCGCATCTTACTTTTACACACAGGGGGCTTGCAAGGCAATATTGGTATGGAACAGCGCCTTAAAGGTGGGTAACCCTACCAAAAAACGCGCACAGTGCCCCTGGTTTCTAACTATGGGGGTGTAGTGCGCTAGCGACTTGGGTCGCATTCCTAAAAATCGTCTGGAAAAATATTAGCTTTAATGTATAATGTTACTCGGAGGTGATGTAAGTGTTT
>CAIWDD010000100.1 GCA_903911355.1 uncultured Nodularia sp. | reverse complement strand
ATCCGTAATAATGATAACCGCTGGAATTGGAGAACAAAATATCCAGGGATTGTCAGTAACCATCTAGCTGATATTTTAGATAGGATGCTCGAACCTGATCCTCAAAGGCGATATCAGTCAGCAGAGGATGTGATTAAAGCTTTGGATGAACCCCCACCACAGCCAAACTTTTTCACTCTACTTATTAAGTACATAAAACTACCAAAACCTTTAATTCTACTCATAACTGTAATTTCTTTGATAGGACTGGCAGGAAGGCATATATGGCATGAGGTAAAGCAACCGAATGTAGAACCGCAACCGGTAGAGCAACTGATCAGCGTCGGAAACACAGACCTTAAGGGTAGCCCCCAACTCGATACCATATCTCAAAATCTGAAAATCGAAGGCATTCAAGCCTTTGAAAAAGGAAATTATGACGTAGCGCTAAACAAATTTGCCCAAATTCGTCGCTGGGCTAAACAGGAGCGTCAGCAATCTGCCCATGCTCCCCAAAGTCTCCCTTATAAACAAGCGATTGCCGCATTACAAGACCCATCGGTGCTAATCTACAAAAACAATGCCGAAGTCAGACGGCGACACCAGTCCGGGGAACCCATCTACACCATTGCTGCTGCTGTTCCCCTCACCAATACTGAGTGGGAACAATTCAATATTGGTCAACAAATGCTCTTTGGTATTGCTCAAGCTCAAGACAAAGCTGTGAATGACCCCAGACAGCCCATTAATTTAGAAGTGGTGATCGCCAATGATCGCAATTATCCTGAAGGAGCTAAAGTCGTCGCCAAGGCTATCTCTGAACTTACTATCTCTGAACCCAATGGGAATGGGCGCAAGATTCTGGCTGTGGTTGGTCATTATCTGAGCCATAGCACCTGCGAAGCTCTCAAATCTGCTTATAATCAGGCTGAATTGGTAGTGATTTCCCCCCGGAGTACCCAGGCATATCTGCGCGGAGTTTGCGGATCATCTTTATTCTTTAGAACGATTTCATCCACCAAGGTCGAAGCCAAAACCCTGGTCAATCATCTGCAACAGTTAGGGACGGGAAATCCTGGTTCAACTGTGGCAATTTTTTACCGGGAAAAAGACCCGTTCAGTCAGGATTTATTCAAGCAATTTGAGCTAATTTTGAAGGGCAAAAAAATACTTGTGCAACAAGCATTTAATTTAGATGCTGATGATTTTGACGCCAGACAAGCTGTAAAAAAAGTTGCCAATGCCACGGCTTTAATTGTGATTCCTGATGGTAAAAATAAAGATAGGCAAGCTTTTGATCGCTCTCTAGAAGTGATTAAATCTAATGCAGGGAAAAAAATAGTTTTAGGTTCTGCTGTCCTTTACGACCAGTCAATTATCAACTCCTCTGGCGGCTTGCAAAATCTCAATAATAAACTGTTTCTTGCTGTTGACTGGCACCCACAATGTGCAGCACAAAGCTTCATTGCTGAGACTAAGAATTACTGGTTGGGGGGTGTCAATATCAACGCTGTTTTATCCTATGAAGCCACTCAAGTTTTAGTATCAGTTTTCCGTCGTCAGCAACCGGTTACTACTTCTACTACTTCAGAGGAAATTCGGGGATATCTAGAAGGCTTAAACCCTGGTAACGCCCCGGTTAGTGACGCATTTGCTCAGGCTAAAACTATTAGCTTCCTAGGTGATGGCGATCGCAAAGAAATCAACGAACGCATCCTGATTACTGTTGGTAATAATATTAACAATCCCTTTGTTGTGGTTGGTGATTGCCGATAGGTACAGTTAATTTCACTCTTCCTCGGTTAATAGTCAAAGCGATGTATAACAACTCACCTATATTTTATGAGAGAATTGAAGGGCGATCGCCCTGTGGCTATATACTGGCTATACATTTGATATGCTCACAAATAAATACTGACAAATAAACTCTCACCCATAAATGATTACAAATGAAAATACATTGTACCAGACCGGGCTGCGACAACCCCGAAAACGATGTGACAGACATCACCACCCCTGAACTGGTTTGTGGAACCTGCGGGATGCCATTAATTTTACCAAACAACTATCTACCTGTAGAACCTTTAGGAACCGGTGGATTTGGCTCCACCTTTAAAGCTATTTATTTACCCTTACACAATCAAGGTGTGACAACCTATCGTGTCATCAAGCGGT
>CAIWDD010000099.1 GCA_903911355.1 uncultured Nodularia sp. | reverse complement strand
GTTCAAATTGCGGCTATACAACAGATAGAGATGTTGCAGCCGCTCAGGTAGTCGCTATACGTGGACTTGCAGCCGTGGGGCACACGGTCAAGATGCTTGCAGTTAGCGGAGCGGCGCGTTAGCGCGGGTAAATTCATTGGAGTCCCCGTGAAGCAAGAATCCCCCGGCTTCTAGCCGTGGCGAGTGTCAAATACTTTGCAACACCCTGCGGATAGTTTCTGTGGGTACTTCATCGGTAACTGTCACCACACCCATTTGGGTGGGTAAGACAAACCTAACTTTACCGTCCCTGACCTTCTTATCTAGTTGTAGTGTATCAATAATCGCCTCAATGTCTAAACCCGCTGGTAGTCGAGTTGGTAAACCGGCTTTTTCAATTAATGCATTTTGCCGTTTACTATCTTCAGGTGTCCACATACCTAGTTCTAGGGCAATCTGTCCAGCTGCTACCATACCAATAGCCACAGCTTCACCATGTTTGAGTAAACGATAATTTGTCAGGCTTTCCACCCCATGACCAATGGTATGTCCATAGTTGAGAATTGCTCTGAGTCCCCCTTCTTTTTCATCCTTGGCGACAACATCAGCTTTTGCTTGACAAGAACGAGTTAATATGTGTTCTATAAATTCCGGCTTCATATAGCGGAGTTGATTCAGGTGTTTAGTCCCTTCCATCTGGGTAAATAATTCTGCATCCCAAATGACACCGTATTTAATTACTTCCGCCATCCCAGCCCGAAATTCCCTCATGGGTAGAGTTTTGAGGGTTTCTGGACTAATTAATACTAATCGCGGTTGATGAAAAGCCCCAATTAAGTTTTTGCCATGGGGATGATTTACGCCGGTTTTACCACCAATAGCTGAGTCTACCATTGCTAGGAGGGTGGTGGGTACTTGTATGACATTAATACCTCGCAGCCATGTGGCGGCAGCAAAGCCTGTCATGTCGCCAATGACCCCCCCACCTAGGGCTACCATGGTTGAAGACCGTTCTAGGCGGTTTTCTAAGGCAACATCATAAAGTTTTTCAATGGAGTTGAGGGTTTTGTAACGTTCACCTGGTGGGAGGTTGTAACTGGCTACTTCATAACCAGCTAATGTGAGAGATTTTACGGTTTTCTCACCGTAATGTTTAAAAATGCTGGGATTAGAAACAACTAAGACTTTTTTACCTAGGTTCAGTGTGGACATTTTCTGACCTAATTCATCTAAGCTTGATGGAGCTATGGCAATCTCGTAAGATTGCTGCGGTAGATTTACGTTAATTACAGAGGTCATTACCCAAAGTCAAATAAGCGAGCGTGGGGTGTATTCTATCGTAATTTCGCTCAGAGATCCGAGATCCCCAACAGCCGCAGCAGCCATGGCGCTTTGAACGCAGCAAATTATTATCAAGGAGATTAAAGGATAGTATATTTTCCATTCCCCATTCCCCATGATTCAATATAGATAGTGCTTTATTCTGGAGAAAAATCAATGTTTGGAGTCATAGCTTATATTGGCTTTTTAGCTTTATTCATGGGCGTAGCCGTAGGTCTGCTGTTCGGTTTGCGTGCTGTTAAACTAATTTAAGCCTCTCCCAATCTTTTCTCTCCTTACCTTGGTAAGGAGAGGAGATGGGGTTTGTATATTTCAGATTGTATCTGATTTAACAAAATTTATGGGTAATACAAGTATATTTAATTATAAAAATAATTGCGGTTATTCCGTATTCAATAATCGAACCTGAGAAAAATCATAAAATTTGGTTATGGCTTGCACAATAGATTATGTGTAAGACTAGGAAGCTACCTCGAGCTATATTTCTTCTGGAAATATGGATATGAAATTTAACGGGAGGTCAGGTAATGGCTATCGCCACCATTAATCCCGCCACCGGGGAGACAATCAAAGTCTTTGAGCCTCTCAAGGATGCAGAAATTGCCTCTAAACTGGATTTGGCTGGTCAGACTTTTGCACAGTACCGCCAGACAAGTTTTTCTGAGCGATCGCAATGGCTACAAAAAGCCGCGACAATTCTACAGCAAGAAAAAGGCGATTTCGCTCAAATAATCACCCTGGAAATGGGTAAACCTTATAAAGCGGCGATCGCAGAAGTAGAAAAATGCGCCCTGGTTTGTCAATACTACGCTGAACAAGCACCGAGTTTTCTGGCTGATGTTCCCATCCCCACCGATGCTAGTCATAGTTTTGTGCGCTATGATCCCTTGGGTGTAGTTCTGGCTGTAATGCCTTGGAATTTCCCCTTTTGGCAAGTGTTTCGTTTTGCCGC
Source organism: uncultured Nodularia sp. (assembly GCA_903911355.1). Taxonomy (GTDB): domain Bacteria; phylum Cyanobacteriota; class Cyanobacteriia; order Cyanobacteriales; family Nostocaceae; genus Anabaenopsis; species Anabaenopsis arnoldii. The sequence continues at coordinate 7,756 of CAIWDD010000099.1, read as the reverse complement.
CCCCACCCTGATGGCGGGAAATGTTGGCTTACTGAAACATGCTTCTAATGTCCCCCAGTGTGCCTTGGTAATTGAAGATATTATCCGCCGGGCTGGTTTTCCTCCAGGCGCTTTTCAAGCACTTTTAATCGGTGCGGCCAAAGTTGCCGATATCATAGCTGATGATAGGGTGAAAGCTGCCACTTTAACTGGAAGTGAACCAGCGGGAGCATCCCTGGCAGCCGCAGCAGGTCAACAAATCAAAAAAACTGTTTTAGAATTGGGGGGTAGTGACCCATTTATTGTTTTAGAAAGTGCTGATTTAGAAACCGCTGTTACCATGGCGACTACAGCCCGGATGTTGAATAATGGGCAATCTTGCATAGCGGCAAAACGCTTTATTATTGTGGAGTCCATCGCGCCTGAGTTTGAAAATTTACTTCTAGATAAATTTGAGGCGCTCAAAGTAGGCGACCCCATGCAGCCGGATACGGATATCGGTCCACTAGCAACCCCTGGTATTCTCCAAGACTTACATCAACAGGTGCAAACTGCCATTAAAACTGGCGGTAAACTCCTTACCGGTGGACATCCTTTATCACATCTGGCGGGGAACTTTTACCCGCCCACTATCATTACAAATATCCCCCCAGATAGTGCGATCGCCCAGGAAGAATTTTTTGGTCCAGTTGCCTTATTATTCTCTGTACCAGATATTAATGCCGCCATTCGACTAGCTAATGCTACACCTTTCGGCTTAGGTGCTAGTGCTTGGACTAATAATCATCAAGAATGCGATCGCCTAATCTCCGAAATCGCAGCAGGTGCCGTATTTATCAATAGCATGGTTAAATCTGACCCCCGCTTACCTTTTGGTGGGATTAAGCGGTCTGGATACGGCAGAGAGTTAAGTATTCAAGGTATACATGAGTTCGTCAATGTAAAAACCGTGTGGGTGAACTAATTTAGTCATTAATTGTGGGGTATTGGCAGATATTTAACTCTTCCAATACTCAGTCCCCAGACTTATTTATAACCAGCGAGGAAATCAAATGAATACAGCTGAATTATTGGTGCAGTGTCTAGAAAACGAAGGGGTACAATATGTTTTTGGTCTTCCTGGTGAAGAGAACCTCCACGTTTTAGAAGCACTGAAACATTCTTCCATTCAATTCATTACCACTCGCCATGAACAGGGTGCTGCATTCATGGCTGATGTCTACGGACGCTTGACAGGAAAAGCTGGAGTTTGCCTTTCTACCTTGGGGCCTGGTGCTACAAATTTAATGACTGGGGTAGCAGATGCTAACCTGGATGGTGCGCCTTTAGTAGCAATTACTGGTCAGGTGGGAACCGATAGAATGCACATTGAATCCCATCAATATTTGGACTTAGTAGCAATGTTTGCCCCGGTAACTAAATGGAATAAACAGATTGTGCGCCCCAGTATTACACCGGAGGTCATACGTAAAGCATTTAAGCGATCGCAAACTGAAAAACCCGGCGCAGTTCACATTGATTTACCAGAAAATATTGCAGCTATGCCTGCAGAAGGCAAACCCTTACAAAGGGATAATATCGAAAAAACCTATGCTTCCTTTGCTTGTATTCGGGCAGCTGCGGCAGCCATTTCCCAAGCAGTTAACCCCATTATTCTAGTAGGTAATGGAGCAATTCGCGCTCATGCCAGTGATGCAGTTACCCAATTTGCTACCCAAATGAATATACCCGTTGCCAATACTTTTATGGGCAAGGGCGTAATTCCTTATACTCATCCATTGACATTATGGTCAGTGGGATTGCAGCAAAGAGATTTCATTACTTGTGGCTTTGATCATACAGATTTGGTAATTGCCATTGGCTATGATTTAATTGAGTTTTCCCCCAAAAAATGGAATCCTCAAGGTGATATTCCCATTATTCATATTGCAGCCAGCCCAGCCGAAATTGACAGCAGTTATATTCCCAGGGTGGAAGTAATCGGAGATATTTCCGATTCCCTCAATGAAATTTTAAAATTGGCAGATAGACAGAGTAAACCTAATCCCTATGCGATAGCCTTAAGGGCAAATATTCGTGCTGACTACGAACAGTACGCTCATGATGATGGTTTTCCCATTAAACCCCAAAAATTAATTTATGACTTACGCCAAGTTATGGGGCCCGATGATATTGTCATTTCTGATGTGGGCGCACATAAAATGTGGATTGCCAGACATTATCACTGCCATAGTCCCAATACCTGCTTGATTTCTAATGGTTTTGCCGCCATGGGAATTGCTATTCCTGGCGCTTTAGCAGCAAAACTGGTTTATCCTAACCGCAAAGTTGTAGCGGCTACTGGAGACGGTGGCTTTATGATGAATTGTCAGGAATTAGAAACAGCTTTACGAGTGGGTACTCCCTTTGTCACCTTAATTTTTAATGATGGTGGCTATGGGTTAATTGAATGGAAACAAGAAAATCAATTTGGCAAAGGTAACTCATCTTTTGTACATTTTGGTAATCCTGATTTTGTCAAACTAGCGGAAAGCATGGGTTTAAAAGGTTACAGGGTTGAGTCTGCTACTGATTTAATCCCTGTACTCAAAGAAGCCCTTGCTCAAGATGTACCGGCTGTCATTGATTGTCCCGTGGATTACCGAGAAAATCATCGATTTAGCCAAAAAGCCGGCGAATTAAACTGCACAGTTTAGTCAGCGATGCTAAAATTTAGCATTGGCATGATTAGGTTCATTTAGTGTATTTAGATCCATTTAGAACCCGGACTTCTTTGATAAATTCCCAACTCTTGGGTCTGCTTACAGAAGTCCGGGTTCTGAAAGGTATATATTGTAATATGGGGGTTTTGCCTAACCTCATAATTACAAGTAAACAACGCCACACCCTAGTCCTCATCGAGTGCGGGGAAAGCTTCCTCAAACCGCCACAAATCATCTTTATTGTTGAGAAACCAGATTCTAGTTTCCGGACTTAATTGACTCCAAATAATATCACCGGGAATGTGGGGAGAAGCATACTGATATTGCAGCCCCAGATCCTTTAAATTTTGCTCAACATCATGGGGAATGCCAAAATCCTGCCAGTTAACTTGTACGTGTCTACCTGTTAGCCCCGCCGCAGGGTCAAAAATTAACTGGGCGGCTCTAATTAAATCAGCAAAATGTTTGGGTTTCAGACTAGCTATCTGCTGAATCTGCCCAGATTGGTTATACTCTTGAGACATTGTGACTGAAATTGGGTAAAAATTGGTTATTTCTGAAAATTAACAGCAGAGATTTTGACCCCAACTACCTTATTTTAGCGCAGCAGAACTTAGGAGGAATAGTTTACAACAATATCAGCGGGTGATTCATGGGTTGGTGTATTAATAAAAAAATGAACATGATCTGAGCGTTTTATGTTTAACTAGGTTGACCTACTTACTTGGACTAAATATTATAGGTTCAAACTAGGCAAGACGATCAAGTCCTCCTTCCAGTAAGTTTCTTATTGCATCCCCAAAATCTGCGCCCTCTTTGGCTCTGGAAAGCTCATCAAAAATATCGCCATCTGGGGGTTGCTCTGTTAAAATTTGACGCTGTAATGTATAAAAATGGGTATATATTCCCTCTGTTTCTAGTTCTGCGGTAACTAAACAAAAGCCTTGGGCCCCTAGATAATTTAAAAATTCGTGAATGGTTTTTACTGTTGGTTTGAGACGCTTACCATTGACGTATAAATTCATAATTTCATTGGTCATACCCCGACCAAGCAATTGTACCCGTATTTGAATAAATTGATAGGCTTTTCTTGTGCCTTTATAACTAGTATTCATTAATCACCTGGTTTGTTTAACGTGCACGCTAAGTTACATTTCACACAAAAAGTATTGATGTTAACTTTGTTCTAAGAGGATGTTTGAAAAATCAAAAAAAGCCTAATTAACGATATTCTGTCAGTAGATAAAAACGCGACAGAGTTAATTCAGCCATGTATAAATCATACCTCGGTTTATGAATCCGACCAAGCAGGAGCAAGAGGATTATTCGCCCAAGGCAATAACAGAATTAGGGATCGACTGAATCGGTTGGTGCTCATTTCAAAATCAGGGTTATTTAAGATAAAAAGATTTATTTTTTGCACAGAAGTTTTGTTTTCTGAAGTTAACATAATAATCGGTTGCGATGTGGATTAATGTGAATGATAATATCACATTAACTTTTACACCGTATGTAAATAAATATTTCATTTATACCTAAGCATCAGTAATACTATTTAGATAATCTTGTCATCTACCTAAAGATAGATTTTTGGGAATATGAAATTATTTCGCCAGTACTGGGTTTAATACTTATGATACTTGGGTAAATTTACTGTGTGTCAGAGGGTGTTTGAAAAGTCAGTCAGGTTGTAAAAAAGCTCTCTGGGTATACCCTGTGAATAGATAATAGACACCAACAAGAGAGCAACATGAGTAAGGCATACCCCAGCAATCTGACCAGTGTACAATATGAATTCCTCAGTGACATGATTCCCAACCCAAACCCGGTGGTCGCAAGGGTAAAGTCGATATGTGCTCTGTTTTGAATGGGATCTTCTATGTCCTGCTAGAAGGATTGAGATGGCGATCGCTACCTGGAGACTTTCCTGGTTGGCAAACAGTTTACACACAGCATGGCTTGGGACTGCGTAGCAACATCAGTTTAGAATCCCTGGTGATTTCATCCACGGGAGATGTCAATGATGATATAAATCTTGTGGGGCTGGCATCTGGCATCTTAACCCCACTAGTAACCCACTCTTACATCCTCTCTAAAACTGGAATCCCCAGCAAATCTAATCCCAACTTTAAAGTTCTAGCTGTCAAATCACACAAGATTAACCGGGATGTCCGCAGTGGTTCCTCAGCCTCCAGTACCCGTACCCCCTGGTTACGATCATAAAACTGATTAAACTTTTTACTTAACTCATACAAATATTCACATAATCGATTAGGTAGTAATTCTTGCTCAACAGTAGTAATCACCTCATCTAACTGTAATAAATACTTAGCTAAAGCCAACTCAGTTTGATGCTGTAACACCACCTGAACATTGTCTCCTAACTCACCAAAATTAATTCCACCCTTGCGGCTAATCCCCTGAATCCGTGCATAAGCGTACAACATATAGGGTGCAGTATTACCCTTAAGATCCAACATCTTATCGTAGCTGAAGATATAATCACTGGTACGATTTTGGCTTAAATCAGAATATTTTACGGCACTGATACCAACTACCTTAGCAACTTCACTAATAAATTCTTCAGGTTCTGGGCGTTCTTCTTCTTTTAATCTACCTTCTAAATCTGTCCGGGCGCGAATCACAGCTTCATCTAATAAATCCCGTAACCTCACTGTATCACCGGCACGAGTTTTAAATTTTTTCCCATCTTCCCCCAATACCAAACCAAAGGGAACATGAACCAGTTCTACATGATCAGGAACCCATCCCGCCTTACAAGCAACTTGGAAGAATTGGGCAAAGTGGTTACTTTGTCCAGAATCTGTCACATAAATTATGCGTTGGGCTTGATCTGCTTGAATTCGGTAACGCAAAGCTGCTAAATCTGTTGTGGCATAGTTATAACCACCATCGGATTTTTGCACTATCAGAGGTAGAGGTTCACCTTCTCGGTTGGTAAAACCTTCTAAAAAAACTACCTTAGCGCCTTGATTCTCTACTAGTAAACCGGATGTGGCTAAATCTGCCACTAGGTTGGGAAGTAAGGGATTATAGAAAGATTCTCCCCGTTCATTTAATTGCACATCCAGCAGGTCATAAATTACCTGAAATTCTCGCCGGGACTGTTCGCACAGTAGTTTCCAAGCATGAAGGGTATCTTCTGCACCTGCTTGTAATCTCACTACTTCCTGTCGCGCTTTGTCTTGAAAGGTTTCATCTTCATCAAAGCGCTGTTTAGCTTGGCGGTAAAAACTGACTAAATCACTAATATTTAAAGCATTAGCAGTGGTTAGGGCCTCTGGGTAAACTTCCCGCAGGTAGGTAATTAACATCCCAAACTGTGTACCCCAATCGCCGACGTGGTTTAACCGCAAAACATCATGTCCCTGAAATTCCAAAATCCGGGCGATACAATCACCGATAATGGTAGAGCGCAAGTGTCCCACGTGCATTTCTTTGGCAATATTGGGACTAGAAAAATCCACAACTTCTCGTTTTGGATTTTCCGCTTTTGGGATTCCTAACCTAGAATCTGCTTGAATGGCGTTGAGTTGTGTTTCTAGGTAGGAAATTTTCAGCTTGAGATTGATAAAACCAGGTCCTGCTATTTCTGGTGTTTCGCAAAACTCGGATACATCTAGTTTCTCCACAATAGCAGAGGCGATCGCCCTTGGTTGCTGTCCTAATTTTTTACTCAGGGACAAGGCCATATTTGCTTGATAGTCACCAAATTTAGGATTACTCGCAGTCACTAAAATCGGGTCTAATCCGGCGTAGTCACCGCCAAAAGCAGCCACTAAAGCCTGCTGAAGTTTCAGTTTTAGTTGTTCTTGTGTAGCGTTCATATATTAATGTTATCTGTTTATGGGAGGCTATTCGCTCCCTAATGGTGAGACTTTCTGTAAAACTTGACTATTTTAGCTCTAACTATTACGGATTAAGCCACCCTCAGCTATCGGTCGATTGATTTAGGTGAAATTTTCATACTCAAATCTAACCACCTGGATTGAGTAATGGGCGCACTACTAGATATATAGTCAACCCCAGTCTCAGCAATAGTGCGAATAGTCTCTAGGGTGACATTTCCCGAAGCTTCAATTTTCACCCTACTATTCTGCTGACGGATTAACTGCACTGCTTGACCCATCATCTCCACAGGCATATTATCCAACATAATAATGTCCGCCTGATGTTCTAATGCGGCTGTCACTTGTTCTAGGGTTTCTGTCTCTACCTCAATAGTCAGAGGATAGGGTATCTGGGAACGAATGCGGGTAATAGCTTCACCAATTCCCCCAGCAGCAGCAATGTGATTATCTTTAATCATGACAGCATCATCTAAGCCCATGCGGTGATTTACCGCTCCACCTACCGCAGATGCGTACTTTTCTAATAATCTCAGCCCTGGTGTAGTTTTGCGGGTGTCCACAAACTGAGCCGGTAAATCTGCTATTTGCTCTACATATATATGTGTGAGAGTAGCAATTCCACTCAACCCCATAGCCAAATTCAGCGCCACCCGTTCCCCCATGAGCAGCGCATCTAGGGAACCATCAATTTCTGCTATGACTTGTCCTGGTTCACACTTTGCACCCTCAGGGACAAGAGCCACAAAATTTACTTTTTCATTTAAAAGCTCAAATACCCTGGCCGCAACTGGTAACCCGGCAATTATCCCTGATGCTTTAGCGACCCATTGAGCTTCTCCTGTAGTTGCATTTTGGCATAACAGAGATTGAGTAGTGCGATCGCCCCGACCAATATCTTCCACCAACCAGCCACGCAGTAAAGGATCTAGAACTACCCTTGGTGGCAAAACGCCAAATTTGCTCACAACTTAGTTACTTTTATTTTGATTGACAGACCAATTATACCTCAAAAGGCTTGCTATATAAGACTTTCAGAGACATGAAAAAAGATATGCAAATTTTGGAAAAAAAAGAGTTGACAAAGCTAGAGACAGTAGCTATATTGGATAAGTGCCTGAGAGACAAGCGCTGCAAAGCGCAGTCCGAGGGAACACCGAACCATGAAAATATTATAGTTTGAAAGCAATTATACAGCAAATATTG
>CAIWDD010000098.1 GCA_903911355.1 uncultured Nodularia sp. | reverse complement strand
TACTCAGAAACTGAAGCTGCGGAGCATTTATTATCTGCCATTGAGGCGATCGCTGGTATGCAAAAAAATGGTAGTTTAGATTTTAATGAATTAATTCGTTGTCAAAATTTACGGGCGATCGCTGGTTTATCATCTGTGGGTATAGCAAAAAATAATTAATAGTTATCTAGCTCAGATTGCTGCTCAAAACCAACAACTTCCGACAAAACATAAAGCGGTCTTTGTTTAACCTCTTCATAAATACGTCCGATATACTCACCCAAAATCCCAATACTAATTAGTTGGACTGCTCCCAGGAAAAATATGGCCATGAGAATAATAGTTACCCCAGTTAAAGGAGAATTAGGGGTAAAAATTCGCCAGTATAAAACTAGTAAACACATGAGTAATGAAACGAAAGCAGCTAATAATCCCAAATAAGTTGATATTCTCAATGGTACTTTAGAAAAAGACACTATACCATTAATTGCCAGTGCAAAGGACTTGCCGAATGTATATTTAGGATCACCTGCAAAACGGGGGTCACGTTCAAATCTGATTGCTGTTTGATTAAATCCCACCCAAGAACGCAAACCTCTAAGGTAACGATTTCGTTCTGGTATCTTATTGAGAACATTAACAACTTGGCGATCTAATAAGCAAAAATCTCCTGCATCTGTAGGAATAGTAACATCTGCAAGCCGCTGGAGAATTCTATAAAAAGCATAGGCTGTCAAACGTTTTAACCAGCTTTCCTGAGAACGTTTTATCCTCTGAGCATAAACTATATGATATCCTTGTTTCCATAATTCTACCATTTCGGTAATCAATTCTGGTGGATCTTGTAAATCAGCGTCGAGAATCACTGCTACTTCTCCGCGAACAAAATTCAAACCTGCTGTTACAGCAATTTGATGACCGAAATTTCTGGCTAGGCTTAAATAAACAACACGTGAATCTTTTTGGTGTAATTCACTGATTATTTTTAAAGATAAATCACGACTACCATCATTTACGAAACATAACTCAGCTTTACCATCCATCTGATTCATCACCTGTGAAATGCGGCCATACATTTCTAAAATGTTTTCTGCTTCGTTGTATATGGGGACGATGAAAGAATATTTAGGTAACATAGTGGACTTATTTTAAGACCTATGATCGGGTGGAAAGGAACGACGACGACGATACCAAGTAGAACCGCCTACTAGCATTCCAATTAGTAATAAGGCAGTTAATAATGGTAAAATTTCCCCAGTGCGAACAGCCTTTAAGCCGGAACTACCCAAGAAGACAAAGGGTAATATTCCGGGTACTGTTCCTAAAGCCGTACCTATGAGGTAATCCCTAAAGCTAATTGATGTTAACCCGGCGACAAAATTAACTAATCCATAGGGCATAATGGGCATCAGGCGGATAGCAAATATATAAGATATACCCCCTTGTCTAAGTTCAGCATCTATAGCTTGCCAACGTCCAGCTAATTTTTGGGAAATCATCTCATGTCCTACTGTGCGGGCAAAAATAAAGGCTGTAATTGCTGCAATTATTGCCGCGATACTTGTCCAAAATGTGCCCATCCCCACTCCGAAAATTGCCCCCCCGGTTAAATTTAAAGCTGTGGAAGGTAAAATGAGGATTGTAGCCACTACATAGATAGCTACATAAGTGATGGGTGCCCAAATTCCCGCAGCTTGTAACCAAGATTGAATTATATCAGGGTTAATTCCTCCTAGTAAATATCCTGTCACGCCAGTAGCTAGCAGACAGATAAACATCAACAAGGTAAAGCTGGTTTTAGCATTCATGGTTAATTGATGTCGCTAATTTTTGGCGTTCTTTGGTGGAAAATAAATTCCCATTACTCACAGTGATACAGTTGATATTCATACCCTGTCACTCCCGGTAAGTTCTGAGAATCAAGTAAACATTGTTGTTTTAGTGTTTCCCCTAGGGGAGCATCAAAATTAACCAGCCATAAATCCAAGGGTCGGGGTAATTGTTTAAGGGTTTTTTCTAAGGCTAAACTAGAGGTATTAGGGTCTTGGTCTTGATGAGCTAGGAGAAATTGGGTATTAGTCTGTGAACCTGAGAATTTTAATTCCCAGGCTACACTCATCATTACTCCTGTGTCGTTTAAACTTTTGTGGGTTGCAGCTATCAGTACTGGTTGTGAGGAGTTTTGTTCAATTAAGGGAACTAATAAATCAGGGCGGTAATATTTGCGATAACCCAGATTAAAGGTAACTGTAATGGCGCTAAGTAATCCCATCACCCAAATCAGGATGACAGCTTGTTTACCGGTGATACCCCATTTACCAATGTGGGGATTTTGATAACAACTTGCTAGAGTCGCACCCAGGAGGATAATCACAGCGGGAAAGTAAACAAAACTATAACGAGCGCCCCGTGTGATATCTATACCCAGAAAGTAAGTAAAGCAGAAAAATAAAGCGATCGCTCCTAATATCACCCCAGCAAATACCTGAATGATCAAACTAGTTTCAGGGTTTTGTAGTTGTACTTTAATCCCAGCAATTAAAATAGGTATTGCCCAAATAAAGAAAATTAACATCACCAACCCAGAGAGAATGACCACCGTTAACTGTGGTGCTTCCACTGGGAGGAGGGAAATCATGGTAATCCAGGTGGCTAAAGCTTGGAAAATAGGGCTAATCCAAGTTAGTCCCACCCGTTCACCTTGAATCCACTCTGTTAGAGCGCCCATATGACGATTTCGTAACCAATTAGGTAACCAAACTAACCCAGCTACAGCAGTACCAGCTGCAATCAAATATAGTCGCCGCCAACTGGCAGAGAATAACACCCAATTTTTTGCCTGTGCTTGTTGTTTCCCAGCTACAAAAATCAACACTAAAGCTATAGCGCCGAGAGTGAACACAAAAAAGTAATGAGTAGCAATACCCAAGGCGTTAATACTTACCCAAGCAACAATTAACCACAGGGGTAATAAGGTTTGGTTTTGTAGGTGACGCCTAGCAATTACTAAGCAAGCTAGGGAAGCCATCACCCAGAGGATAGCCAAACTATAATGACGTGCTTCCTGTGCTATATAAGTACCATATGGCGAAACTGCGATCATCGCCGCTGATAATTGTCCCACTAATGCAGAACGAAAAGCTAACTTACCCAAAATATAAGCACAGGGAATAGAAACTGCACCCAGCAAAGCGGGAAATGAGCGCGCAGCAAATAATGATACTATACCTTGTTGATGGGGAAATAGTTTCATCCACAGATGAACCAGTACAAAATATATGGGTGGATGGTTATCTTCTGTGAGGAGATGATGAATTACATCCCCCACACCAGCGGCGGGATTTATTTGTAATGGCTGCAATAATATATCAGGGGCGATCGCTTGATCTAATGGTATTGGTAAAAAACTATTTCCCAAGCTAAACACCAAAGTAGCAATTTCATCAATCCAAGGTGGTTTAGCTGTTAAGTTGGTGAACCGTAAAGCCACACCTATAATGAACCATATCAGCAAGAGTAAAGGATGAAACCAGGGAGCAGAAACGGTAGAGCGCCAATCTTGATTGAAATACATATACTTGTAGAATTTTTGCTGGCTGAAATTTTAAAAAAAATGATGTACTAATCTCTCCTGAGTTTATCTATTGTTTGACCTCCGATATTTTATGATAAATTTGTGTGTCTTCCATGTTCCTTAATAGGATATAATCTGTTTTGAGTGTTTTTTCCAGTAAGGCGATCGCTTCTGGATAATCTTTTAAATACCAAACATTTTCCTTTTTGACAATAAACTCAGGTTTTTGTACTAACACTTCCAGCAATGCTTGATGAGTATTAGCAGTTGGACCTAGGAGAACGCGTAGTAAATATTCTTTGGATATATTTGATGGATGGGTGACTATTTTTGTAGGCGGTTTCAGGTTCAGGAACCAATAAACCAAATGATTATCCATCATATATGCTGTAATATCACTTCCTCCCTGTTCAGCTAAATACTTAGCTAAATCATATTCTTTACCATAGAAGATTGATTGTTGTGTCACCAGACGCGTCCCTATAGTTTTGTATTCATTCAAACTGGGTGTAACCGTGAGCATCAAGGTGACTATGAGTATAAAATAACCTACTTTTACGTTGAAATCCAAGATTTTCATCAACCAAGATGCCAATACCACCGCCAAAAAAGGAGCCAGTTGAATCATATAATGACTATGTGCCGCACCGCTATTTAAAATAGACCACTCAGTACCTAAGAAGTAGATGGATAAGTATATTAATTTATTTTGGTTTTGTGAATATTTTTCCTGTTGTTTAATAATTAAAATAAGCTGATAACAACCTATTAAAAATATAATCCCCCAAATATCGTAAATTTGCTTAAAGATAATTTGCCAAAATGGTATTTGAGAATGGGAATAAGCTAATGATGCATCAATCACCGCCGCCTTAAATAGTGCAATATTATTTGTCGCTATGTATGGTAAAAACAAACCTATGAATGGAATCAAACAACCAATCCCATAGGCAAATATGGAGAATAACCTTTTATAATTTAAATTAAATTTAATGCTTTTAACTGCAATATATAAACCTAAAATTAATGCTACATAAGCCAAATTTAGGCGAATCATACAAGCGGTTCCTATGAGGGAACCAACGATAAAAAATTTTAGATTTATTAACTTATGCTCCCTCAAGAGCAGGGCTAATGAACCGAGTAAAGGTACAATAGCTATATGCTCGGTCATAGTAGATTTACCATCCATCAACGGACCAGTTAAAATAACAAAGACCATAGCAGCTAATATACTAAGTTTCTGACTCCATACACAGCGACAAATATAGTAAGTCAGAATGGCTGATATGATTACGCATAGTGTCCCGAATAGGCGAACAGATATGATAGATTTACCAAAAGCTAAAATAGGTAAAGCATAGCTCAAGAATACCAGTGGTGGCTTTACATCCCATATTTCTACATATGGTAAGTTACCATCTAAAATGGACTGACCCATTAAAATAAATGTACTTTCATCCCAATTGAATGTAGAACGGAAGAAAAAGGGTAAGCGGAAGAACAGAGTAAATAGAGTTATAATACACAGATGCCAATATCTCATGAAGGGTATTTTTATGATTTATCCAAGTCGTAAAAGGGTTAATTCTTTAGGCACATATTTACTGATTTAACCATAGTTCCTCTCTTCAATAACTCCGATACGGTCACAAATTTATATCCCTGGGGAGTATAAGTACTCAAAATTCTTTCCACCACTTCTACGGTGTTATGACGACTAGCATATACTCCTCCTTTCGCGACACCATCGGAGTCATGTAAGAGTATGATGGAACCATTGTGAAAGCTTTTTTCAAATATATTCATCATTTCCCCCGCTGAATTACCTCGCCAGTCCTGTAAATCCACATCCCAAAATATAATGGGTTTTTGCATCTGCTTTAAAACATTAGTGACAAACAAGCCAGCCCGACCAAAAGGAGGTCTAAAATAAATCTTGTGGGAGTATCCCAACTGATTAATTAAAGCATCGGTTTGTGTAACTTCCCGATAAATAGAATTTTGCATCTGACTATTCAGGTTGTAATGATTCCAAGTATGGTTAGCTATTTCATGTCCCTGTTTTTCTAAAGATTGGATAATGTAGGGATACTTTTGGCTGTGTTTTCCTAACACAAAAAATGTGCCATGGCCTTGGTAATCTAAAAGTGTCTGAGCAATTGCTCTTGTGTATACTGGGTCAGGTCCGTCGTCAAATGTCAGTGCTAAAACTTTATCAGGAGTATTGACACAAAATACTGACTCACCAAAGACTGTGGGAAGTAGAAAACGCTGTGGCCAAGCGAAGTTTAAAAAACAGTAAATCCCTATAACCAACCACAGGAGAGGTAATAATTTCGCAAATTTAACTTTAGTTTTACTATGTTTGCGAAGACGCAGGGAAGAAAACCTCTGGGAAAAAGGCTTAGGTAAATGCATGACTACGGTTAAATATGTATATTTGTTGACAAAAAAATTATTGCAGCGGTAATAGTATATCAGATTACAGGTACATTTGTATATATTTAGACTAATATTTGAGATTTCCTACACTGCTGTGGTTTTCATCTCAGGATGCAAATCACTCTAACTTCTACCCAGAGAATATAATAAATAGAAAATAGTGCAAAATAAAACCTATGGCTATAACAGCACGAGAGATAGAGGCATTAATGCCGGATTGCACACAACTACTCAGTGATGAGCCGGAAATGGAGAGTTCTTTACACTATACACAACTATTGATACTGGTAACGTGCTTAGAGTGGTTGTGGAGAGATAGGGAGGATTTCTTTATCGGCGCTAACCTAACTATTTACTATAGCCGTCAACAGTTAAAAAATCGTGAGTTTAGAGGCCCGGACTTTTTTCTGGTTAAAGATACAGAAAAACGCCCCCGTACTTCCTGGGTAGTATGGGAAGAAAACGGTAATTACCCGAATTTGATTATTGAATTACTCTCTGAGTCTACAGCTAAGGTAGACCGGGGGTTAAAGAAACAACTATATCAGAACCAGTTTCGCACTCCTGAGTATTTTTGGTTCTCACCTAATACTTTAGAGTTGGTAGGATTTCGTTTAGTTGGAAGTGAGTATCAGGATGTCACACCCACTGAGCAGGGTTGGTTATGGAGTCAAGAATTAGGGTTATATTTGGGAATTTTTGACGGTAAATTACGTTACTTTCATTGGGATGGACAATTGGTACCCACCCCTGAGGAAGCTGTTTTAGAAGAAGTGCAAAAAGCTGAAACTGAACGTCAAAAAGCTGAAACTGAACGTCAAAGGGCTGAAGCTGAACGTCAAAGGGCTGAAACTGAACGTCAAAGGGCGGATGAAGCCGAAAGGAGAGCAATTATTTTGGCTCAACGTTTAAGAGCATTAGGTATTGAACCTGACAATATTGTGTAAGGGTTGACACTCCCCTAGGCTAAAATCCGGGGGATTCTTAACTCATTAGGACTATAAATTAAGCATTGTCATCAGTTACAGCAAAGCAGATTTTTAGTAACTGAGATTACTTAAATTATTTTTTTAGATGTTCAAAAGCAGCAGAAAAAATATGATAATTTTAATACAAATTTGTTAAGAATAGTTACAATACCGTAACGGAAGGAAATATTATTTATGGTAAATTCACTTGAGAATACCCCACCACATCAAGTTGTGATTGTAGGTGGAGGCTTTGGTGGACTGTATGCGGCCAAGGCACTTGCTAGGGCGAAGGTAAATGTTACGCTGATCGATAAACGTAATTTTCACCTATTTCAGCCGCTGTTATATCAAGTTGCTACGGGTACCCTATCACCTGCTGATATTTCCTCGCCATTACGCTCTGTGCTGAGTAAGAGCAAAAATACTCAGGTGTTGCTGGGGGAAGTAGATGATATTAATCCAGAGGCACAGGAAGTAATTATAGGGGAAAAAAGAGTACCCTATGACACGTTAATTGTGGCTACAGGTGCAAAGCATTCCTATTTTGGTCAGGATGAATGGGAAAAATTCGCCCCAGGTTTGAAAACCGTAGAAGATGCTATAGAAATGCGTCGGCGCATATTTTCGGCATTTGAAGCCGCAGAACAAGAAACAGACCCAGAAAAACGCCTATCTCTACTGACCTTTGTGATTGTGGGTGGTGGCCCGACTGGTGTAGAATTGGCAGGGGCGATCGCGGAATTGGCATACCAAACTCTCAAGGAAGATTTCCGCAATATTGACACTTCAGAAACCCAAATTATACTCTTGGAAGGAATGGATCGTATCCTTCCACCTTTTGCGCCAGATTTATCCCAAGCTGCAGCAGCATCTCTCAAGGAGTTGGGTGTGGTTGTGGAGACCAAAGCCTTGGTAACCAAGATTGAAAATGATGTTGTTACCCTCAAACAAGGTGAGGAGGTCAGAAAAATCCCGTCTAAAACTATTTTGTGGGCTGCAGGTGTCAAAGCTTCACCCATGGGAAAAGTCCTAGCTGAACGCACAGGTGCGCAGTGCGATCGCGCCGGTCGTGTGATTGTAGAATCTGACTTGAGTATTAAGGGGTATGATAATATTTTTGTAGTTGGTGATTTGGCTCATTTCTCCCATCAAAATGGCAAACCTTTACCAGGGGTTGCACCTGTTGCTAAACAGGAAGGAGAATATGTTGCGTCACTGATTCAACAACGGCTTCAAGGTCAGACTTTGCCATCCTTCAATTACACCGACCACGGTAGCTTGGCAATGATTGGGCAAAACTCCGCCGTGGTAGATTTGGGTTTCATCAAGTTAAAAGGTTTCTTTGCATGGCTGTTTTGGCTATTGATTCACATCTACTTTTTAATTGAGTTTGATAATAAGTTGGTAGTAACCATTCAGTGGGTATGGAACTATATTACCCGTAATCGTGGAGCTAGGTTGATTACAGGTCACCAGACTTCTCTAAAATTAGAAGTTGATGAGAGTCCCAGTCATTACCAACCAGCAGTAGATAGGCGTCCAGTTAACGTTTAGCCTTTAGTGTGTTTAGGTTGGCTGCACTGGGGTGTTTTGCGGTGAAACCCCTGTAGAAACGTTCCTGGGAACGTTTCTATACCTAGATTTACCAATTGAGGAATTTGATCAAAAAAACGTAGATTTACTTTCAGTTTGTTGAATAAAGGCCTCAAATTGATTATTGGGTGTCCATTGGATAGCGCCGTCATCTCTAGTAGAAAATAGCTGTGTCTGGTTTTTACTCAGATTAGATAAGGTTTCTGGGTCTAAATTAGTATAAGAGGTTATAGCCACCTGTGGTTGAAGCATTTGTAACAAATCTGACAAAAACTCAGGTCTACACCACAGTACTTGTGGACGCACTAGGCTACCTGCTTTGACTAGCTGTTCTACCTCCTGAGCCTTGACATCACCCACCAATAGCCAATTCTGTCCTTGCATTTGCAGTTGTAAGACAGGTAACTGGTCATTAATTAACTGAGCAGTTACTGAACCAGTATTGACTATTTGACCAGGTGCTAAAGGTTGATGTATTCCCTGTTGCTTTTGCACTTGCTGTTGAATTGCCTGATTAGTAATGTTGTTTGTGAGGTTGGCTGAATATTCATAAAAGTTATTTATTCTTATAGCTTGTAGTACTTCCAACCAAGCGCTAGTTTCCTGATATTTTAAATTACTGCGGATTCCGCTGCGATCAGTGCCGAAGGCGATCGCCGAATCTATGTGATTAATGCCCTGCTGTTGTAAAAATGGTAAAATTGTGAAGCGTCCAGTCCCCTGCTTTCCACTATTAATTAGTGTCACCTTTCCCCGATCTTGAATGACTACAACTGGTTCTTTACCTGCTGCTAGGACTGTGATTCTAAATAATGTATTGGCAGAATGCCAAAAGGGGATGAGTACCAAACCGATGGCCATGAAACTGGCCAATAACCAGCGTTTTTGCCACCAAGGTACTAGCCAAACCAAAATCACCAGTGCATATATTGCTAGCAATTGCCAGGTAGATATACTACCCAAATTCAGGGAATTACCGGGAAAGCTTCTAAATAATTGTACTAATTTAAATAACCAGTCAGTAGGGTAATATAATAGTCCTGCTAAGGTGCTGCCACCTGTAGGCCAAAGTAATGCTGCTATAGCGCTAATAATCCCACCTATACTCATGGTTGCAATCAAAGGTGTGCTAATCATATTTAGTATTACACCGTAAGCAGGCATCACCCCAAATACAAAAAGTTGCACAGGTAAAGTCCAAATTGTAGCAGCCAGGGGAACGGCAATTAAGGAAGCGATGACCGGTGGTAACCAATCTAAGCGTTTTACCAATGGGGGAACTGTGACCACTAACCCTAGTGTGGCTAAAAAACTCAATTGAAAGCCTAAATCCCAAATCCATAGGGGATTAATTAACAATAATAAAGTTGCTGCTAATAACAGAGAGCCAAATTTTTTAACTTTCCTTTGTAATAATAAACCCACTAAAGCCGCAAAACCCATAATTACCGCCCTGAGTACTGAAGGTTGGAACCCTGTTAAACTCAGGAAAATAATTAAGGCTAAACAGCCAAAAGTAAACCTTGTTCTTGCAGATGCACGGATTGTCAACTGCATCACCAAACCTAACACTAAAGAAACCTGAAATCCTGAAGCTGCTAAAGTATGAGCCAATCCAGCTTTGATAAACAAATCACGGATATCGTGGGGTAAATCAACTGCTTTACTACCTAACACCATTGCACTTACCAATGGACCATGTGGAACACCAAGGCTTTGAGTGTGCGATCGCACAATTCGCTGGCGAACTTGCCACCATCCCCACGGACGTTGATTATAGTCATCCAGGAAAGTAATCTGTCTTCCACTCAAACCCGCAAATATTCCTTGGTAATTGAGAAACTTCTGAAAATCGAAACCACCAGGGTTGTATGCTGTTCTTGGCTTGTATAAAACTCCCGTCACAGTAATTTGTTGACCGGGATATAACCCAGTAGCCTGGAGCAAGGGTACTGTTACATATAATTTTCCCGTCACACCTTTAGCCGCATCTAGCGGGCCTGCTTCATTCTTAACTTGATCAACCTGAGTAGCTGCTAATACAAATTGTCCTCGTTGGTTGCGAGTTAAACGGGGGTTACTTATCACCTGGCCACGAACCATCACCAGTTGTTGCTGATTACCATTATTTTCCGATACCAACAATGTACTAATATCTTGCGCTCCGGGTTGGGGCGATCGCCATTGAAAATATACAGTTGCTAATAACCCCACTAAACCGGCAACTAACCATATTCTAGAATGAGGAATATTTGACCAGATATTTCTTAATCCCTGATTTGTATTGCCATCATTTGGGTATTGTGTAGCTTTCCCTAATCTGCGTTTTCTAAACAGAAGCGCTCCCACCATCCCTAAACCTAAAACCCAAAACCCACCCCAAGGTACCGGGGTAAACAACAACCCTAAAATAAAACCAAGACAGATAACCACACCACTCGTCGGAATCATAATTCACTCGTCAAAAGTAAAGGAAACATAATAACTTTTCACGCTCCCAAACTGGCTGATTTGCCCTCTTAGTCAGGACTGAGGCAAAAAAACCTCACTTTTTGAGGTTGAGTGTCCACTCTAACTCTCATTAGTGGCAATCTGTGATTTCTTCTCACCTGACCTCTGCCTCAGTCCTGTTATTGTTTTACATTCAAGAGCTACAAACCTTTATCCCCTTGAGTAAAGGAAAACCCAACTTTTCCCGTTGCTCAACATATAGATGAGCCACCTTCCGAGCCAAATGACGAATCCTCCCAATGTAACGAGTTCTCTCCGTCACCGAAATTACGCCTCTAGCATCCAGTAAGTTAAACGTATGTGAACACTTCATAACATAATCTAGGCTGGGTACCACCAAACCACGCTCAGTTAATTGGCCAGCCTCCTGCTCATATAAATTAAACAGTGTTAACAGCAACTCAGGATTAGACCCTTCAAAGTTATAAGTACACTGCTCAATCTCACTTTGTAGGAAAACATCACCATAAGTGATGTTGTCAGTCCAAGCAATCTTAGTAATGGCTTCCACTTGCTGGAGGTACATTACCAACCGCTCTAACCCATAGGTGATTTCAATCGACACGGGACGACAATCAATTCCCCCACACTGTTGGAAATAGGTAAATTGAGTAATTTCCATCCCATCTAACCAAACTTCCCAACCAGTTCCCCAAGCACCCACCGTCGCATCTTCCCAGTTATCTTCCACAAACCGAATATCGTGGTCTTCGGGACGAATCCCCAGAGCAGACAAGGAATCAAGGTAAATTTCTTGAATATTATCTGGCGACGGCTTAATCAGAACTTGATACTGATAATAGTGTTGAAAGCGATTGGGGTTTTCACCATAGCGTCCATCAGTAGGACGACGGCATGGTTCAACATAAGCCACTGACCAAGGCTCCGGTCCCAAAGCCCTTAAAAATGTATGGGGGTTTTTAGTACCCGCTCCCTTCTCAATGTCATACGGTTGGGCAATTAAGCAACCACGTTCACCCCAAAACTGATGCAATAAACTAATCACAGACTGAAAATTCACGCTCTACCCTCCCTTAGTCAGCAACTGGCATACACTATTGTTGCCTACAACCTAGCACTGTGGCGAGTTTCAGAGACATGAAAAAAAATCTGCAAATTTAGGGAAAAAAAAGAGTTGACAAAGCTAGAGACAGTAGCTATATTGGATAAGTGCCTGAGAGACAAGCGCTGCAAAGCGCAGTCCGAGGGAACACCGAACCATGAAAATATTATAGTTTGAAAGCAATTATACAGCAAATATTG
>CAIWDD010000097.1 GCA_903911355.1 uncultured Nodularia sp. | reverse complement strand
TCTCAATAAAATAAGGGTTTTATCAAGAATAATAAGGTACATTTTGTCAAGAGTAGGGAAATTTTCAAGCGTTGAAACCATTGCCACATAAATGTTTCAAGATTGTTAAGAAAGATGTGAGTAATGAATAGCCTGACAAGGAGAGGGTTAGGGAGGGGTCAAACAATAGTTGATACACTAATCATGACTTCTCAAACATCCTCTTAGGGAACAGGGAATAGCGAGCAAATTGGTGTGTACTTCATTAGCCTGAAAGAGGCTTTATAATTTATTGCCATCAATTATTAATAACAATTGTTATTGCTTTTTTATGATTATCCTGAACATAATTTCAGATATTACTCCTGTTGTTTGATAAAAAAGTCATTTTTTATTCTTATTTCAAAAAATACTTGTATTTTGAATATATTTTGAATATATATAATTTCCCAAGTTAAAATGCAAGTATAAATGACAAGCATCAAAAGTTGATCATGCTAACTGAAGATAATTTAGAAAGTCTGCAAGAGGTTGTGGCAATTTGGAATGAGTGGAGGCGGAAATATCAAGGTGCAGAAGCTAACTCCTATGGTGCCAAGCTGATTAACGCTAACCTAAGTTACGCAAACCTAAATGGGGCTGACTTACATCGCGCTAACTTGAGAGGAGCTAACTTAAAAGGGGCGAATCTGAGCGGGGCGAATCTGAGCGGGGCGAATCTGACTGGGGCGAATCTGAGCGGGGCGAATCTGAGCGGGGCGAATCTGACTGGGGCAAATTTATCGCAATCAAACACAATGGCGGCAAACTTCCATAACGCCACTCTGACAGGTGCTTGTATCCAAGACTGCAATTTTCATGGTGCGACACAACTAGATGCAGCAGTTTGAGAATATGTTGATTGAGAATTAGCTGCGGATGTGATATAAATTCCCATCCAGTAATAGAGGAATTTTCTAAAATGCTAGAAATTGGATATTCCTAAACTAAATTATCTCACACAATGTTACTACATTTAAGCACCTGGCAAGAAGTCGAAACCTATTTACAAGAATCTCAGGGTATTATTATCCCCATTGGATCCACAGAACAACATGGACCCACAGGCTTAATTGGTACTGATGCTATTTGTGCAGAGGCGATCGCTGGTGGCGTGGGTGAAGCAACTCAAGCAATGGTTAGCCCTACAATCAATGTGGGCATGGCATTACATCATACCGCTTTTCCCGGTACAATAAGCCTACGTCCAAGTACATTGATTCAGGTAGTCACAGACTATATTACTTGTTTAGCTAAAACTGGTTTTACTAAGTTCTATTTTATCAATGGACACGGTGGTAACATTGCCACCCTGAAAGCTGCATTCTCAGAAACCTATGCGCACTTGGAAAATTTGCAGATTAGCAACGCCCAATGTCAACTTGCTAACTGGTTTATGTGCAGTTCTGTATATAAACTTGCCAAAGAATTATATGGTGATCAAGAAGGTGCCCATGCTACCCCCAGCGAAGTAGCCGTTACCCAGTATATTTATCCACAATCTATTAAAAAAGCATTTCTGACACCAGAAGTTGCTCTTGGACATAAAATTTATGGTGCAACTGACTTCCGCAGACGCTATCCAGATGGACGCATGGGTTCAAATCCGGCTTTAGCAACACCAGAACACGGTCAGCAGTTTTATGATTTGGCGGTGACAGAACTCAGTACAGGATATTTAGAGTTTTTGAAATCCGAATAGTATCGCTAGTCCTTAAGTTTACATGGTGGGTTACGGCGCATTGGCAAATACATATATCTATATGTTTAATTTTATGCCTAACCCACCCCAGATGTTTACTACAAACTCTTATATTTTGCGTGGCTTACCCATGACTGTTCTTTACATCTTTGTATTGAGCTTAAACACTGGCCTTTACCGCAAAATCTCTACCTCTTCAGCCACATTTATCTGGTCAAGGACTCCCCAAACTTGCTGTAACATTGGTTCTAAGCCAGCGCGGGTAACTGCGGAGATTAAGAACACAGGACAAAGGGAAAGGTGATGAAGTTGAGCCGCTACGGCTTCTAAATCCACTGTGTCCCTGTCCACCGCATCAATTTTATTCAGCGCTAAAATTTGGGGACGCTTGGCTAAACCTCGTCCATAGGCTTGCAACTCTTCCTTAATTATCTTGTATTCACCAATCACATCTTCGCTAGTTGCATCAATGAGGTGTAGCAGAACCTTTGTGCGTTCAATGTGGCGCAAAAAATCGTATCCCAAACCCGCACCCTGAGAAGCACCTGCAATTAAACCGGGAATATCAGCAAAAACAGTACCATCACCAGTAGGTTTTCTGACTACACCCAAATTAGGGATGAGAGTTGTAAAAGGATAGTCAGCAATTTTGGGACGTGCTGCTGATAGAGATGAAATTAGCGTAGATTTACCAGCATTGGGTAAGCCAATAATTCCTACTTCCGCCAAAAGTTTTAACTCTAGGCGTATTACCTTCATTTCTCCTGTGAGTCCAGGTAAAGCATATTCTGGGGCGCGGTTACGGTTACTCAGAAAATGCTGATTTCCTAGTCCACCTTTTCCACCTTCAGCAACCCGAAAACTTTGTCCAGGATCAATTAAATCACATAGCAAAGCTCCTGTACTGGCATCATATACAGAAGTACCACAGGGAACTTCGATGATTAAATCCTTACCATTAGCCCCGGTACAGTTATTTGGACCACCACGTCCACCATTATCAGCTTTAAAAAGATGCTTGTATCGAAAGTCCAGCAAAGTTTGTAGGTTAGTATCCACAACAAAAATCACCGAACCGCCTCGTCCCCCGTTTCCACCAGATGGACCCCCTGCTGGTACGTATTTCTCACGTCGGAAGGCGACGATACCATCCCCACCTTTACCCGCTTCAACTTCGATTACCGCTTGGTCAATAAATTGCATAATTTAGTTATTTATCATTGGTCATTGGTCATTAGTCCTCTGGAACGTTACCAATTGATTTCAGGTATCCGTTAAGAGTTCTAGTTGATTTGTTGTTAGCTTTAATACATCTAATTGTTCCTTTGTTAACAGGTTACGATTATATGCTGCTATGAGCTAGTGCTGATTTTTGTACAAAGACACCCTAGCTATTTTGACGAAAAGACTATTTCTTTGATAACTTCCTGTTCATAAACCTTCTGCTATATTCCCACCAATGTTATCTGCTCAACGAATTATTTATTTACCTAGTGTATCTTGGTCTAATGGCTGCCAAGCATTAACCATTTTCCAGACAATTGATCAACCCGTAATTTTAGAAACCTCTCACTTGACTAAACTAGCAGATTCCAAGACTCCAAATTAACATAAATTTCTAGTACAATTTACTACAAATTTGATAAATTAATTAATGGAAAAGTATCTTGGACATACTACTACATAAGATACAAGTAGCAGTGACCTAACTAGACAGCCCAACTAACTGTAATCAAGTATACATGAAAGTTTATTTTGGCATTGAGCATGAAGTCGCTTTCCTCAACCACGAAGGAAAATTTGCTGATTTTTCCCAAACTAAATTCGCTGACTTTAATCAAATTGTCGAAAAACTGCCCACATACCCCAACGATTATTCACAATTGCGCGTTGGCGATGCTGGTATTCGGCAAAAGAGATGGTATATTGAGGGTTTTGAAAGATTTGCTAATTCTGAAAAGGTGATAGACTGTATACCCAAAGGTATCGAAATTAGAACCACTATCCACTCTGATATTTCAGGTGCTTTGACTGAATTATCAGAAAGTTTTCAATTACTGCGTGAAGTGGCTGCTGGCTATGGTTTTTCACCTGTTTTAACTAGTTTTAACCCCTATAAGACTGTATTTGAACCTCAACCACCTTTAAATGATTATGAACTCCAACAGTTACAGACTTATCCTGATGAACAAACCGCCAATATTTACATGGTAACTTATGGTCCAGATTTAAATATCTCAGTGCCAGATTTACCAATTGAAAATGTGATTGATATTGGCAAGAAGTTAACCTATTATAGTCCCTATATAGTTCCTTTTAGTTATAGTTCCCCTTTTTATAATGGGGGATTATGGGATGGTTTGTCAGTCAGAACTTTTGTCAGAACGGGAAAAAGATCGGCAGCACTGGTGTTTGTCGAGAAGGAAGAACAACTCATTAATAGCGTGCCATCATTGACAAAAATCGCCCGTATTCCTGCTGAAGTGGGACGCATTGAATTTAAAGCTTTTGATAGTTGTGATGACTTTTCTATCTATGGGGGGTTGTTGGCATTATTGAAAGGTTTGATCTTGGATAAAAGGTTACCAGGTAGAGCAATTAGGCCTAACGCGACTTTACACCAAATCTCTGCAAAAAAAGGCTTTGATTATCCAGATATTTGTGCTAATGCTACACAGCTTTTACAAGTAGCTGAGGTTTCCTTGAAGGATGATTCAGATGTTCAGTTATTAACACCATTAAAAGATATACTAGCAAAACGCAGAACTAAATCCCATGAACTAATAGCGGCTTACCAAAGTGTCGGTTCAATTGAACAAGCACTGCAAAATACCTACGCCCACCCTAGCATAGGGAGTAGGACAAATGAATAACCTCACCTGTAGGGGCAATTCTATGAATTGCCCCTAGATAATTTAGTCTTTTATTTAGGAATTTGTATTGGTTGACTGACTGGGTGGGATACCTTCAATGGTAATCAACCCCTCGATTACACTTTTGACGATTGGTGCGGCCACAGTAGAACCATAAGCATTTGTGCCTTGTGGCTCATCCACTACCGCAAAAACTACATACCGCGGAGATTCTACCGGTAAAATACTTACGAAGCTAGTTATCCGCGCATTTGGGAGATAGCCACCACTTGAACTCGCTTTTTGAGATGTACCGGTTTTACCACCAATGCGATAACCCGGAATTTTGGCATTAGCACCAGTACCTTCTGATACTACAGTTTCCATCATTTCCACTACCTTTTGAGTTGTGGTTGCTGAGAAAATTTGGCGTGTTGTGGGCAGATCAGGCGCATAATGCATCTGGCCTTTACTGTCCACCAACCCTCGCACTACATGGGGTGTGACTAATTTACCCCCATTCGCTAAAGCGCCATGCATTTGCACCAACTGTAACGGTGTTAAAGCAAAACCTTGCCCAAAGGATGTAGTTGCTGCTTCAATGGGTGAACTGAGAAACTGTCTTGAACCTTTGAGCCGTCCCCCCACTTCAAAAGGCAAATCTGTATCGACTGTTTCCCCTAGTCCCAAACGTTCTAGCCAATTGTAATAAACTTGTGGTTGTATGCGTTCAATGATCCGCACCATGCCAATATTGCTAGAAGTTTGTAATATCTGTGCAATGTTAATATTGCCATAACTCTTGTGACCTGCATTTCTAATCGTGTGCTTACCTATTTGAATAGAACCGGGGTCATTAAACACATCATCTGCTTTAATTACGCCATTCTCTAGGGCGATCGCCACATTCAAAGGCTTAAAAGTCGATCCCGGCTCATAAAGATCAGCTACTGTCCAGTTTCTAAATAGGGAAATATCAGCACTAGAGTATTCATTGGGGTTATAGGTAGGATAGGAAGTCAGAGCTAGTAAAGAACCGTCTGAAGCATCCATAACAATTACCGCGCCGCGTTTAGCCTGAAACTTCTCTATCTGTTTTTCTAAAGCAGTACCGGCGACCCTTTGTAACCGGCTATCAATAGTTAATTGCAGTCGCAGGTCATCGAAATTTAAAAATCCTTCCGGTGCATGAATTGGTAGAAGTCTACCATTACCAGCCTTACTCAGCCGCGCTGTCTGCGGGGAACGTTCTAATAAATTCTCTTGACTGTATTCCACACCAGCCTGACCCTTACGGTCAAGATTGACGTAGCCCACCACATCCGCAACCACATTCTTTTGCGGGTAATATCGGGAGTATTGTTGAATCAATTCTAAGCCATTTAAGCGCAATGATCTCACACGCCCAGCACTCACTTCGGGTAAGCCGGAAGCCAGTGTAATCCCACTCCTGCGGCTTTCAAAAGTTTTCACCAATTCACCCGGGGGTTTGTCGAGTATGGGAGCGAGTTGTTCTGCCATTTGTTTATTAGACTGAGCAAACAGCTTAGGATGGGCATATAAGGTATATACAGGTCGGTCAACAGCTAATACACTATTAGTGCGATCTACCACTAGGCGACGGGGAACGAAAGGCCGTAAATTCACCATTTGCTGGTTACGCGCCTTCTCGGTTAACTTTGCTCCCTGGATAATCTGCAACTGATATAAATTAATAGCCAACCCCAAACCTGCGGTCATTAATATGCCCCAAACCACGAACAGCCGGGGTCTGGTATTGGATATCTGGTCTTGAGGATTAGAGGTGAACCTAAACCTCTGCATAAATGCTAGGATAGAAGACTTTCCTCGCCTTCTAAATGCTGAATTTTGAAAATTTCTCAATTTTAGTTTACCGGGTGACTTCTGTATTTACCTGCTCAGTATTAGTTATCAGTTATTAGGAACAGCCGGATTCCCCTAAGTGCATCATTCAGGGTTGGAATCCTGTACTCCCGCTTTGATAACTCTAATATCCTAGTGGTAAGGGAGTGTTTTGTGGCTTTTCCATATTTAGTGCTGTGCCAGGGGGTGTAGCATCAGAACTAGAAGATGGAGATGCTGCGGGCAAAAAAATTGTTCTGGCTGGTGTTGCTGACACTAGCCCAGTGCCTTCCTCTTCTGCTTCTTCAGCCATTTTGTTCTTGAGGGTAGCGTTAGTTGTGGTTAACTGCCGTTCATAAAGTTTCAGGTCTTGTAGCTTGTTATATTCCTGACTCCACAGTTGTTGAGAATATACTATCCAACCATACACAAATAAAGTTGCTGCTACCAAGAAAAACGTCACTACGGACGAATAACGATGTGATGTGTACAAGCGCAGTAACCAAAAAGGTCCAGAGCCATAATTAGGCATCACGGGTAAGCTACCTTCCCCTAGCTTCTGATTTTTCTGGGTTGTTCTATTTGATTGACTTTCCACCCGTGAGACTCGTTGTTTAGCGACTTCAGGCAATGGATGGTTCCTAGAAACCGGCAACTTCTTGACAGCACGCCGTTGTCTTTTTGAGGATATTGGCAAAGGTTCATCTACAAGTGTAGATGTACTCCCAGAGGTTGATCTTAGAGGGATGGGAGGCCTCTCCCCGTTGGATGGGGTAGGATTGATTCGGAACCAAAGACCTGTTTTGGGAACAGCCGATTTACGCACAACAGCCATATATGTTTTTAGATGGAAAATACAGTGTTTTAAACCTT
Organism: uncultured Nodularia sp.; assembly: GCA_903911355.1. Classification (GTDB taxonomy): domain Bacteria; phylum Cyanobacteriota; class Cyanobacteriia; order Cyanobacteriales; family Nostocaceae; genus Anabaenopsis; species Anabaenopsis arnoldii. The sequence continues at coordinate 12,959 of CAIWDD010000097.1, read as the reverse complement.
TAGCCTGTTTGGCCTCAGGCGACAATCCTCGTGTGATACCTGTCACTGGTAGGCAGCAATGTGCCATTTCTAGTATGGCAACACAAGACAGCAAGGCACAAGAGCCTTGTAAAATAAAGAATTTTCATCTGATGTCTGGTTTGTCCGCCTTGATTTTGGCTATGTGCTGACTGGAGTCCTGAAGCAGAGAAATTAATCACCCTCCTGCATAATCAATCAGCCTCAAAAAATCAGCCGAAAGTATTGCTTTTGAAAATATCAGCACAAGACATTTCAAAAATTAGCAACAAATAGGTTATCTTATACAACAGGCTATTTTTTTTTATTGCCATTTTTTGGTGAAAGAGGAGTTTATGTTGAAAACAAAAATCTTTGGTTTTGTTCTAATGTTAGGGTTGGCCGCGGTTCTTGGAGCCTGTGAGCCTGGAACTGAGCCTGAAACTCCACCAGCGACTCCCACTCCTGGTGAACCCACTGACGGTGCTACTCCTGCCCCCGCACCCGGTACCAATCCCCAATAAATTTTGACTTAGTAAATCACCCCAAGAAAATTAATCAATAGTATAATTTATGACTAAACAAAGTTAATTTTTTTGGGGCGGTTATACAACATCTTTTTGTCAAATAGACTGAAAACTTGAGTTAAATTAGCAGGTAAAGGGCACTGCTTAATATAGTTGCAACTGTAACCAAGTTTCATGGTGGTGGCTTACGGAAAAATTATCATGTCTATTAATCAGTTATTTATGCAACTTATTTAGTTGGTAATTTACGTAAGTCATACTCCTGCTATAGTGCGGAAATCAACATACTTTCTTGGCAAGTTGCATATCTAAAGGCATAAAATTAATCCTCATGGCGGGGTAAAGTAGCTTTATGTTGCTACTACAATTTAGTACATCCCATTACTGTCGCAAAGCTCGTCTGGCGCTCGGCTATAAGCAAATTAATTATAAAACTGAAAATCTGACTCCTGGGTGGCATATCCTGCGAGTTAAGCCGCTAACAGGTTTGAAGACTTTACCCGTGTTGTTACCACTTGAGGGTCAACCCAATGCGATCGCTGACTCTACCGAAATTTTAAAATTTCTGGAAACTTATCAACCACAACCGTCCTACTTCTTACCTGACCATCAACAGCAGACAGAAGCGTGGATGTTAGAGGATTGGTTGGATGAAAGCATTGGTACAGCCACCAGGTTTGTATACTATCAGTTTCGGGCTGGGGAAGGCAAGGAAATTGACCCTTCACTGGTTAGTCAGATGATAATTTCAGTAGTCCGCCAACAATATGGTATCAACCAAACTACTGTGGAATTGGCTAAAAAGAGACTTGCTATTGCCTTTTCAGAGTTATCTATTCGCTGGCAAAAAAATGACTACTTAGTAGGTAATCAGCTAAGTGTGGCAGACATTAGCGCAGCTGCCTTGCTGAGTCCTCTAGCACTGATTCCTGAGTATCGTCAAGAATATCCCTGGTTATTTGAGCGCATTGTGCAAGTCCACCAACTGTGTCATGAACCATTAGCACCAGGGTTGAGTGATGGTTAGGATGAAGGTAATGGGGAGAAAAAAAATAGTATTTTGGGTTGTGAGTATTAGTACTACCCTTTTGTTAGGCTGGAGTGGCCATTGGGGAACAAGTGCGATCGCATTACCCCCACCCGAAGATATACCAGAAGAAATATTGCGCAGGGAAATTATTCTAGACGCGCGATCGCCAGTGGACGGTAAACCCCTGAATCCTGCCGAATACGCAGAACTAGAAGAACAGCTACAAGTAAGTCCTCCACCCAAACTGAATGCCGATTTACGACAAACCATTTACTTGATAAGATTACGTAAGGCATTACTACAAATTTTCCCATTCTTAGATATTTGAAGGAATTATAACGAAAATGCCGAAAAACCTTGATAACCAGGGGTATAGCCCCGTATTTAAATAGTGGGGATCAAGGCACACTTTTCTCACTTATTACTAACTTTAGGTAAATTTGAGCAGATTTTGAGTGACAGTCGTTAAACCCCAATCTCCAGTGACCATTCTGATGTACGATAACGGTGACGACAAAATTACAAATAAATTTAGAACCATAAATTTAGAACCATAAATTTAGTTCTTTCTGGGGAAAACCCAGATCTACTCTCTAGGGTCAGCAATGGGAGTAACTCACTCAATTACTGTATTCAAATCTAGGTAGCTTCATGTCTATGACCACAATTATCCCAGAACAGGTTAACCGTATAGTTGGGAATCAGCATCACGATCCCTTTGAAATACTAGGTTCTCATTGCATAGAACAAAATGGCAAAAAAGTCTGGGCTGTGCGAGCCTACCTACCAAATGCGACTGCAGCATCGGTAATTCTTCCTGAGGAGCGTCAGGAATACCCAATGGAGACAGTACATAATCCACATTTTTTTGAATGCATAATTGAAACAGCGGAACTGACAAACTACCAGCTACGGATTAAAGAAGGTGAGCATGAGCGTGTCACCTATGACCCTTACGCCTTCCGGTCTGCGAAATTAACAGACTTTGACTTACATTTGTTTGCCGAAGGCAATCATCACCGAATATACGAAAAAATGGGAGCCCATCCCACAGAGATTAACGGTGTTAAAGGTGTTTATTTTGCCGTTTGGGCTCCCAATGCTCGTAATGTTTCCTTGCTAGGAGACTTCAATCTGTGGGACGGGCGTAAACACCAGATGCGCAAAGGCTCCACCGGCGTTTGGGAATTATTCATTCCTGAAATCGGCGTAGGAGAGCATTACAAGTATGAAATTAAAAATTTTGAAGGGCATATTTACGAAAAATCCGATCCCTATGCCTTCCAACAGGAACCCCGTCCCAAAACTGCCTCCATTGTCACTAATTTAAACACTTACACTTGGAGTGACCAAGACTGGATGGAAAAGCGTCGTCACACCGACCCCCTGACCCAACCAGTCTCCGTCTACGAAGTGCATTTAGGCTCTTGGTTACACGCTTCTAGTTCAGAACCACCTAAATTACCCAATGGTGAGACAGAACCCGTAGTTATAGTTTCAGAACTCAAACCAGGCGCACGCTTCCTCACCTATAGAGAACTAGCAGACCGACTGATACCCTATGTCAAAGAATTGGGGTACACCCATTTAGAACTGCTACCCATTGCGGAGCATCCCTTTGATGGGTCTTGGGGTTATCAAGTAACTGGATATTATGCCCCCACTTCACGTTTTGGCAGCCCCGAAGATTTCATGTATTTTGTTGACAAATGCCACCAAAACGATATTGGTGTAATTGTCGATTGGGTTCCCGGTCACTTTCCTAAAGATGGTCATGGTTTAGCTTTCTTTGATGGTACTCACCTTTATGAACACTCCGACCCGCGCAAAGGAGAACACAAAGAATGGGGTACTTTAGTTTTCAACTACAATCGCCACGAAGTTAGAAACTTTCTAGTAGCTAATGCCCTCTTTTGGTTTGATAAATACCATATTGATGGTATTCGCGTTGATGCTGTGGCTTCCATGCTTTACCTAGACTATTGCCGCAAAGCAGGAGAATGGCTACCTAACCAATACGGCGGTAGAGAGAACTTAGAAGCCGCAGATTTTCTGCGTCAAGTTAATCACATTATCTTTAGCTATTTCCCAGGTATTCTTTCCATTGCAGAAGAATCCACTTCCTGGCCTATGGTGTCCTGGCCTACCTACACAGGCGGACTAGGGTTTAATTTAAAGTGGAATATGGGCTGGATGCACGATATGCTGGACTACTTCAGTATGGATCCGTGGTTCCGCCAGTTCCATCAAAATAATATTACCTTTAGTATGTGGTACAACCACAGTGAGAACTTCATGCTGGCTTTGTCCCATGATGAAGTGGTACATGGTAAGAGCAATATCATCGGCAAAATGCCCGGTGATACATGGCAGAAGTTAGGCAATGTCCGTTGTTTATTTAGCTATATGTTTGCTCACCCAGGCAAGAAAACTATGTTTATGAGCATGGAGTTCGGCCAATGGAGTGAGTGGAATGTCTGGGCAGATTTGGAGTGGCAATTATTACAATATCAAGACCACCAACAATTAAAGCAGTTTTTCCAGGATCTAAACCTTCTCTACCGTTCTGAACCGGCTTTATATACTCAGGATTTCGCCCAAGATGGCTTTGAGTGGATTGATTGTAGCGATAACCGTCATAGTGTCGTTTCTTTTATCCGTCATGACAAGGATTCTGATGATTTCATTGTGGTGATTTGCAACTTCACTCCCCAACCACATTCTCACTACCGCATTGGTGTACCAGAGGAAGGATTTTATACCGAGTTGTTTAACAGTGATGCCCGTCCCTATGGCGGCAGTAATATGGGTAACTTAGGTGGTAAATGGACTGATAATTGGTCTTTACATAGTCGTCCTTATTCCCTCGATTTATGTCTACCACCTTTGGGTGTGTTGATGCTGAAGTTGGATCGGCACAAAACATCTCAGAGAATGGTATAATACATTACCCTTGAAAGGAAATAAGAAGCGATCGCTTCTTATTTCTCTTGAAAAATTCAACTTAAACCGTAACAGGTGACAAAAGTTGAATGTTGGAGAAGACAAACTCTTGAGTGGAAATTTTTCCATCTGTTTGAGTGCGAATCTCGCGACGATTTAAAACAAAATATGCGCCAACTTTTTCATATTCATCGGTAAACTCACTTCTCCCACCTTTTTGTTGCCCTGTTTTGGGATCGTGGTATACAGAATCATAGGTATGGGACAAATAACCCGCCCCAGTGTCATGGCTGCTAAAAGTGTTAATTGTCACAAAAGTACCGTGAATTAAACGGTGGACGTGGCAAACCTCATTATTGCGAACCTTATATTTATCGCCTTCAGATTGACCACCCACTAAAATTTCAGTTGCACCAGTCTCGTCAGTGTCTCCATAGCTGAATTTATTCTGACTGTGAGTGTCCTCAAAGCTGCGACGGACGCGGTGAATGGCAATTTCCCACGCCTGTCCGTGAATGGCTTTCTTTGCTTGCTCATCTTCTACCCCCAACACTTCCGCCTTGAGGTTAGCATCGATGACAACTTGACCTGTAAATAGTTGGTCATCATATTTATAAGTAATATCTGCGCTATAACCGGGAAAACTCTTGTCCCAAGTGTAGCGATTTTCATAAGCAGCCCGGAAAAGTTCCTGAGCGGAAAGTTTTGTAATTGTCATCTACTTCTCCCAGAGTGACTAGCTATATTAGCGTTTTATCTTGGCTGGTATTAGCATAGAAGTAAATATGAAGCTTCGCATAGTCCCCAAGTGGGTACACTTATGCCTAATTCTCTTTCCCTTATATTTCAAGCGATCGCAAATGTCAGCAACGAGCAGGAACTACAAGTGGCGCTCATGGATAAAATTGGTGAGTATTTTGGCGTCCAACATTGCGGGATCTATCTCATCGATGAACAGCCAAATGCGGTTAATGTTCAGGCTATTCCCGCCGTATGTATGGAAAACAATCCAGTTGGTCGTTATGTAGTGGAACGACACGCTCCCGCCCATGAACAATTAATACTATCACCAGGAGATTGGAAACATTTCTGTCCCCGTCATGACCATGAACACGTGATGACTGGGCCAATTGTTTGCGATGGTCGTCTAGTGGGGACATTAAACTTAGCTCGCGATCAAGGGACTGATCCCTTTAATAGCGATGACTTAGCTGACTTAAGCGCTTTGTGCATTCATTTATCAGCAAAACTTGCCACTCTCAGAGCCAAAGAAGCAAAAATATCCAATTCACTGTTAGTCAGTCCCTTAACCGCCCGTGAGCTAGAAATTGCCGAGTTGGTAGCACAGGGGTTAACCAATGCCGAAATTGGTGAACAACTCTGGATCACACAAAATTCTGTCAAGCAAGCTTTAAAACGGATGTTTCGTAAGCTTGGTGTTTCAACTCGTACAGAAATGGTCGCAAAACTACATTTTATCTGCTAGTTAACTCCTACAGAATACCCTTAGAACTGGGAATGTTACCAGCCCGACGGGGGTCAATTTCCACCGCCATTCGGGTTGCTCTGGCAAAAGCTTTAAATGTTGCCTCAATAATATGATGGGAGTTAATGCCATCCAGTTGACGAATGTGTAATGTCATTTGGCTATGGTTAACCAATGCTACAAAGAATTCCCGTACTAGCTGAGTATCGTAGGTTCCCACTCGCTGGGTGGGAATTTCCAAGCCATAACTCAGATGAGGTCTGCCAGAAAAGTCCAGCACCACTTGCACTAAAGCTTCATCCAATGGTGCCAGAAAATTACCAAAACGAGTAATACCTTTCCTGTTACCTAGGGCTTGACTAAAAGCTTGCCCTAAAGTGATACCCACATCTTCATTCGTGTGGTGATCATCAATTTCCCAGTCTCCCCGGGCTTGGACATTTAAGTCAATCAGCCCATGGGAGGAAATTTGATGCAACATATGATCTAAAAATGGAATCCCAGTTGCTGCTGTGCAGATGCCTGTACCATCCAAGTTAATAGTAACTTTTATATCAGTTTCGCCAGTGGTGCGATGGATCGAGGCTATGCGAGCAGTGTGAGTCGAATTAATTTGGCCTTGGAGTGAGTCCTTACCGAAGGTATCGCTTGTTTGCATAGGTGGAGAATCGGGAATGGGGAATGGGGAAATCACAAACCCTATGGAGGGCGCATGACTGATGAGTGATGCTTGGTGACTGTATTTTGTCGGTTAACCGCCAACCGTCAACCGTCAACCGTTAACCTTAAAAATGATTAATTATTACATTCCCATGATTTCATATCCTGCATCTACATACAAAACTTGTCCTGTAATGCCACTGGCTAAATCGCTAGACAAGAAAGCAGCAGTATTGCCCACTTCTTGCTGAGTGACAGTGCGTCGCAGGGGAGCTACTTCTTCTACATGGTGAATCATATCTAAAATTCCGCCTACTGCTGAAGATGCTAATGTGCGTATCGGCCCGGCGGAAATGGCATTCACCCGAATATTGTCTGGTCCGAGTTCAGCCGCCAAATAACGTACACTAGCTTCTAATCCGGCTTTAGCTACTCCCATGACGTTGTAGTTAGGAATTGCCCTGACACCACCCAGATATGTGAGGGTGATGATACTACCCCCTTCGGTCATCAGCGGTTTAGCCGCACCGCTTAACTGCACTAGTGAGTAGGTGCTGATTTCTAAGGCTGTTTTGAACCCAGAACGTGAGGTTTGGCTAAATCCACCGGTCAAATCCTCTCTGTTAGCGAAGGCCAGACAGTGGATGAGAATGTCCAATCTTCCCCACTGATCCTGAACTGCTTCAAAGGTAGATTTCACCTGCTCGTCATCTTGCACATTACAGGGAACAAATAAGCTGGGGTTGAGAGGTTCTACCAATTCCGCCACCTTTTTCTCCATCTTACCTCGCTCATCTGGTAGGTAGGTAATACCCAAGTTAGCTCCGGCTTGATGCAGTTGTTGAGCAATCCCCCAGGCAATGGAACGGTTATTGGCAATCCCTGTAACTAAGGCGTTTTTTCCAGTCAGATTCAGCATAGAAATTGTGAATGAGATCAATCATTAGGAGCATACTAGAATCTGCGCCGAGTTGCTCTTGGTTTGGCACATCATTTGCAGAAATGATCATTTAGGGGACTGTTTTCTGAAAACTTTCTCTAGATAATCCTGAATATATTCTCAAGATATCGTGAATTTTTTGGCGAAAAACCTGATGACCTTAACTGTGTAAGTACTTATAACAACTACTAGCTAAAAAGATGAAAAATTATGTATCATTATGAACAAATCACCATGAACTTATGCCTTTGAGTATAGGAATGTACAGAAAGGTTGACGGTGCTTTATTGATTTTTCAGGTGTATTCTTAGGTAATCAGTTTTTGTTTTTCCGGCATTGGGTAGGGGAAGGGAGATGATCGTGACACAAGATAAAGCCCTAGCAAATGTATTTCGTCAGATGGCGACCGGAGCATTTCCTCCAGTTGTAGAAACATTTGAACGCAACAAAACAATATTTTTTCCCGGCGATCCTGCTGAACGAGTTTATTTTCTTTTGAAGGGTGCTGTGAAACTTTCCAGGGTATATGAGGCAGGAGAGGAAATAACGGTAGCACTGCTGCGGGAAAATAGTGTTTTTGGTGTGTTGTCATTACTGACGGGAAATAAGTCTGATAGATTTTACCATGCAGTCGCATTTACGCCTGTAGAGTTACTGTCAGCCCCCATTGAACAGGTGGAGCAAGCCTTTAAGGAAAATCCAGAATTATCAATGTTGATGCTGCGAGGCCTATCTTCGCGGATTTTACAGACAGAGATGATGATTGAAACCTTGGCTCACCGGGATATGGGTTCGAGATTGGTGAGTTTTTTGTTAATTCTTTGTCGTGATTTTGGTGTTCCTTGTGCGGATGGGATTACGATTGATCTGAAGTTATCTCATCAGGCGATCGCTGAGGCAATTGGTTCAACTCGGGTAACGGTCACTAGGTTATTAGGAGACTTGCGTGAGAAACAAATGATTTCTATCCACAAAAAGAAGATTACGGTGCATAAACCTGTTACCTTAAGTAAGCAGTTCACTTAAAATCAATCGGGGGAGGTGGAGTGGCAAGGGTTGTGTTCTTCAAAATTACACCCATTGGGGATAAATCGAAAATTCTCAGTAGTTTCAGCTATTGCCTATCTGTCTTCCCCTACAAGATTATCCTTGAAAGTAGTAGGCTGTATCTGGAAGCATTATGCATCCGGCACACTACGTGAACGGTAGCTGAAGATGACCACCGGGTACATCCTGATCGCGGCAATTTTAATTTTGGGGGGCGTAATTGCCACCGTGGGCGATCGCATTGGCACACGAGTTGGCAAAGCACGCCTCTCACTATTTAACCTGCGTCCAAAAAAAACGGCTGTACTGGTAACTATATTTACTGGCGGCTTAATTTCGGCTTCAACATTAGGGATCTTATTTGCCGCTGATGAAGGATTGCGGCAAGGGGTATTTGAGCTAGAAGATATTCAAAAAGACCTGAGAAACAAGCGGGAACAGCTCAAAATTGCGGAATCGGAGAAAAGCCAGGTAGAGGTTGAGTTAAGCACAGCTAGAATTGAACAAACTAAGGCGGAGCGACAGTTGCAGGTAATTAATAAATCCTTACAAGCAGCTAACGCTAAACAAAAAGCAACACAAACTCAACTTCAACGTACCCAAACCCAGCTAGGTGGAGTAGTAAGTCAGTATCAAGAAGCTTTAACTGAACTACAAAGGGTTTACGATCAAAGACAAACATTGCAGCGGGCTATTGCACAACTAAGGGGAGAACGACAACGACTTTATGCCGAAGCTAAAACAGCAATAGAAGGGCGCGATCACAAAATTACCCAACTTGATGCACTGATCAAAAAACGTAATCAAGAAATTGCTGCACGAGAGGAAGTAATCGCCACAAGGGAAGCCCTCCTCAAAGAATTAGAAAAACAACAGAATTTTTTAGAACAAGAAGTCGCAAGGCTAGAAAAGTATTATCAATCATACCGTGACCTACGTCTGGGCAAACTCGCACTAGTTCGCAATCAAGTCCTGGCGGCGAAGGTGGTTCGCGTTAACCAACCTAGTGCAGCCCGTGAACTGGTAATACAACTGTTGCAAGCAGCTAACCAGAATGCCAACATTCAATTAACTGAACCCGGGGAAAATCCTACAAATAAACAGCTGATCGAGGTTAGCCCACAGAGGGTAGAACAACTGAGCCAGCAGATTAGCGATGGTCGAGAGTACGTTGTGCGAATTTTCTCTGCGGGTAATTACGTTCGCGGCGAAAACCAAATAGAATTTTTTGCGGATGCAGCCCGAAATCAACTAGTGTTTTCCGAAGGCGAAGTCCTAGCCACCACTACTGCTGACCCAAAAAAGATGACATCCTATCAGCTGTCCCAAAGACTAGATTTGCTGATTTCCGCTTCGGAATTTCGGGCGCGTAATGCTGGAATTGTGGAGGGTTTGTTAAGAGAAGGTACTCATTTACGCTTTTTCTTACAATTGAGACTATATGATCAACCTTTGGAAATTAAAGCGATCGCTATGGAGGACACTTATACAGCCGGTCCTTTAAGAATCAGGCTTTTAGCAATACTAAACGGAAAAGTAATTTTTAACACCTAAAAAAATAATTAAATCAAGCCCTTGATGAAATTTCAGCGTATTGATTATGAGTTTTAGTGAATTTTCACCCACACAACCAGTCATCCTAGGCTTCGACCCCGGTAAAGATAAGTGTGGTCTAGCAGTCATGGGACTAGATAGGCAATTGTACTATCACCAAGTTGTAACTGCACAAAAGGCCATCCCTACCATTGAAACCCTACGTCAACAGTTTCCCGTTTCCTTAATGGTCATGGGAAACCAAACCACTGCTAAACAATGGAAACAGCAATTGCGCGAAGCACTGGTAGAGCAGCTAAGTATAATTTTAGTCGATGAGCGCTACAGCACCCTAGAAGCACGCGATCGCTATTGGCAGATGTACCCCCCCAAAGGGCTAACAAAACTCGTCCCCCAGGGTATGAGACAGCCACCACGACCCATAGATGATATTGTGGCTCTGCTCTTGATTGAACGGTACTTAAATCGCTTAACCACTAATGTTGATTAAGGGTTGAATTACATTACTCAGAGGATTAATATTTGGCTGGTTTCCTCCATGTCAACTCACTTGCAATTCATCTCATCACTTCCGGTTCGCGGTAAGACCAGAGGCTTCTTACTGTTGGAGCTAAAGTTCAGCCCTAATAGTAAAAGCATAATCCCCTCCCGGCTCTAACTGATAATCCTGTTGTTCTAAAAAACGACCAAGAGGTTCTTTAATCAAAGCGCGACCTTGGGAAGGCTTAACAGAAAGTTCTCCTCGGCGAAAATGCCATTGGAAATACCACTCGAAGTTACCCGCACTTACTTCACCCTCAAGAAAGCCGAGTTGCCACGATTGACGGATAATTCTGACATGGGCTGTAGTTTCTGGAAGACGTTTGGCATTCACAATGCTTTGTGTTACTGGTGGAATTAAAGCCTAATCAATAGGCTACTTCTTTTATTTAGCAAACTTATCTAAAATATACAAACTCACATGGACAAGACCGTAGCTGATCTTCGCAAGGATTACACCTTGCAAGATTTGAGCGAAACCGAAATTAACCCCAATCCTGTGATTCAATTTCAAACATGGTTTGAACAAGCACTAGCAGCCCAACTTCCTGAACCCAATGCTATGACTCTGGCCACAGCTACACCAGACGGTAAGCCTTCAGCACGAATGGTACTACTCAAAGATTTTGATGAGCAAGGCTTTGTTTTATTCACTAACTACAATAGTCACAAAGGACAAGAACTAGCAGCAAATCCCCAAGCAGCTTTAGTATTTTGGTGGGCAGAATTGGAACGCCAAGTCAGAATTGTGGGGACTGTAGAGAGAATTTCCCCAGAACAGTCTGATAGCTATTTTGAGATGCGCCCCCCTAGTAGTCGTTTGGGTGCATGGGCTTCTAATCAAAGTCAGGTAATTGTTGGTAGGGAAGTTTTACAGCAACAACTCCAAGAATTCCAGCGCCAATATCAAAATCAGGAAGTTCCTAGACCACCTCATTGGGGAGGCTACCGAGTCATTCCCACAGAAATTGAGTTTTGGCAAGGTCGCCCCAGTCGCCTGCATGACCGATTGCTCTATACTCGCTGCTGGGATAATAGCAGTTGGAAAATTGAGCGCTTGTCACCTTGAAGAGTCGAGACTGGGAATTAGATTTTCCCAGTTTCTTTTGTTTATTCTGTAACTGGTACTTTAGTACTAGATGTAAACTGAACTCTGGGATCTGGCATAAAACTATATCTCACATAAATTCCTCCCCAGATGAACAGGATAATTAACAAACCACCAATACCCAGGGGATTAGGTAACCAGAAAACTACTTCTATATGGGTTACCTGACCTGGTGGGATCTGCCATACTAATTCCCTGCCTTTTTTCTGGGGTGGGATAGCAGTTTCGTTTTGTTCAATATTTCTGGCTCCCCAAGGGGTATTTAAACTAAAATTGAGTTCTAGAATTGATTCAGTATCCGATAACACGCTGCCTCTACCGGCAATTAAGGAGAGCGATCGCAAGTCCAAATCATAAATTAATCGATTCCTGACTAACAAGAGAAAATTGTTTTGATCTATCAATAAATTTGATTCAATTTTCGGTGGTGCTGACTCCCATGATTGCTGTACACCCTCAGCTTTTTTATTTCCACGAGAGTTAAAAAAATCATTAAATTTCTCTTGCAACTCTTGACCATTACTGAAGGGAATTTTCACAATAATTTCGGAGGCGGAAATTCGTTGGCTTTTACCATCTAGTTGACTGGCGCGACGTTCTATGCTATGTAACCATTCAGATACAGAATCGGGACTAAAGCTAGTGAGTCGTTCTCCCAGTTTAATATGCTGTACTATTTCGCCACTGTTGGAGTGATTAAAATTCACTCCCGCATCGTACTCTACACACCCAGTCAACAGTAGTGATGTCAACACAACCAGCCACAAGATAGGATTTTTAATGGCAAATATCCGATGGATGAGATTTCTACCTATCAGCTTGACCACCAAAGCCATTTTTACTAAGACAAAACTTAATGCTCTAGTCAATCTCACGAAAATCTTGTTCAAAATAGGATGATTCATATAACGGATGACGGATGACGGATGACGGTTGACTGTTGACCTGGGGTCGATCGCCTATGGTAATGCGATCGCCCCTAGACCAGATGCTAAAATGTCCTATTGAGCAATCTAGGGTAAATTATCGGGGTCAATACCCTGGGATTGTAAATAGGCTCTGAGTTTTTCCTTGGCTTGTCTTTCGGCTTCGGCGCGTTGGCTTTCGGCTTCAGCGCGTTGGCGTTC
>CAIWDD010000096.1 GCA_903911355.1 uncultured Nodularia sp. | reverse complement strand
CCACAGTCACACAGATCCCCGACTTCTTCCATAACCTAGGGAGTTATTGAATATTTGGGAGAGAAGTCGGGGATCTTAACCAGACTTCTAGCTAAGTTATCCTAGAGTACCTGTGATGATGTGAGAAGTCGGGGATCTTAACCACCTCACACATCCTGGACTTCTTCCATAACCTAGGGAGTTATTGAATATTTGGGAGAGAAGTCGGGGATCTTAACCACCTCACACATCCTGGACTTCTGAATTTTATGTTCTTTGTGCGGGTTGTCCATGGCGTATGTTGCCAAATGACTTGCTAAAATGGCAACCAGTATACTATTACTAGCGATCGCTTGAATCTTTAAAAAAAAGGGTAGACCCTTAAGCCTACCCAAAAAATCTCAGAAAATATTGCTTAACCCAATAAAGCCTTAGCCTTAGCCAATACGTTATCAACGCTAAAGCCAAATTTCTCCATACAAACACCACCGGGAGCGGAAGCGCCGAAGCGGTCAATACTCACGGTATCACCTTCACTACCGACGTATTTATGCCAACCGAAACTAGCAGCAGCTTCTACAGATAAACGCTTAGTTACAGCTTTAGGTAGAACAGACTCTTTATAAGCTGCTTCTTGCTCATCAAACAAATCGGTAGAAGGCATAGAAACAACGCGGACTTTTTTACCTTCTGCGGTGAGTTTCTCAGCTGCGGTTACACACAGACTCAATTCAGAACCAGTACCAATCAAGATAATATCTGGTGTACCTTCACAGTCTACTACTGTATATCCACCTTTAGCCACATTCTCAACTGAAGTACCTGCCAAGTTAGGAACATTCTGACGGGTGAAAGCTAGCAGAGTCGGATCATTCTGCTTGGCTCTTTCAATCGCCACCTTGTACGCGCCAGAGCATTCGTTACCGTCTGCGGGACGAAATACAGTCAGGTTAGGAATAGCACGCAGGGAAGCCAGTGTTTCTATGGGTTGGTGTGTGGGGCCATCTTCACCTTGTCCAATGGAGTCGTGGGTCATCACCCAAATTGCTCCAGCCTTAGACAGGGCAGATAAACGGATGGCCGCCCGCATATAATCTGTGAAAATCAAGAAGGTAGCACCGTAGGGAATTAATCCCGAACCATGAAGAGCTATACCATTACAAATTGCTCCCATAGCGTGTTCCCGAACACCAAAGTGAATGTTGGGGTTTTGGTATGCTCCTTTTTGGAAGTCGCCTTTACCCTTGAGTTCAGTTAAGTTGGAGTGGGTCAAATCCGCAGAACCACCTATTAACTCAGGTAAAACCGCGGACAATTTATTGAGGCAAGTTTCCGAGTGTTTACGGGTAGGTAGTCCTTTATCTTCGGGGGTGTAGGTAGGCAATACTTCCTCCCAACCGGCGGGCAGTGTACCATTGAGATAACGTTCAAACTCTGCCGCTTCTTGGGGATATTTAGCCTTGTAATCAGCAAATGTCTTACTCCACTCAGCTTCGTAACCTGCGCCACGTTCTACAGCTTTGCGTGTGTGGTCAAGAACATCTTGAGGAATTACAAAAGGTTCGTGTTCCCAGCCCAAATTCTTGCGGGTTAATGCTACCTCATCTCCACCCAAAGCGGCACCGTGAATACCAGCGGTATTAGCCTTGTTGGGGGAACCATAACCGATGGTGGTGGTTACCTTAATCATGGTGGGCTTGTCGGTGACGGCTTTGGCGGCTGCAATTGCTTGGGCAATAGCCTCTAAATCTGTATTTCCATTTTCAACGTGTAGGACGTGCCAACCGTAAGATTCAAAGCGTTTTGATACATCTTCTGTGAAGGCTACATCAGTAGAACCATCGATAGAGATGTGGTTGTCGTCATACAATGCAATCAGTTTGCCTAAGCCCAAGTGACCCGCAAAGGAAGCCGCCTCACCAGATACACCTTCCATGTTGCAACCATCACCTAAAATTACATAGGTATAGTGGTCAACAATTTTGGCATCAGGTTTATTGAATTTAGCAGCCAAATGAGCTTCGGCGATCGCCAAACCCACACCATTAGCAATTCCTTGACCCAGGGGACCGGTGGTGACTTCTACCCCAGGGGTTTCAAAATTTTCTGGGTGGCCTGGGGTCCTAGACCCCCATTGACGAAATTGCTTAATATCCTCAATACTGACACTATCATAGCCTGTCAGGTAAAGCAGGGCATATTGCAACATGGAGCCATGACCAGCAGACAAGATAAAGCGATCGCGATTGAACCACTGAGGATTTTTGGGGTTAAATCGCATAAAGCGATCCCAGAGGACAAAAGCCATAGGAGCCGCCCCCATGGGTAATCCTGGATGTCCCGATTTAGCTTTTTCTACGGCATCAACCGCCAAAAAGCGAATAGAGTTAATACAAAGTTCTTCGAGGGATTGGGTTGCAACAGCCATAATTTCTGATATTTAACGACGGGTTAGCATTCTTGGAAGTTCTTTTCTCCCTGTGGTGAATTTGAACAATTAACAGTTATAGGTGATCAGTGTTATGAGTTCAGCCTGTTAACTGAGCATTCATTCAAATTGTCCCACAGTATGTTTATCATCCCATTCCCTATGGTTGATCGACAAACGGGATCTCCTGAGATTCTACTGATAAATCACTGCCATCATTAGGTCATGCTGAACCATTGATTGAGCAATGAAGGATGTTTGTGATACTTTCGCAGAGAATCAACTCAGGAGAGGCCAAAAACGGCAAACTGGAGAATTTTAGACATATTTCTTAAAGGCTAGTGTGACATTATGACCACCGAAGCCAAAAGAGTTAGATAGTGCCACATCAACCTTTTGAGCGCGGCTGTGATTAGGGACATAATCTAAGTCACACTCTGGGTCGGGGTTTTCTAAATTTATAGTAGGGGGAATTTGATCATTAGCGATCGCTAACACAGTCGCTACTGCTTCAATACCTCCCGAACCGCCCAAAAGATGACCGGTCATCGACTTGGTAGAGCTGACAGGGACTTTATAGATATGCTCGCCCAAAGCCGTTTTCATAGCCGCGGTTTCTGTAGAATCATTAGCCGGGGTGCTAGTGCCATGAGCATTAATATAGCTAACCATTTCCGGGGTGAGTCCACCATCTTTGAGAGCCAATTGCATAGCCCTAGCCGCACCTTCTCCCCCTGGTACTGGGGCGGTCATGTGGTAAGCGTCACAGGTCATCCCATAGCCCACCATTTCCGCATAAATGCGAGCCCCACGACTCAAGGCGTGTTCTAGGGATTCTAGAATCAGAATACCCGAACCTTCACCCATAACAAAGCCATCGCGATCGCGATCGAAAGGACGACAAGCATGAGCCGGGTCATCATTGCGAGTGGAAAGGGCCCTAGCTGCGGCAAATCCAGCCACACCTAAAGGGGTAATGGCCGACTCACATCCCCCGCAAATCATCGCCTGAGCATAACCATTTTGAATGAGGCGAAAAGCATCACCAATGGCATTAGAACCCGCAGCGCAGGCGGTCACAGAGCAGGAATTAGGACCTTGAGCACCGGTGTGAATCGCCGTTAATCCCGCCGCCATATTGGCGATCATCATGGGAATCATGAAGGGACTACAGCGATCAGGTCCACGGTTGAGGTAGATTGTTTGCTGGTCTTCCATCACCTTCAACCCACCAACGCCGGAGCCAATTATCACCCCCACCTGCTGGGAATTGAGTTCATTAATCACCAACTTGGCATCAGATACAGCTTGTTTAGCAGCCGATACCCCAAATTGGGAAAACCGATCCATCCGCTTGGCTTCTTTGCGATCCATATAAGCAAGGGGATCGAAGTTTTTCACTTCACCAGCAATGCGACAATCATGGCTAGACGCATCAAAAAATGTGATTTTGTCAATGCCATTACGTCCGCTTAACAATCCTTCCCAATATTCATCTGGTGTATTACCAATAGGTGTAATCGCGCCAACACCAGTTACAACAACACGGTTACGTTTATAATCTGTCATTTCTCAGTTAAAATTGGCGAGAAAGCTGCAAAAATAGGGACTCAGTACTGGGAAGCAGGTATGGTCATAAATCGGATAATAGTTAATTGAGAAGATTTTGCTCCATATCTAATTATTACCAGTACTAAATACCCAGTACCCAATTCCCAATGGCTATTTAAGCCGATGCAGCAACTTTTTCGTTGATGTAATCTACCGCCTGTTGAACGGTAGTAATTTTCTCAGCGGCTTCATCGGGAATTTCGATATCAAATTCTTCTTCCAATGCCATCACCAATTCCACCGTATCTAGGGAATCAGCTCCTAGATCATCGGCAAAACTAGCCTCTGGTTTAATTTTGTCCTCTTCAACACTTAGTTGGTCGACAACAATTTTTTTGACCTTTCCAAAAATGTCTGTTTCACTCATACAATCAAATTCCTTGACCGGTTGCTATTATGCGCTCTTTATGGGCAATGTGGTTTTGAGCATATACATCTTATCGGAAAGAGGGATCACCCGTATACTACCAAAGGCTTTTCCTCCATAACATCTCAACTAATCCACAAACCCATTTACCCCAACGCCACTAAATGCCTAGTTTTCTAAAGGTTATTATCAGGGATAACTGCCCTGATCCAAACATCCAAACATATTTATTATGCTATCTTCCCCCCTCAAATACGCTTATTACCCCGGCTGTGTCGCCCAAGGCGCTTGCGGAGAGCTTCACTTATCCACTCAAGCTTTAACCCAAGCATTGGGTATTGAACTGATTTCACTCAAAAAAGCCGCTTGCTGCGGTTCCGGCACATTTAAAGAAGATTCCCAATTACTCGAAGATACTGTCAACGCCCGCAATATAGCTTTAGCTGAGGAGTTAAATCTACCCTTACTTACCCATTGCAGCACTTGTCAGGGGGTTATCGGTCATGTAAACGAAAACCTCAAGCAATGCCAAACAGACAACCCTAGTTACCTACAACAAGTCAATGGCCTACTAAATCAACAAGGCTGTTTACCTTATCGCGGTAGTACCGAAGTTAAACATATTCTCTATGCCCTCATTACAGATTATGGTTTAGAGGCAATTAGTCAACGAGTCACTCATAAGTTAACCGGATTAAACTGTGCTGCTTTTTATGGCTGTTATCTCCTGCGCGCCCAAAAACATATGCCCTATGATGACCCCTTCCGCCCCGAAGGTATGGAAAATTTATTTCGGGCCGTAGGCGCAACACCCATTTATTACCGTGGTCGTACCCAATGCTGTGGCTGGCCTCTTGCTAGCTACGCCACCAGCGAGTCTTTTAAGATGGCGGGGATGCACATTCAAGAAGCCCTAGAAAATGGGGCTGATTGTATAGTCACTCCTTGTCCTTTGTGTCATCTGAATTTAGATTCCCGTCAGCCAGAGGTGGAAAAGGTCATTAACAAACGATTAGGTTTACCCGTCCTGCACTTACCTCAGTTGATTGCTTTGGCTTTAGGGGTTAGCCCCAAGGAACTAGGTTTAGATCGTCATATCGTTTCTACAAAGCCAGTGTTAGAAAAATTGGGGATTAGTTAGTTACTTTTTTCCTATCTGCCGTTGTAATTGCTTGAAGGATTGATACATTTCTGGTAAGCGATTGTATATGGCAGATACTTTCAGATACAGTTTGTGGGGAACTGCTGGCATCCCGGAAACTATTTCCCCCGGTGCCACATCATGATGAATGCCGGATTTAGCAGATGCCATGGCCCCATCACCAATTTTTACTTGATTCGACACTCCTGACTGTCCGGCTAAGATCACCCGATTCCCCACTTTCACCCCTCCGGCTAGTCCAGATTGCCCGGCGATAGCACAATTTGACCCAATCTTGCAACCGTGTCCTATTTGTACTAAATTATCAATTACTGTCCGGCTTCCTATGCGTGTTTCTCCCACAGCCGGGCGATCAATGGCACTATTACACCCAACTTCTACCCCATCTTCTAAGACAGTATAACCTGACTGTTCCATTTTTAACCAACCGGTGGGGGTAGGTACAAAGCCAAAGCCTTCTGCACCAATCACAGCCCCACTGTGAATTACGCAATCCGCACCGATGCGGGTACGTTCATGGATGGTACAGTTAGCGTGTAAGATGGTGCGATCGCCGATTTTGGCATCGGGATAAATTACCACATTGGGATGAATAATCGCACCATGACCAATTTCCACATCCTGCTCAATCACCGCATGGGCACCAATATAAACATCATTACCCACTTTGGCTGTGGGATGAATCACCGCGGTGGGGTGAACTTCTGGCTGGGGACGGTATGGTTGATAAAAAAGTGCGATCGCATGGGCAAACAACAGGCGGGGTTCTGGCGTAGCTATCCAGGCGATACCCCGCTCTTCTGCTTGGGACTGTAGTGTTTTATTCCGGGGTAAGATTAAAGCGCTAGCGTGGGTCTGGCTGACAAGAGCAGCGAATCTTGCCCCTTCTATATAACTCAGATGACCAAGTTTAGCTTCATCCACAGCAGCTACACCTGTAATTTCTGGATTTTGAACGGGAGCAATGTTGAGGCTGTTATCTGTAGCCAATTCACCCATTCTATCAACAATTTCGCTGAATTTCATTTTTAGGTGTGTTCAAATCTAAAAACATTGAAGCATAGAGAAGGACATTTGTGTACACGCAAACTTCAGCTATAACTGATCATTCGGGAGCAAAACTTATGTTACTTAATTTTATATATACTTGCAATATATTCTCAACTACTTTAAACTCATTTGAGCAGAAATATCAGATAGGTAATGAGTAAATCAACTTCCTCACCAAACAGAGGATTTTTACACTCCCTAACTTTGCCCGTTGACTATAGGGGTGAGGGACACAAGAGTCAAACTGGAACTAAGCAATCCCCTAAAATGCAGTGTAGTAGTGCATTTTAGGGTATAGGTATGAGCTTGGTATTTGATGCTTTAGTGATTGGTTCTGGACCGGGAGGATTGGCGATCGCCGCCGCCCTATGTAATCAAGGTCTGAGGGTTGCAGGTTTAGCAACCACACCCCCCCCAGTAGAGTGGTCAAACACATACGGTATCTGGTGCAATGAATTAGAACCAATGAAGATGACCCATCTTCTCAGCCATCGTTGGCAAAACTGTGTCACCTACACCCTTGATCAAAAAATATCCCTTCAGCGTGAGTACGGTTTATTTGATAATGTCAAGCTGCAGTCACACTTCTTAAAACAGTGCGAGCAGGGTAAAATGGTATGGCATCAGGGTACTGCTACCAGCATTGAGCATTTACCAAGCCATTCGTGCGTCACTACGACCCAAGGAGCAAAGGTAGCCGCCAGAGTGGTTATTGATGTCAGTGGTCACAAACCCGCGCTGTTAAAAAGACCCCCAAGCGATCGCATTGCCTATCAAGCAGCTTACGGCATCGTCGGCACTTTTTCCTCACCACCCATTGATGCCCAACAGTTTGTTTTAATGGACTACCGCAGCGATCATCTATCACCGGCGCAAAGACAAGAAGAACCCCCCACATTTCTCTACGCCATGGATTTAGGAGGTGGTGTATTTTTTGTAGAAGAAACCTCCCTAGCAAACAGTCCCCCAGTTTCCTTTGAGGTATTGAAAAAGCGGTTGTATCAACGTTTAGCCTTTCGAGGTGTGCAGGTAAATCACATCCATCACATTGAATACTGTTTGTTCCCGATGAATTTACCCTTACCGTTGATCAATCAATCCGTCATGGGCTTTGGTGGCGCAGCTAGCATGGTACATCCCGCATCTGGTTATATGGTAGGGGCTTTGATTCGACGAGCCCCCGGGGTAGCAGCAGCGATCGCCCAGGCTTTAAATCATCCGAATGGGTCTCCTGGGGAGATTGCAGCCACAGGATGGCAAACCCTATGGTCAACGGAGGAAATCCGTAAACACGCCTTGTACCGATTCGGTTTAGAAAACTTAATGCGGTTTGACGAGGGGACCCTACAAGCTTTCTTTGCTTCATTTTTCCAGTTATCCTTACCCCAGTGGAGCGGTTTTTTAGCAAATACCCTGTCTATTCCAGAAATGCTGCAAACCATGCTCAATCTGTTTGGTCGAACTACTAACGAGGTGCGCTGGAATTTAATGCGCTCTGCTTGGAGCGATCGCGCTTTGTTGTGGGAAGTTTGGCATCCTCAAGTCAATGTTGACCCAGAAAACAAACCCGATAGCAGGAGTAAATAAGTTAGGTATAAATCCTGTTGAGTGGCGTTTCTTCCCCTCGCTCAAGCGTAGGGGTTCTCACGCTCCCACTATGTTTTGATAGCCAGCGTCAGGTAGTTCACTTCCCATGGACTTACCAGCTAAATATCCTGTTGTCCAAGCACTTTGAAAGTTAAACCCCCCCGTGATTCCATCAATGTCTAGAATTTCTCCGGCAAAATAAAGACCGGGAATTAACTTACTCTCCATAGTCTTAAAATTAACTTCCTTGAGATTAACGCCACCACAGGTAACAAATTCTTCTTTAAACACTCCTTTTCCCGTAATTAAATATTCTCCCTGGGTCAGTTCTTGAATTAGCTGATTTAATTTTTTATTGGATAGTTCAGCCCAACGGTCTTCTGTCGTTATCCCGACCCGGTCAATAAGATATTGCCAGAGGCGGTGCGGTAGGTCAACCCCACGATGTAAGACCATGGCTTTTTGTCCCCATTGTGTCTTAACTGCTAAGATTTTTTGCTGCACTTGTTCTTGATTGAAATCCGGTAGCCAATTCACCAATAATTTAGCTTGATAGCGGTTTTCGTGCAAAAATCTGGCACCCCAGGCCGAAAGTTTCAGCACAGCAGGGCCACTCATACCCCAGTGGGTAATTAACAATGGTCCAGTTTGTTCTAGTGGTGGTTTTCCTGTCCCAGATAAACGTAATTGTACGGGGTTCACACTCACCCCAGCCAATAACCTCAGTTTGGGTTCGGGAATATTAAAGGTAAATAAAGAAGGTACAGGGGGTTCAATGTTATGACCCAACTCCCTAGCAATTTTATAACCCACAGGGTTGCTTCCTGTTGCCAAAAGCAGGCGATCGCATTTTTGCCTCAGTCCAGACTTGAGGATAATTTCAAACCCTGGTGCTTGGGGAAGTTTTTTCACATCAACTACTGGTGTACCGAGGCGTAATTGTACCCCAGCTGACGCAGCAGTTTTAATCAAACATTCCACAATTGTTTCAGAATTATCTGTGATGGGAAACATCCGCCCATCAGCTTCTGTTTTTAACCGCACACCGTGGTTTTCAAACCAAGCTACTGTATCTTCAGCTTGAAAGCGGCTAAAAGCACCCCGTAAAGCCTTACCACCTCTGGGGTAATTTTGTACTAATCTGGCTGGTTCAAAGCAAGCATGGGTGACATTACAGCGTCCTCCACCAGAAATCAACACTTTCGCCAGTGGTTGACGACTAGCTTCGAGTAAGGTAACTTGGGCGTCAGGATTCATTTGAGCACAAGCGATCGCACCAAAAAATCCTGCCGCTCCACCTCCAATCACTACAATATTTAAAGTTGGTCTTTGAATATTCAAGGCTAAAAACTTCTATAATATATACATCTAGGAACCAGGGGTTATTCTCACAGTTCTAGCGGTTCAAAAAAATCTTTTGTGACTCCACACACAGGACAAACCCAGTCCTCAGCCAATTCCTCAAAGGGCGTTCCGGGAGCTACACCGCTATCAGGATCGCCGACTTCTGGGTCATATTCGTAGCCACACACCGTACATACATACTTTGCCATAGTTTTTAGTCTGTCATATATTGAGACTACAACCGCCACCAGGTTTTTTGTACATAGCTAATTATCCCTATGGTAATCGCCCCTAGTAACAACAGTCCAATGACACCACCGGGAACAAATGTCAGCATACCAAAACCTCTAACTACCCACATGGCTAGTCCTATACCCAGAAAAATCCCGAAAATTTGGGTTAATGTCCGATTTAAGGAAGATTGATTCACCCAGTTTCCCTCTCAAATCCAGTTAATCACAATATAGTCTACTTGACATCCCATGTATTTTACTTATAGTTTTGATAAAAAGTGATAAGAAGTACGTTTTTTGCCGATATATTCAGTATGATTTCGGTTAAAAGATTGGTTGAGGCAGCAAAACAGTGGAACTAGAATTTAATTGGTTCGACTAGATACTATGGAATGGTTTGTGTGTTTCATCACTCACAGGTAGAGAAGTTGAGGAGTAACTGAAATTAGTATGTCTGCATCTCATATCTCCAACTCGATGATTACAGGTTTGAATATACCTTGGAGTCAAGACAAGCAATTGTCGCTGATGCAGGGTGAAATTTTCTTGCAAACCTTACCCCATACAGCTTGGGGTGGTGCGGTTACAGCTTGGATGTATTTACCACTACTGCGATCGCATGTATGGCAGCAATTAACTGATTACCGTCGTTGGGTGGAATATTTTCCTGATATTATCAAAAGTCAAGTTTTGTCACAAGATCAAGTTAAGCGACTGTATCAATCTGCACAAAAGAAATTTTTATTTCTCACAGCTGAAGTAGAAATTTATCTTCATGTCGTAGAACTGCTAGGGGAACAAATTCAATTCCGCATGGAAAGAGGGAGTTTTACCGACTTCACCGCCACTTTAGACCTAAAAGATTTGAGTCATGGCACTTTGTTAGCATACCGAGTACAGGCTACCCCTAATATTCCCATCCCCTCTGTTTTGATTCAACAAGCCATGAATTTTGAGTTACCGGCAAATATGCGTAATATGCGACAAGTTTTATGTCAGTAGGCATAACTACAAAGGTGAAACTCTGGTAATGCCGGCACTTTTCCCGCTATTACTATAGCATTTCCCATGCTCGTGAGGTACATTTTTTTTAGTTTGAGGGAACAGGGAACTGGGAACAGGGAATAGGGAACAGGGAATAGGGAATAGGGAACAGGGAACAGGGAATAGGGAATAGGGAATTGGTGTGTACTTCATGAGACTGAAAAAGGCTATATACCTGACCCAGATAGAATTTAGCGTTAAATAGGGGACTTAGGCCTTGTCCCCTACTGATGCTTATTTTTCTTAACTGGTAAACACTTCTACAGGTAAACGACTGAAGGAAAGACGCTCATTTTGTACGTCCACAAAAATAGTGTCGCCGTCGTTGAATTCACCCCGTAAGATAGCCTTAGCAATTTGAGTTTCTAACTCTCTTTGAATGGCTCGCTTGAGTGGACGCGCGCCATACACCGGATCATACCCTACTTCTGCCAAAAAGTCAAGGGCTGCATCGGAGAGTCTCAGGGATATCTTGCGATCGCTTAATCTTTCCCTTAATCTTTCTAGTTGTATGAGCACAATCTGGCGCAGTTCCTTTTTCTCCAAACCGTGGAAGATAATCATTTCATCAATACGATTGAGGAACTCTGGGCGGAAACTATTGCGCATAGCTTCCATAACTCGGCGGCGCATTTCATCATACTGTGTAGCCTCCCCAGCCACATCGAGAATATACTGTGAACCGATATTACTGGTCATGATAATAATCGCATTCTTAAAGTCCACAGTATGACCTTGGGAATCGGTGACACGACCATCATCGAGGATTTGCAGGAAAATATTAAATACGTCCGGGTGTGCTTTTTCGATCTCGTCGAACAAAATTACAGCATAGGGACGACGGCGAATAGCTTCGGTTAACTGTCCCCCCTCTTCATAACCCACATATCCAGGAGGCGCACCAATTAACCGGGAAACCGTGTGTTTCTCCATATATTCAGACATATCAATGCGCACTAAAGCCTCTTGTGTGTCGAACATATAGGCCGCCAGGGCTTTGGCTAACTCAGTTTTACCGACACCAGTCGGACCGAGGAAAATAAAGCTAGCTGTGGGACGATTTGGGTCAGCTAGTCCCGCGCGGGATCTTTGGATAGCATCGGCCACAGCTGTAACTGCTTCCGCTTGTCCCACGACGCGGCGGTGTAGTTCATCTTCTAAATGCAGCAGTTTTTCCTTTTCTGATTCTACTAACTTGCTGATGGGGATTCCTGTCCACTTAGAAATAATTTCCGCAATGTCAGCTTCTGTGACTTCTTCACGCAATAGGGATTTACCAGTTTTTTGGGCGTTGGCTAATTCCCCTTCTGCGGCTTCTAATTGGCGATGTAAATCTGTTAACTTCCCATATTTCAACTCTGCAGCGCGATTCAGGTCGTAATTTCTTTCTGCTTGCTGTACTTCTAAATTAACTCGGTCAATTTCTTCTTTAATTGACTGAATTTTGTTGATAATATCTTTTTCCGATTGCCATTGAGCAGTCAGGGTTCTTTGTTCTTCTTTGAGATCCGCTAGTTCTTTTTCAATTCTTTCTAAACGTTCTCGAGAAGCTGCATCTGTTTCTTTTTGCAAAGACAGCTTCTCCATTTCCAATTGCAAAATCTTACGGTCAATCTCGTCTAGTTCCTCTGGTTTAGAGGTAATTTCCATTTTTAACCGCGCCGCAGCTTCGTCTACCAAGTCAATGGCTTTATCTGGGAGGAAGCGATCGCTAATATACCGACTAGACAATGTAGCGGCTGCAACTAAAGAACTGTCGGATATTTTTACCCCGTGGTGGACTTCATAGCGCTCTTTCAACCCCCGCAATATAGAAATTGTATCTTCTACACTGGGCTGATCTACATATACTTGCTGGAAACGTCGTTCTAAAGCCGCGTCTTTTTCAATATATTTACGATATTCATCTAAGGTGGTCGCCCCAATACAACGCAATTCACCCCGGGCCAACATGGGTTTTAACAAGTTACCCGCATCCATAGCGCCTTGGGTAGCACCAGCACCGACGACGGTATGAATTTCATCAATAAATAAGACTATATTACCGCCGGATTCTGTAACTTCTTTTAATACTGCTTTGAGTCGTTCTTCAAATTCCCCCCGGAATTTAGCCCCGGCGATTAAAGCACCCATATCTAAGGCGATTAATTTCCGGTCTTTCAGGGACTGGGGGACATCACCAGCAATAATTCTTTGGGCGAGTCCTTCAGCGATGGCGGTTTTACCAACACCTGGTTCACCAATCAGCACGGGATTATTTTTAGTACGTCGCGATAGAATCTGCACGGTGCGGCGAATTTCATCATCCCGGCCAATAACTGGGTCTAGTTGACCTTTACGTGCTGCTTCTGTCAGATCACGTCCGTATTTTTCCAGTGATTGATATTTTCCTTCTGGATTTTGGTCGGTCACTTTTTGACTCCCACGAATTTGCTTAATAATTTTTTTGAGTTTACCTTCGTCTAAACCGAATTCTTGGCATAAAGCTTTACCAAAGCGGTCATCTTTGGCGTAAGCCAGTAATAAATGTTCAATAGAAATATATTCGTCTTGGAAGTCTTGACGATATTTATCTGCTCTATCTAATAGTGTATCTAAACTGCGACCCAAAAATACAGATGTACTACTACCAGATACTTTTGGTTGGCGTTGGAGAAATTGGTCAGTGCGATCGCGGATTCTTTGCAAATCAACACCCGCTTTAGTTAATATGCTGCTAGCTAAACCGTCTTGTTCTAGCAAAGCTTTCATCAGGTGTTCGCTTTCCAGCTGCTGTTGCTGATGTTGTTTAGCAATATCTGGGGTATGGGCGATCGCTTCCCAAGCTTTTTCGGTAAATTGATTAGGATTAGTGGGTTGCATAGGCTTTTGCAATAATAAAGAACCGCCAAGGATAAATACCTTCAGGCTGCACCGACTGAAAATTTCTATTGTTAATCCATATTGTAAGCAGCACCCCTGATCAGCGAGATCGGTGTTCACGTCTTCTGTGAGTGGTATTTCCCTTCCCCTGCTCCTGAATTTCCAAATCTTCTGAGGAAGAACCGAGTATAACCTACATGAGATTTCAAAGGGACTGAATATCCCTAATCAACTCTAAGGTCAGTTGATAGGGTTCTTGTTGTCCCTGTTGCTCAAACAGATTTGCAGCTTGCTGAAGGTCAGCTATTGCACCTTGCTTATTTCCCAAACCAAGACGGGAAATTCCTCGCGCCAGGTAGGCTTTGGCGTAGGTAGGGTCAATTTTGATAGCTTGATTCAAATCAGCGATCGCTTGTCCATAGTCTTCTAATTGAGCACGTGCAAATCCCCGGAGGTAGTAAGTATCCTCATCGTTAGGATTAATCTTGATAGCTTGGGTATAATCAGATATTGCCCCTTTATAGTCTTCTAAGCTACTACGGGCAATCCCTCGATACTGGTATATATCAGCATCATTAGGATTAATCTTGATAGCTTGATTAAAATCAGTTATTGCCGCTTTATAGTCTTCTAAGCTACTACGGGCAACCCCTCGATTATAGTAGATATCAGCATTGTTAGGATTAATTTTGATAGCTTGGGTATAATCGGCTATTGCCCCTTTATAGTCTTCTAAGCTACTACGGGCAACTCCTCGGAGATAGTAGGTATCAGCATCGTTAGGATTAATTTTGATAGCTTGATTAAAATCAGCGATCGACCCTTGATAGTCTTCTAATAAACCACGAGCAACTCCTCGCATGACGTAGGCTTGAAAAAACTCAGGATCAATCTTGATCACCTGAGAAAAATCAGCGATCGCTCCTTGGTATTCTCTTTTTTCGAGCTTCTCTATACCTTCAAAAAAATAATTACGCGTTTGTAACTGCTTTCCCTGTTTCCACTTCCCAGAGTTGGTTGCAGCACATTGGCTTGTATTGCACACTGCACCCACTACATGGGGCTGTGCTAAGATTATCGATATCCCTAATACTGTGCTTGGTATTATTCTCAGTAACTTGGGTTGGGTATTGTTGATTTTAACTACCATCTGTCAGTGCCAATTATTAATTGTGTATATCATAACAGCAGATGGAATTGCCTACTTCCAAGAAACAGATAAAAAAAGAGAGTGACCACAAAAAGCGATCGCGTTCTGTAAACAATCACATCCTGAATTTTTACCCCAATAGGGAGGATAGGCTCACAAACCCATCCCCCCAAACCTTTATTTCCTCGCAATTACCCAGACTGCGTGGACGATTCCCGGAATATAACCCAAACAAGTCAACAAGATGTTAATCCAAAAATCTAGACCGAAACCCACCTGTAAAAATACTCCCAGAGGGGGAAGAAAAATAGCACATAAAATCCGAATTAAATCCATAATAACCTCCTGAGCAGATTAGAACCACCTGCTTTGTAATTTAAACACTATGTACAAAATAAACCACACCCATCAGCCACCGCTAATTTTGGCTTTGTAACCTAATGTAGTCATAATCTCCAAAATCTTCTGTTTATGGTCGCCCTGAATTTCAATTTCATTATCCTTGACCGTCCCACCTGTACCGCATTGAGTTTTCAACTGCTTAACTAAACCAGCTAAAACTTCCGGTTTGGTTTGAAAACCAGTAATCACCGTCACAGTTTTCCCCTTGCGTCCCTTGCGGGAAGCCTGTATCTTCAGGTTTTGTTGCTGGGGTGGTAATTCGGGAATCGCCCTTTGTGTAGCAGCAGAGTGATCATCACCAAATTCACGGTAGACAAAGCGATTGTCAGAAGATTTAGAAGAGGACATAAATTTTGTGATTCAGAAAAAAAATCTCATCTGGCAAGTAATATACAGTAGCGCAGTTACCTTTTCTGACTCTGGCTACCCTATCACTATGGTAACTTTCGCCAATGCATGAAAGCTAACCGCACAACTGCATTTTTCTAGTTTCCTCCCAGCAGTAGGTAAAAGATTCCGAGAATCTAGACGACTGAGAATTGGGAAATCGTTTTAAAATAATTACATTCATCCTGTGATCTAAAATTTTCCGTGACTACCACACCCCTCTCTCCAAATTCCCAATTTAATGCTCAGGTTCCCGACACCCAAGGACGCTTTGGACGCTTTGGCGGTAAGTACGTCCCGGAAACACTGATGCCGGCCTTAGCTGAATTAGAATTAGCTTATCAGCAATACCGCCATCACCCCAGTTTTCAAGAGGAATTACAACATTTATTAAAAGACTATGTGGGACGCGCTACACCGTTGTATTTTGCGGAACGCCTCACGGCTCATTATGCCCGCCCAGATGGTACTGGTCCACAAATTTACTTAAAACGTGAAGATTTAAATCACACTGGCGCTCATAAAATTAATAATGCTCTGGGTCAAGTATTGTTAGCCAAGCGCATGGGTAAGCAAAGAATTATTGCGGAAACCGGCGCAGGACAGCATGGAGTAGCTACAGCTACAGTTTGCGCTCGGTTTGGCCTGGAATGTGTGATTTACATGGGCGTTCACGATATGGAACGCCAAGCGTTGAATGTGTTTAGAATGCGCTTGATGGGGGCCCAAGTGCGTCCGGTGGAAGCGGGAACGGGAACCCTCAAGGATGCGACTTCTGAGGCGATCCGCGATTGGGTGACCAATGTGGAAACAACCCATTATATTTTGGGTTCCGTAGCTGGACCCCATCCTTACCCGATGATGGTCCGGGATTTTCACGCTGTGATTGGTCAAGAAACCCGCGCTCAAGCATTGGAAAAGTGGGGTGGTTTACCAGAGATTCTCATTGCTTGTGTAGGTGGTGGTTCCAACGCTATGGGATTATTTCACGAGTTTGTCAATGAGCCTTCTATTCGCTTAATTGGCGTAGAAGCCGCCGGCGAAGGTGTGAATACACAAAAACACGCTGCTACCTTGACAAAAGGACAGATTGGTGTATTGCACGGGGCAATGAGCTATCTGTTGCAAGATGAAGAGGGACAAATTATTGAGGCCCACTCTATTAGTGCAGGTTTAGATTATCCGGGGGTGGGACCTGAACATAGTTATTTGAAGGATATGGGACGAGGGGAATATTACAGCGTCACCGATGGGGAGGCTTTGGCAGCTTTCCAGCGTTTATCTCGATTGGAGGGCATTATACCCGCTTTGGAAACCGCCCATGCGATCGCCTATTTAGAAACCCTCTGTCCTCAACTGAGTGGTAGTCCGCGAATTGTCCTCAATTGTTCTGGCCGTGGTGATAAGGATGTGCAAACTGTCGCCAAGTTTTTAATGGCAGAATAACAGTGAAAATTCAAGTCTGTAAAACAGACTTGAAAATTTATATTTAGTGGAAATGGAAGGCGGATTCCGGTTTGGATTTCATCTGCAACTACCAGACATCCTTTCAACATTGCTCAAGGTTGTTCATTCACCACCAGAGTTAAAATTTCTAGGACAGCTTGACGGTTACGATTAGGCGATCGCAATCATAAAATACCTGGATATTTACCTGGTGGAAAACGGCGCATATCAGAAAAGTCTAGATCCAGGAAAATCCAAAATTTTTATATTTTCTATACTTTAAATTTTTTGACATAGTTAGCCCAAGGATTATTACCTACCAAGTATAGCCCCTTTGCTTTCCCCACTCAAGCCATGCTTTAGTCATTTCTTTTGTTTTTCCTCTGTACTCTGGAGGTACAGGATCTTGTCTAGCAATAGATTTTAATGCCCAAAACCAGCGTCCAGATTTTTTTTCAAGTTCTCTGAGTAGTAACGGTATTACAGGCTCTCCCATTCCTATAATTTGTTGATAGGCTGGGTGCATACACATTTGATTGGTTGATGATACACCCCGATTCTGTTCACGCCACTGGTTGACAAGTGTGGTGAAGGTTTCTTCTATTTCTTTTTTTTTTAGATGAAGTTTGTAGTTTTTCCATATTCGATATAATTTACCTAATTTAATTTTAGGATATATATTTCTATCAATGTTTATCAATGTTTATGGCGATCGCTTTTGCCTTATCTAGTTGCATGAGCAGCAAACTTTTGAAGAATACGCTATCAGGATTTTCCTGGTTTTTATCTAGTTGAAATACTGTAGTAATATATTGAGTATAAATATTTAAATTACTTAAGCTCTACAAAAAATCCCCCACCATGCGGCAGGGGATTTTTATTACTCACCTACAAAACTAGTCGCGGAATTAACCGAACTTACCAGCAGTAGAGGCAATCAAGAACGCTGCATAGGTAACAACATAGCCAACGGTGAAGTGGGCTAAACCTACCAAGCGAGCTTGAACGATGGAGAGAGCAACGGGCTTATCTTTCCAGCGAACCAAGTTAGCTAGAGGAGTACGCTCGTGAGCCCAAACAAGGGTTTCAATCAACTCTTGCCAGTAACCTCTCCAAGAGATGAGGAACATGAAACCGGTTGCCCAAACTAGGTGACCAAAGAGGAACATCCAAGCCCAAACAGACAGGTTATTCACGCCGTAGGGGTTGTATCCGTTAATCAACTGAGCGGAGTTAGCCCAGAGGTAGTCACGGAACCAGCCCATTAAGTAAGTGGAGTTTTCGTTGAACTGAGCAACGTTACCTTGCCAAATACCTAGATGTTTCCAGTGCCAGTAGAAGGTTACCCAACCAATGGTGTTTAACATCCAGAACATAGCTAGGTAGAAGGAGTCCCAAGCGGAGATGTCGCAAGTACCGCCACGGCCTGGACCGTCGCAAGGGAAGGCATAGCCGAAGTCCTTTTTATCGGGCATCAGCTTAGAACCACGAGCATCCAAAGCACCTTTAACCAGTACTAGGGTGGTGGTGTGAATAGCCAAAGCGAAAGCGTGGTGTACCAAGAAGTCGCCAGGGCCAATTGTTAGGAATAGGGAGTTAGTGCCGGAGTTGATGGCATCCAACCAGCCACCTAACCAAACGTTGCCGTAGTTAGGATAAGCTGTGTAGGCGATGCTGTCGGGGTTAGATAACAGAGTATCTAAACCATACAGTACTTTACCGTGAGCAGCTTGAATGAACTGGGCGAACACAGGCTCAATCAAGATTTGCTTTTCAGGGGTACCGAAAGCAACTACTACGTCGTTGTGTACATACAGACCGAGGGTGTGGAAGCCTAAGAATAGCGATACCCAGCTGAGGTGAGAGATAATCGCTTCTTTGTGCTGTAAAATCCGGTCGAGTACGTTGCCCTTGTTTTGTTCGGGGTCGTAGTCACGTACCCAAAAGATGGCGGCGTGGGCGAAAGCACCAACCATCAAGAAGCCAGCAATATACTGGTGGTGGGTGTACAGCGCTGCCTGTGTTGTGTAGTCCTTAGCAATGAAAGCGTAAGGAGGCAGGGAGTACATATGCTGCGCTACCAAGGAAGTGATGGTTCCTAGTGCTGCCAAAGCTAAGGACAGCTGGAAGTGCAGTGAGTTGTTAATGGTGTCGTACAGACCTTGGTGAGGCAGGTTGAATTGACCTTCACTCTTGCTACCGGGGATTAAACCGGATTTGGAATTGAGCATTTCTTTGATGCTGTGACCAATTCCAAAGTTAGTGCGGTACATATGACCGGCAACAATGAAGATAACTGCGATCGCCAAGTGGTGGTGAGCCATGTCGGTCAGCCACAAGGATTCTGTTTGAGGATGGAAGCCACCCAAGAAAGTCAGAATCGCTGTACCGGAACCTTGAGATGTACCAAAAATATGGCTGGCAGTGTCAGGGTTCTGAGCGTAAACACCCCAGTTACCTGTGAAGAAAGGTGTTAAACCTGCTGGGTGGGGCAAGGTGGTTAAGAAGTTATCCCAACCTACGTGCTGTCCGCGAGATTCGGGGATAGCAACGTGAATCAAGTGACCAGCCCAAGCCAAGGAGCTAACGCCGAATAAACCAGCTAAGTGGTGGTTCAAACGGGGTTCAGCACTCTTGAACCAAGACAGGCTAGGACGGAACTTGGGTTGTAAGTGCAACCAACCAGCAAATAAGAATAATGCTGCCAACAACAGGAGGAACACGGAACCGGTGTACAGTTCGCTGTTCGTCCGCATACCGATGGTATACCACCAGTGGTAAACACCAGAGTAAGCGATGTTTACTGGATTGCTAGCGCCACCTTGGGTAAATGCTTCAATGGCGGGTTCACCAAAGTGGGGGTCCCAAATCGCATGGGCGATGGGACGGACATGAAGGGGATCTTTAATCCACTGTTCAAAGTTACCTTGCCAGGCTACGTGGAACAGGAGGCTGGAAGCCCATAGAAAGATGATTGCCAAGTGACCGAAGTGAGTGGCGAAAATCTTTTGGTAAAGATTTTCTTCCGTCATGCCATCGTGGCTTTCAAAGTCGTTTCCAGTGGCGATCGCATACCATATCCGACGCGTAGTCGGGTCCTGTGCGAGATCCTGGCTAAATTTTGGAAATTTCGTTGCCATAGGTTTGATAAATCCTCTGACCTTTAGCCATCAGGTGTCAGCTTTTAGAGTTCTGAGTTTTGAGTACTAGGTTTTGAGCTTGAATTAACTACTCAGCCCCCAGCACTCAGCCCCCAGCACTCATTAAGTGAATTACTACCCTACTGAAAGGATGTGTGCGTGGAAGAATGCCCAGGTTGTCACAATTCCTCCTAAGAGGTAGTGAGCTACACCCACAGCCCGACCCTGAATGATGCTCAGGGCGCGAGGCTGAATTGCTGGTGCTACTTTCAGTTTATTATGTGCCCAAACAATGGACTCAATTAGTTCTTGCCAGTAGCCGCGACCACTGAACAGGAACATTAAGCTGAATGCCCAGACAAAGTGAGCGCCTAAGAATAGTAGACCATAAGCAGATAAAGCACTGCCGTAGGAGTTGATTACTTGTGTTGCTTGTGCCCACAAGAAATCACGTAGCCAGCCATTAATGGTGATAGCACTTTGGGCAAAGTTACCACCAGTAATGTGAGACACATTACCTGCTGCATCTACTGTACCCCAGACATCTGATTGCATTTTCCAGCTGAAGTGGAAGATCACAATCGATAGGGAGTTATACATCCAGAATAATCCCAGGAACACGTGGTCCCAACCAGATACTTGACAGGTACCGCCACGACCTGGACCGTCGCAAGGGAAGCGGAAGCCCAAGTTAGCCTTATCTGGAATCAGACGAGAACTACGGGCAAACAGTACACCCTTGAGCAGAATCAGGACGGTGACGTGAATGGTGAAGGCGTGGATGTGGTGAACTAAAAAGTCCGCTGTACCCAAAGCAATGGGCATCATTGCCACTTTACCGCCTACAGCCAGAATACCGCCGCCAAAGGCATAGCTAACTGGTTCTAAGGCATTAGGAGCAGTACCACCAGGAGCCAATGTGTGCAGGTTTTGCACCCACTGAGCAAATACTGGCTGTAACTGAATTGCCGAGTCGGAGAACATGTCTTGAGGACGACCCAAGGCACGCATTGTGTCGTTGTGGATGTACAGTCCAAAGCTGTGGAAGCCTAGGAAAATACACACCCAGTTCAGGTGAGAGATAATAGCATCCCGGTGACGAATCACCCGATCTAACACGTTGTTTTGGTTCACAACGGGATCGTAATCACGCACCATGAAAATAGCAGCGTGAGCGGCACCACCGACGATCAGGAAGCCACCTATCCACATGTGGTGAGTGAATATACACAACTGCGTAGCGTAGTCCGTTGCCAAGTACGGATACGGGGGCATTGCGTACATATGGTGAGCAATGATGATGGTCAGTGAACCCAAGAAAGCAAGGTTAGTTGCTAACTGAGCGTGCCAAGATGTGGTCAGATTTTCGTACAGACCTTTATGGCCTTCACCTGTGAATGGACCTTTATGGTTTTCCAGGATTTCTTTGATGCTGTGTCCTATACCCCAGTTGGTACGGTACATATGACCAGCAATAATGAACAGAACTGCGATCGCCAAATGGTGATGGGCAATATCTGTCATCCACAAGCCGCCTGTCACCGGGTTTAGACCGCCCTTGAACGTCAGGAAGTCAGCATACTCACCCCAGTTCAAGGTGAAGAATGGTGTTAACCCATTAGCAAAGCTGGGATACAAATCTATCAACAGGTCTTTGTTCAGAATGAACTCATGGGGCAAGGGTATATCTTTAGCAGCGACACCTGCATCCAAGAGTTTGTTTACTGGTGCTGACACATGTATTAAGTGTCCAGTCCATCCCAAGGAACCACAACCTAGCAATACTGCCAAGTGATGATTCAGCATTGACTCTACATTCTGGAACCATTCCAGTTTGGGAGCACGCTTGTGGTAATGGAACCAACCAGCAAATAAGAACAAGCCTGCTAGTACCAAACCGCCAATAGCTGTTACATAAAGCTGGAATGAGCTGGTAATACCCCAGCCGCGCCATACTTGGAACAAGCCTGAGGTGATTTGAATACCGCGGAATCCGCCGCCCACATCACCATTTAAAATGTCTTGTCCCACAATTGGCCAAACGACTTGAGCGCTAGGACTCACATTTAATGGATCGCTTAACCAAGCTTCGTAATTCGAGAATTTAGCGCCGTGGAATAACATCCCGCTTAACCAAATCGCTACTACGGCTAGATGGCCGAAGTGGGCTGCGAATATCTTGCGGGAAATGTCTTCTAGATCGCTTGTATGTGTATCAAAGTCATGGGCGAGGGCGTGAAGGTTCCAAATCCATGTGGTGGTTTTGGGTCCTTTGGCTAAGGATCTGTCGAAGTGTCCTGGCTGTGCCCATCTTTGAAATGAGGTAGGAACCGGATCTTTATCGACTATGACTCTTGCCTTTTTTTCCTCTCGCTCCGGAGGACTAATCGTCATTCGACCTCCTCTCTTGATAAGGAATGAGGAATCATAATTACCACAAAGTTAACCTAGTCGCAAACTACAGACATTCCTGGAGCAGTGATGAAGACTCTATGTGGAAGTTTGTTTCTGTTGAATTATAGAGTCATTACTGGTGCATTGTTAAACACATTTTAACAATAATTCAAACTCCCTCAAACAATTGTCTTATAAGCTTTGTATCTTCATAGTTTTGCGCGAAAAGTCAAGGGATTTTCCATTTTATTTACAAAGAGTAACAATTAGTAAAATTTATGGTTTAACTCAATTCATGTGGTACTACAAGTTGATATTATATTGTTTTATGTTTCAATTGCTACAGTAAAAATATAAAAATACTAATCATTTTCAAGTTATCTGAGAAGGTTTCCGAAAAACATGAGTTGGTGCCGTAAAAATCTCATCTTTTGGGCTATGGTATCCGATGCACAATTTAAGCCAAAATAACATAGTCACTTACTGACGACCATCACTAGGATAAAATGCATGAAATCATTGCAAACACAGGTTTTCTATCAAATATCCTCCCTGAGATTTACTATTTTTAAGTGGCTGATTACATTAGTATTGGTGTTCAGTTTAACTAGCTGTACTGAAAAAGCCCGTAGCCAAGAAGTACCTGTGAGCCAAATAAATACACCCCAGAAAATTTCTCAGATTTCTCGACAACTTTCCGAGGTGTCGCCACCACAGGTTATCCAAGAACTACGCCTGAGCTTAGAAAATTATCGACCCCAAGTCAAAATACTGACTCCTCAACCTGACGAAGTTATTCAAGACAATACACTCACAGTCAGCTTTCAGACCCAGGACATACCCATATTTAAAGATTCCCAATTAGAACTAGGTCCCCATCTACATGTAATTGTGGATAATCAACCTTACATACCCATTTACGACCCGAATCAACCTCTAACTTTAGCAGACCTCTCCCCAGGTACACATACCCTGCGCGTCTTTGCTTCTCGTCCTTGGCACGAAAGCTTTAAAAATGAAGGTGCTTATGCCCAGACCACATTTCATATTTTCACCAAAACTGACAACAATAATCCTGATCCTACTCTGCCCGTCCTCACCTACAGCCGTCCTCAAGGCACTTACGGAGCAGAACCGATTTTACTGGACTTTTACTTAACTAACGCTCCTCTGCACCTTGTGGCCGAGGACAAACCTAACAACACCATCAGCGATTGGCGCATCCGTTGCACAATTAACAATGAAAGCTTCATTTTGGATCGCTGGCAACCTATTTACCTCAAAGGCTTCAAACCTGGTAAAAACTGGGTAAAACTAGAATTTCTAGATAATCAAGGAAATCCTCTCAAAAATGCCTTTAATACCACAGCCAGACTCATTAATTACCAGCCCAAGGGTAAAGACACACTTTCGAGAATTGTCACAGGAGAATTGTCAGCAGATGAGGCGCGGAGCATTGTAGACCCCAATTACACTGCTAAAACACCAGTCACTGAACCTATACCTACTCCTGCTATTGACAAAATACCCTCACCACAGCCCATTCCTCAAACTCAACTTCCAGAAACACCTACAACCGAATCACAAGAACCTGTAGAACCAGAAAAAGCAGAACCACCAGAAACACCAAAATCTCAGGAACTTGTCGAACCCTCACCCAGCTTACCCCCGACACTACCAGAGATTATTGAGCCTCCTGCATCAGAAACACAACCTGAGATAGTCCCCGCGCCCCTTGAAGAACCAGAAAACCCAAAATCTGAGACTCCAGCAGCAGAACAGCCAGAGGTAACGCCGACAGATGAATCAACACCGTTACCCATCAAGATTGCTCCCGATCCTGAAACACCTTTGTTAAAAAGATATTTCAACCCTCAACAGGTACCAAATGTTAAATCATCTCCCGCAGTGCCATCAGTAGTTCCAGAAACTACACCCATACCAGACGAGCAGGAAAAGGCCGGGGAATACAAAGTTACTACTATGGAGGAATAACAAAACTTAAAGCGATTGCGTAATAGCTTCCGTGGCGTAGCCATAGCCTAGTGCCAAAGGCAATCGCTAAACCTACCCTGAGGGTTTTAAACAATTTAAAACAATTAAGAATTCATAAAAACGGAAATTTACTGAAAAATTAAAATTAATCACCAGCAAATCTTACAATACAAGCTTATTACTTCAGCAACATAGTCTCACAGAATCAGGAACTTGATAACTAACCGATGTATTCCTTAAAACGAAGTAAAAAAGTACCATATAAACAACGTGATTTCTCCCATAAAAAACCAGCAAATACATGGTAAGTTTTAAATCCATCGTATTCCGTTCAAGGTTCTTCCCATGCATCTGCAATATTTAGACACCCAACACCTTGAGGAATTAGTCAAGAACAGTAGTATAGATTTACATATAGTAAAACTAAATTTTAAATCTCTCCAGGACGCATCACCTTATGATTATCTGCTAATTTCTGAGGATATTCCCCGCACAAACACTGGTAGAGTTAAGAGTAATTGGTTGCATCGGTATAATCACATTACCGGTGGCGGTTGGTGGTGTTCTGGTGTAGATCCTCTGAATAATTGGGAACCAATGGAATGGGGATGTTTTAAACCCAACCAACCCCGAATGAATCAGAATGGCAAATCCATCAAGTACGAACATCCACCCAGCACACCAACACGGGTATTTTGTCTGCGGGTAACATTAAAAATTTGGCAGGAAGTCTCTCAACGGTATAATAT
Source organism: uncultured Nodularia sp. (assembly GCA_903911355.1). Lineage (GTDB taxonomy): Bacteria > Cyanobacteriota > Cyanobacteriia > Cyanobacteriales > Nostocaceae > Anabaenopsis > Anabaenopsis arnoldii. The sequence goes on along the minus strand of CAIWDD010000096.1, from coordinate 16,710 downwards.
AGCCATACCTAGCACTGTCAATGTTGATGCTGATGGGGCAGCTCAAGGGTTTTGGCAATGGGTCAGAACACAAAACTTACCTGTAATTATCTGCGAAGGTGCGAAAAAAGCAGCAGCATTATTAACACAAGGATACCCTGCGATCGCCATTCCGGGAATTACCAGCGGTTATCGGGTTGTCAAAGATATCTTTGGTAAAGTCACGACTCGTCAGCTGATTCCCGACCTAGCAGCATTTGCGATGACAAAGCGCTGCTTTTATATTTGTTTTGATTTTGAAACTCAACCGAGAAAACTTGCTGCTATCAATAACGCCATCTCCCAACTGGGTTGTTTACTCCAAGAGAAAAAATGTCCTGTCAAAGTTATCGAACTCCCAGGAAAAGAAAAAGGTGTTGATGATCTAATTGTTGCTAAAGGTGCAAGTGCTTTCGAGAAAGTATATCGCCAAAGCACTGATTTAGAAATTTATTTAGCCCAAAAGAAACCCCATACTCACCTAACCATTCCAGCCACAGTCACACTCAACTGTCCTTACTTAGAAAAAGTATCTTATCCCACATCTGGATTAGTGGGACTAAAATCAGCCAAAGGAACAGGAAAAACCACAGCACTGCAAGCCATTGTTAATCAAGCTAAAACTTCAAATCGACCCATATTATTAATTACTCACAGAATTCAACTAGGTCGCTTTTTATGTGAAAAAATTGGTATTGAATGGGGCTATAATGATAGCGACTTTGTTATGGGATCAGATCAAGCTTTACCCCTGGTCAGCCGGTCCTGGAAAAAACCTAAATCTTGCGGTTTATGTGTTGATTCAATTTGGAAACTCAACCCCCAAGAATGGGGAGGAGCAATATTAATTTTAGATGAAGTAGAACAGTCTTTGTGGCATCTCCTCAACAGTAATACTTGTAAACATAAACGAGTAAAGATTTTAAAATTATTCCAACAGCTAATTTCTACAGTCTTGACCACAGAAGGGTTAGTCATTGCCCAAGATGCTGACTTATCAGATGTATCATTAGAATATTTGCAAGGACTATCAGGAATTAAATTAACCCCTTGGGTACTAGTGAATAAATGGAAACCCCAGGACGGATGGGATGTAACTTTTTATGACTCTCCTAACCCCACACCATTAATTCACCAACTAGAATTGGATTTAATAGCAGGGCGTAAATGTTACGTTACAACTGATAGTCGCTCTGGGCGTTATAGTTGTGAAACCATTGAAGGCTACCTTAAAGAACGACTAGAAAAATTAAGACAGCAATTCCCTAAATCCCTAGTAATCAGTAGTCGCACAACCAGCACACCCGGCCATGCAGCAGTTGACTTTGTAGGCAATATCAATCAAAAAATTCCTGAATATGATGCCATTTTTGTTACTCCCAGCCTTGGTACAGGAATCAGTATTGATGTCCAACACTTCGACCGAGTTTATGGTATTTTTCAAGGGGTAATTCCTGACGCAGAAGCACGACAAGCATTAGCAAGAGTACGAGATAATGTACCACGCATCGTTTGGTGTGCCAAGCGAGGCATAGGGTTAATTGGTAGTGGTAGTACAAATTATCGACTACTATCTGATTGGTATCAAGAAAATCAACAAGAAAACTTAGCCTTACTCAGTCCGTTACATAAAATCAATATAGATTTGCCATTAGTTTATGACCCAATGCATTTGCGTACTTGGTCAAAGTTATCCGCTAGGGTCAATGCTTCCATTTGTCTATATCGCCAATCAATGCAAGATGGTTTAATAGCAGATGGACATCAAGTTTGGTTACGAAGTAATGCCGTACATAATAACATTGTCAGAGATTTACGCCTGGCATTTTTGTCCACAGATTCCCAGGACATAGAAACCCGCAAAAGACTAGTTTTAGAAATTGTTAAAGTGCAAAGAGATTGGGCACAAAAGCGTCAAAAAGCTAAAGACATCAAATGGGAAATTAGAGAAATTAAGCAGCGGCATCAATTATTAGCTGCTACAGCTGTAACCACAGCGCCAGACATTAATTATCTAGAGTATGAACAACTATTAAATAAACCTTCTCTTTCAGAATTAGAGCGTCACCAAATTGACAAATATACCCTGAGACAAAAATATGGCATTCCAGTTACTCCTTTGTTAAAGTTGCGGGACGATAAAGGCTATTATTACCAATTACTACTCCACTATTATCTTACCCATGACAGCGAGTATTTTCATGTTAGAGATCAGCAAGAATGGCATCAACAATTATTCTGGGGTGATGGTAAAGTTTTTCTGCCAGATTTAAAGACTTATACCTGTAAAGTTGAAGCTATGAAGGGCTTAGGAATGCCAGAATTTTTAGAACCAGAAAGAAAATTTACAGAACATGATGCTGATTTACTGTTGCTCAAAGATATCGTCTTACAGCATAGTAAACACATAAAAAGATTACTAGGCATTGATTTCATCAAGGGAAAAGGCATTATTTCACCGATAAAAATACTTAGCCAACTCTTAAATCTGATGGGTTTAAAACTGAAAAAGGTAAATGATTTTTATGAAATAGATGTAGAAACTGTTTTTGATGGTAGAGAAAAAATATTTAAAGTTTGGCAGTACCGCGATGAATTAATGTTAAGGAGTATGAAAGGTTCTAAAATTCAAAAATCTGATTATATTCTCTGCTGTTAGATACTGATTATCATACACCAAGAGCGGGCAAAATGCCCGCAACACAAGAGTTTTACTTATTTGATTAAGCAACTTGAAAATTAGTTGATTCCTCCATCGGTTCAAAACTATGATGTAACTGCTCAATTCCCTGGTCAATTAAATCCAAACCTTGCTGCACCGTTTCAATTACACTTAACTGTCCCCGCAACTCAGGCGCACCGACAAAACCTTTAGCATACCAAGTCATGTGCTTTCGGGCTTGACGTACACCGCGATCGCCTTTATATTCCCATAATGCCTGTAAATGGTCTCTGGCACATTCCAAGCGCTGAATTGGGCTTGGGTGTGGTAGTATTTCCCCGGTTTTCAAGAAGTGATCAATTTCTCCCACCAAAAAAGGATAACCCAAAGTCCCACGAGAACACATCACACCATCAGCGCCAGTTTGCTCCAAACATCTTACCGCCGCTTCCACAGAAAAAATATCCCCATTACCAATGACCGGAATAGAAAGCACCTCCTTAACACGGGCTATCCATTCCCAACGGGCATTACCATTGTAACCTTGAGCGCGGGTACGTCCATGTACTGTAATCATTTGCGCCCCAGCATCTTCCATACGCTTGGCAAAGTCAAGAATGGTAATTTCTTTGTCATTCCAGCCAATGCGGGTTTTAACAGTCACTGGTACATCTATAGCCTTCACCACTTCCCGCACAATAGCCTCCGCTACTTCCGGTTGACGCAATAAAGATGAACCACCGCCATTTTTAGTAATTTTATTGACTGGGCAACCCATATTAATATCCACAGTATCTGCACCTTCCGCAACCGCTTTAATAGCTGCTTCTGCTAAAAAATCAGGGCGACAGTCAAATAACTGAATACTGATGGGTCGTTCCCGGGGGTCTACCTCCATAATTTTGGGTAACTCTTTCACATAGTGTAAACCCGTAGCATTTACCATTTCTGTATACAACATTGAATCTGGCGCGTAGCGACGCACCAGACGACGAAATACCATATCTGTCACCCCCGATAAAGGCGACTGTAGAACTCGACTCTTCACCTCGAAAGAGCCGATTTTCAAGGGTTCAGAGAGTTTAGCTTTTAAACTAGGAGATAGTGTAACCATATAATTTTAAGTTGTGAAAATGAGACATTTAAGGTTGTTTAAGTACCTTTGGTTTTGACTCCAGATATAGTGCTGAGATTGGCTTTGTCAACTAATTTAGACTAGTATTTTACCCCTGATTGGTAAATATCATCCACCAAGTGAGTATATTAACATTTACGTATTACCAGATAGAGACTCAGAGCAGAAGTTTAATTTAACAGTGTTCTTGAGTATATGGCGGTGTTATTTGAGCATTGATTTTCAATCCATCTAGAGTTTATAACACCTAAAGACGGCAAACACGACTTTGAGATTACGGTTCACCCTAATTGCTGAAAGTATTAATTCTCATACATTAGACAGAGTGAAAGCAAATCTCTCAATGAACGCACTAAATACATCCTTTAAAATTAACCGTCTAGTTCCAGGTTCGGAAAACCGTCCTGCACTGACTGGTCATAACTGAACTTGCCAGTATATATATCAGGATAACTTGGGTTTTTCACCCCAGGAAAGCCTAATTAAAGGTTGTTAATCATGAAATGACTATTTTTTAACCCGTTGGTTCAAAACTTAGTCCCTTATATTCCCATTCATTTGTAGTTATACGGAGCCAAAAATTACAATGGCAAAAGTAGTTGGAATTGACTTAGGTACAACAAACTCATGCGTCGCAGTCATGGAAGGTGGTAAACCCACAGTTATTGCTAACGCAGAAGGTTTTCGCACAACACCCTCAGTAGTAGCATTTGCCAAAAATGGCGATAACTTAGTTGGTCAAATCGCCAAGCGTCAGGGGGTAATGAACCCTGATAATACCTTTTACTCAGTCAAACGCTTCATTGGAAGACGCTATGACGAAGTTGGTAACGAGTCTACAGAAGTTTCTTATAAAGTCCTCAGCAGCAACGGTAATGTTAAGCTAGATTGTCCCATAGCTGGTAAACCCTTTGCCCCGGAAGAAATTTCCGCCAAAGTACTTCGCAAACTCGTTGAAGACGCTAGCAAATACCTAGGTGAAACCGTCACCCAAGCTGTCATCACTGTTCCCGCATACTTTAACGACTCCCAGCGACAAGCCACAAAAGACGCTGGTAAAATAGCAGGTATTGAAGTTCTAAGAATTATTAACGAACCTACAGCAGCTTCTCTAGCTTATGGTTTTGATAAGAAGAGCAACGAAACCATTTTAGTATTTGACCTTGGTGGTGGTACCTTCGACGTATCCATTCTAGAAGTAGGTGATGGAGTATTTGAAGTTTTGGCTACCTCCGGCGATACTCACCTGGGTGGCGATGATTTCGATAAGAAAATCGTTGACTTCTTAGCCGAACAATTCAAAAGAGAAGAAGGAATTGACCTACGTCAAGATAAACAAGCTTTACAACGTTTGACCGAAGCCGCAGAAAAAGCCAAAATTGAGCTTTCTAGTGTTTCTCAAGCGGAAATAAATTTACCATTTATCACTGCTACCCAGACTGGACCCAAGCACCTGGATACAACCCTCACCCGTGCTAAATTTGAAGAACTCTGCTCAGACCTAATCGACCGTTGCCGCATCCCTGTAGAAAACGCAATTCGGGATGCTAAATTAAGCAGAAGCGATATTAATGAAGTTGTACTAGTTGGTGGTTCTACCCGCATTCCAGCTGTACAGCAGATAGTAAAGCAAGTATTAGGTAAGGAACCCAACCAAAGCGTTAACCCTGATGAGGTGGTAGCAGTTGGTGCTGCTATTCAAGCCGGTGTGCTAGCTGGCGATGTTACAGGTATATTGCTATTAGATGTCTCCCCACTGTCTTTGGGTGTAGAAACCTTGGGCGGTGTCATGACTAAAATTATCCCCCGGAACACCACAATTCCCACCAAGAAATCCGAAGTCTTCTCTACTGCAGTGGATGGACAAACCAATGTAGAAATTCACGTTCTTCAAGGTGAACGGGAGTTTTCAAATGATAACAAGAGCTTAGGAACCTTCAGACTTGATGGTATTCCTCCCGCACCACGGGGCGTACCACAAATTGAAGTTACCTTTGATATTGATGCTAACGGTATCCTAAATGTGACCGCTAAGGACAAAGGTACTGGTAAGGAACAGTCTATCAGCATTACTGGCGCTTCTACTTTAGATAAATCCGATGTTGACCGCATGGTGAGAGAAGCAGAACAAAACGCCGCTGCTGACAAGGAACGTCGTGAGACCATTGAACGGAAGAACCAAGCTGATTCTTTGGCGTACCAAGCTGAAAAGCAGTTGCAAGAACTAGGTGATAAAGTTCCCCAAGCTGATAAAACCAAAGTCGAAGGTTTAGTTAAAGACCTCCGTGAAGCTGTTGCTAAGGAAGATGACGAGCAAATTAAGAAGCTGACACCGGAACTACAACAAGCATTGTTTGCGGTAGGTAGCAACATCTATCAGCAAGCAGGTGGTGATGCTGCTGGTGCTGCACCTCAAGATGGTGGTTCCACTCCCCCTCGTGGCGGTGAGGATGTCATTGATGCTGATTTTACTGAAAGCTAGTAGAAAATATTCACTCCATTGAGGATTTTTACCCATCCAAGCTGATCCCTGGGTGGGTAAATTTTATGTAAATAAACACTTTTGTGGTTTGTCGGTTATTTTCAAGGACTGATTTCTCAGAGGATGTTTGATAAGTTTTCAACAGGTAATTTTTATATTAGGGAACAGGGAACAGGGAACAGGGAACAGGGAACAGGGAGCAGGGAATAGGAAATGGGGGACACACCGAAACAATAAAATCCAGTCCCCTCCCCCGACAAGGTGAGGGTTAGGGTGGGGTCAAACAATAGTTGATACACTAATCATGACTTGACAAACATCCTCTAAGTAATATCTAGCACCTTCCGTAATATCACTTGGTCTTCTACCTTAGCTTTCAAACGACCATTTTCTAGATCACGAACCCAACTTTGGCTTTTACCTGTTAACTTTGCTAACTCTCTTTGGGAAAGTTGCAAATTTTTCCGCGCCTGTAAAATATCCGCCCCGAGTAAATCTGTGGTGGTTTTAGTCTTGCGTCTGCTTTTGACAGTTGTCCGGGGCTTTTTTTGTGATTCAGAAATTTTCTGTTTCCATTCTGGGGGTAGTTCAAAAGCTAAAATCCGCGCATTCATCAGCAGATTCCACTTACCACGGGGTGCTGAATCAGTGAGGCGGGTGTTTCCAGCAGCGTCATTCATCCAAAATTCTAAGGCTTCCTCTGGATCTTCGGGAATATCCATTAACTTCGCCCACAAAGGTTGAATTTCTAAGGGGTAAGTTACTGGATCAAAAATCGCTTTAATGCCATGATGGTTGAGAATTTCTAAATCACTTTCAAATGTTCTTAATAAGCGTTTGCGTTCCTCCCGTTGTCTAGAGGCCATGGTAACTTTTTCTTCACCGTAAGCAATACGTAATAATGTGGGAATGGTGATCCTTTGTTCTCTACCCATTTTGGTTTTAAACAGCAACCACAGCATTAGTCTTACTGCGCCTTCGTGCTGCTGCCAAATACTCATGACGGTAGTTAATAATGTTTTAGGCAAACTGCCATATTGATAAAATGCAGTTCGCTCCTTACAGGCTTGTTTGTTTAAGAAATACTGCGCCCATATCCCGGCTTTTACTTTAAAAGTTAGTCCAATTAAATATTTACACCCCAATTTATCTTCTTGAAAATGATGTTGAACATTGATTAAATGCCATAAACGGCTCTGTTTGACTGAAAAGCCGGGGATGCTTCCTTGTTGAGGCCAATCAATAGAAATCATCAATGAACAGGCTTGCTGTACAATATTCTTGATTAAAGCTAGCTTGGCATTTTTGTTCAAGTCTTTACGCTTCTCTAAGCCTAAATATTTCTCAATTTGGCGTTCATCGATCGCAAATTCTTCTTGCCAAGGTTGCTCTAAGGATGTAGCATAGGCAGCAAAGATCAGGTGAATGCAAGCCGATCTAATATCAAGTGCTGCAATTGCTCCTAATTCAGTTATATCGGTTCCGGTAAATGGATCTTGGAGATGAAATGCGATCGCACCCCGTCTTTGTTTCACTTTTCGTCCATAATACACATAACCGTCTTCATCCATTTGCCAATTTAAGGATGTCCTTTGTGCCAAGACATTACAAGCCTCCCAAATCACAATAGCCGAAGCAAATGGATTATTTTGACCGTTGGCAAATAAATCCGGGCTAGGTGCATCTCTTGGTTCCACCTTACATCTGCCTTTTTTTGCTTGCCAAGGTATGGGTGAATTAGTTGGACAAGCCATGACACATTGCGGCTCAGGATAATAACCTTCACAGTTATTACAAAGAGTAGGATCAATCCAATATTCATCCTTCTCTATTTTAATTGCACCCGTAGGACATTGGGGGCGGCAGTTGTCACATCCCAGGCAATTGTTGTTAGGAATTGTATAAGGCATACGGCTATAGTGCTCTCTTCCCACTCTAATCGTCGAGATGTCTTGCTTAAGTCTCTGCTGGATATTTATTCAGTATTTTTCACTGGACAGGAAACTATATTTCCAGCCCATAATATCTCTATTGCCTGTAATAATTCCCCACATCCATATTTTTATTACACAGGTATTTCAGACTGTTAAAAATACCCTTTTACTACTTCTTTATTAACTATAAATTTCATAAATAATCAGAGGTGTTTGTTCATAATGAGCCTGTGTATATTTCTTAATAGTTCACGTAAAACTATCTGGAACTTGCTATCCGTTGAATTATCACTTGACCCAAAGTTTTTGGATAAACATAGATTTGATTGCCAAATGGGAGTTACTTTATTAATAATTTTAATATTTAAAGTATACAAATGTGCTGTTTCTAAATATACAGTTTTCCCATGAGTTAATAAACCGGTAAATATTTTCTATCCGTCAACACTAGCTATAACCATAATCATTTCGCCATTTTTATTTGATATATAACAAAGTAATTTTTTCTTCATGTCCCCCATTAACACATACCTTGTAACTCTAAATACTATCAAGGATCTATGTTTTCTCCCTATAAAAGAAAAAAATCTCATTATTTTTATAAATAATTGAATTGGCAGCATATATCAACGGTAATTATTTATATGTGACAAGACAATATTTGAGACTGTCATATTATATATTTCCTTAAATAGCAGCATCTACACCCTATAAAATCCATTTTATATAAAATCAATAACTGAGTATTATAGCCACAGGCATTTATTGAGAATAAATTGCATTTAACAGGTAAATTAAATAAATATCTAAAAGAATATGTAAAAAGTCATCAAAATTTAATTCAAGAATAAATAGTCATTTAAACTAAAAAAATACCCTAAGATTAGGTTAGGATGGTGATTAAAGTAGAGAGAGATTCCTAAAGGTTTATTCATGGCAACAGTAACAGGATTGACATTTGGAGGTAATACCTGGACACCTAAATTTGCCCAGGAAATTGACCAAGGAAAATGTATAGGTTGTGGCAGATGCTTTAAGATATGTGGTCACAATGTATTGAGCTTGAAAGCTCTCAACGAAGATGGCGAATTTGTAGAAGATGAAGATGATGATGAAATTGAGCGCAAAGTCATGGTTGTAGCCCACCCGGAAAACTGTGTTGGTTGTGAAGCTTGTGCGCGCATATGTCCCAAGAATTGCTACACCCATGCTGTATTAGACAAGTAAAGTTTCAGGATTTGCAGCCAAGTAATGTCGGTCATCAAGGGTACTCTGGAAATCAAGCACGAAGCAAGGTAAATAGAGGGGAATAATCAAGACTTACTGTCACCAGAAAAAAGTTCACAGTAAACAGAATTGTAAATCTTAAATTGTAATTGATAAACTTCATACTTGCTATTCAATTAGTCTACACAATATTAAGACTAAGGGCATGATCTGAGAGTACCTAAGTTTTTATGTAAGTAGAGACATCTGGTATCAGAGGACTTTCAAGATAGTATTAACTTTGTGGGGGAAGGATATGAAATTATCTGGAAAATTCCCCCACTTTTGATGAGAGTAAGATAGAAAGTTAATAAGTGAAAACAAAAAACGCTGACCTGTGGAAATGTAAAAATCAGTAGCCAAGAAGATGATCAAGATAAAAAAATACATTATCTTCTTTGGCTAGGGTGATACATCAAAAGCGCAGGATGCGATCAACTGGGGGCAAAGAAATTATTGTCTAGAATCACAATCTCCTACATCTAAGTTTCCAGAAAATCACACCTTTAATTACAGCTGCAAGAGCAGGTAGCATATATGCAAAAAGTTCCTGTTTCACTATGGACTCTAGTTGCTGGAGTATTAGTCACAGCCATCAGTATTTGGCTCGGACATAATCACAATTTATTGCCAGTACAAGCATCTGAACAAGCGCCTTTGGTAGACGGATTTTTCAACGTCATGTTTACCATTGCGATCGCACTGTTTCTCATTGTAGAAGGAACCATTCTGATTTTTTTAGTCAAGTATCGTCGCCGTCCGGGTGATGATACCGATGGTCTACCCATAGAAGGAAACGTTCCCTTAGAAATTTTTTGGACAGCCATCCCTGCAGTCATCGTCATTGGTTTAGGCATTTACAGTGTAGATGTTTACAATCAAATGGGTGGATTTGAGCCGGGGAGTCATACCCATGGCGTAGCCATAGCAGCCACCCTTGATGAGACAACCAGCGGAAACATTGGGATTGGTGCGTCACCCCACTCCCAGGGTAAACAAGCAGATTTAGTGGTTGATGTCCAGGGGATGCAGTACGCCTGGATATTTAACTATCCCAACAGTGGAATTAGCGCCGGAGAGTTACACGTTCCCGTGGGTGCTGATGTACAACTGAACCTATCCGCAATAGATGTCATTCACTCATTTTGGGTACCACAATTCCGGTTAAAACAAGACGCGCTTCCAGGTATCGCCACCCAACTGCGATTCGTCGCCACCAAACCAGGAACCTATCCGGTAGTTTGTGCAGAATTGTGTGGTGGTTATCACGGTTCCATGCGGACACAAGTCATAGTCCATACACCAGAAGAATTTGATAGCTGGTTAGCACAAAGCCAGATAGCGCAAAAGGAAAACCTCAACCAAACCATTGCGGTCAATCCAGCGGAGTTATCAACATCAGAATTTCTAGCTCCCCATGTTCATAACTTAGGGATGAGTGCAACCACCACGGCGCAACTATGGCTAACGCCACGCTATCAGAAATAGTCATTCTCAAGACAAAAATAAATTGTCGCAAAATAACTTATGACACAGGCAGAACTTCCCCGGAACACGCCAACCGCAGGAAATAAAGCAAATAACCATCCCCAGGCGTGGAAATGGCAAGACTACTTTACATTTAATGTTGACCACAAAGTAATTGGTATCCAATACCTAGTGACAGCATTTGTATTCTATCTAATTGGTGGACTGATGGCGGTGGCGCTGCGTGTAGAACTAGCAACCCCACAATCAGACTTTCTCGATCCCAATTTGTATAACGCCTTCATGACCAACCACGGGACAATCATGATCTTCCTGTGGATTGTTCCGAGCGCCATTGGGGGATTTGGAAATTATCTCATTCCCCTAATGCTGGGTGCTAGAGATATGGCCTTCCCCAAGCTGAACGCGATCGCCTTTTGGTTGAACCCAGTAGCGGGATTACTAGTTGTAGCTAGTTTTATCTTCGGTGGTTCCCAATCTGGTTGGACAGCTTACCCACCATTGAGCCTAGTAACAGCACCCATGGCCCAGACTCTGTGGATTCTGGCCATTGTTTTAGTAGGAACCTCCTCAATTTTGGGTTCGGTGAACTTTGTCATTACCATCCTCATGATGAAAGTTCCCTCCATGAAATGGGATCAACTACCCTTGTTTTGCTGGGCTATCCTAGCAACTTCTGTCTTAGCCTTACTTTCCACCCCTGTATTAGCTGCGGGTTTAGTGCTGTTATTATTTGACCTCAACTTTGGCACATCCTTCTTTAAACCCGATGCAGGGGGTAACGTTGTTATTTACCAACATTTATTCTGGTTCTATTCCCACCCGGCAGTATACTTAATGATTCTGCCCATCTTCGGTATCATGTCCGAAGTAGTACCAGTTCATGCCCGGAAGCCGATTTTTGGTTATAAAGCGATCGCCTACTCTAGCGTAGCCATTTGCGTCGTGGGTTTGTTCGTCTGGGTACACCATATGTTTACCAGTGGTACACCCGGTTGGATGCGGATATTCTTCACCATCTCCACCCTCATCGTCGCCGTACCCACTGGCGTGAAGATTTTCGCCTGGGTTGCCACCCTGTGGGGTGGTAAAATTCGCTTTACCAGTGCCATGCTCTTCGCCATTGGCCTATTATCCATGTTTGTCATGGGTGGCTTAAGTGGTGTGACAATGGGAACCGCCCCCTTTGATATTCACGTCCACGATACCTATTATGTAGTGGGACATTTCCACTACGTCCTCTTTGGTGGTTCCGTATTTGGCATCTATGCCGGTATTTATCACTGGTTCCCCAAAATGACCGGACGTAAGCTGAATGAAACCTGGGGACGCATTCACTTTGCCCTCACCTTCATCGGCACTAACTTAACTTTCTTACCCATGCATGAATTGGGCTTGCAAGGTATGCCCCGCCGGGTAGCCATGTACGACCCCCAATTTATTAACCTGAATCAACTTTGCACCTTTGGTGCATTTGTCTTAGGCATCTCAGTTATACCCTTCACTATTAACATTATTCACAGTTGGAGTCAAGGGGAATTAGCAGGTGATAATCCTTGGCAAGCTTTAAGTTTAGAGTGGACAACCAGTTCACCGCCCATAATTGAAAACTGGGAAGAATTACCCGTTGTGACTCATGGCCCTTACGACTATGGCCATAGTGAATCCCAACCTATGGGTACACCAGAAGTTAGCGCCTAAGTATTGGCTTTAACTTAGTAGCGGCGTGACCACACTAAGTAGGGTGGGCTTCTAGCCCGCCCTTCACAAAAACATGATTATTGTCCCGCCACTTAAAAGTTTAGAGATTTAGAGGGTAAACAACATGACCATAGCGACAACTGAACACCATGAGGAGCATCATCCAGATTTACGAGTCTGGGGACTCTTAACCTTTCTGATTTCTGAATCCCTGATGTTTGGCGGTTTTTTTGCTACTTATTTATTCTTTAGAGGTATTACAGAAGTTTGGCCTCCAGAGGGAACAGAGGTAGAACTATTTTTACCCGCCATTAACACCATTATTCTGATATCTAGTAGTTTCGTCATTCATTTAGGTGATGTCGCGATTAAAAAGAATAATGTTTGGGGAATGCGGTTTTGGTATCTTGTCACCGCACTGATGGGGGCGATTTTCTTAGCTGGTCAGGTTTATGAGTACATGAGTTTAGGCTATGGACTGACTACCAACGTTTTCGCCAACTGCTTTTATATCATGACAGGCTTCCACGGTTTGCACGTGTTGATAGGCATATTATTGATATTAGGTGTTGTGTGGCGATCGCGTCGTCCTGGTCATTACTCTGCTACTAAACATACTGGCATCGAAATGGCAGAAATTTACTGGCACTTCGTAGATATTATTTGGATTGTTCTGTTCACATTAGTGTACATCCTCACATATAACCCAGCCTAGCATTGCTGTTTATCTGTGTACCCAGCATGAAAGCCGAGGGGAGCATCTTCCCTTCAAGAAAGAAGGAGCAAACCTCAGCCCAGACTCACAAAGAAATAGTACCTATAGGGAGCGGTAAAATTCTGACTCCCTATTCCCCATCAAAGGAGATGATTATGCTTGATGGTAATCAATACTCGTGGTTTCAAGTACCCGAAGATGTCAAGAAATTATTACTCTTGGCGGCACAAACCTGGGAAAATACCTCACAATCCGAAAAATATATTCATCAAGCCTTAGCTAAGTCCGGGGAAAATACAGATATTTTAGTATCAGCATATAGATTCTTTTATTATAAAAATAATTATCCCCTAGCGCTACAAATTGCAGTTAAAGTTTTAGATAAGATTAAAGCAACAGAGAACTTACCAGACCATTGGCAACAACTCCTGCCCATATTAGTAAAACGGCAGGAGGAACCCCAAATCAGATTGTACCTAAACGCTTATGCTGCATCTGGTTTAGTGTTAGCAAAATTAGGGGAAATCGAGCGGGCTAAAGAAATCAGTACTCGCGTCAAACAGATTGACAAAAGTAATAATTTCGGCGCGGAAATCCTGCTAAACATCTTAAATCGTCCAGATGAAGAGGACGATTAATTAGTAAACCTTCACCCATCAACAGACATGAATAATTATCCCTTCTACCAACCTCTACAGACATCTGCAACTTCCCCAGCACCTTTCATTCCTGTGGTTTCCATAGATCCTTTGCGTCCTCTTCCCAGTCCTCTGAATTTGATTCCGCCTACAATAGTTTTCCCTTCTCCTTCTCAACCCAAGATTTAATGAATGATGGTGGAAGGTAAAGATTGGCTAGTCACTGCAGACGGCCAATATCATTGTTGTAAATCAGCCAGACCATGGGATCTATTGCGGGAGAATTATCGCCTATATCGGTTTTTGACTGAAGTAGAAGATGTTCTCCATGGGGTAGAAGATGAATCTATTCGTCTCCCAGAAATCCGAATGCTTGTCAGGAGATTGATTGTCAATTCCTACTGGGTACAAAGTCAGTATTTACAACCTCACCCTAAAACGGGTCACTCAGTGTTACTTCTCTATGATGAATTGGGGTTCCCATTGACTGTACAAACGGTGACATTCGCACCGGGAACCCGTTCAACTATTCATAATCATGGGACTTGGGGAGTAATAGCAGTGTTAAAAGGTCAAGAAAAAAATACCTTTTGGCGACGTACTCCTACCCCTGATTTTGCCGAGAAAATTGCACCTACTGGAGAGATAACCTTGTCTCCTGGAGATATTGTTAGCTTGACCCCCGATGCAATTCATAGTGTAGAAGCAGTGGGTGACCAAGCAACTGTAACTTTTAATGTTTATGGAGAAACAGACCCTCAAGCAAGGTTTGAGTTTGATTTAGTTACCCATAAAGCTAGGAAGTTTTAATCAGAATCATCAGGGAGTAATGACAATGGCTAGAGTAATTTTCTACAGCAAACCCGGTTGTAAGGGTGGTATTAAGCAAAAGGTTGTGTTGACTGCTGCTGGTCATGAGGTGCTAGCATACGACATCCTCACAGAACCTTGGACAGTTGAACGCTTGCGATCTTTTTTTGGCGATCGCCCGGTGTCCCAATGGTTTAATGCTTCCGCTCCCAAGATTAAATCTGGTGAGGTAGTTCCAGAAAAAATCGATGCACAAACAGCCTTAGTGTTAATGCTGCAAGATCCTTTATTAATTCGTCGTCCCTTACTCGAAGTAGGCGATCGCCGTGAGGTAGGTTTTGACCTAGAAACAATAGATGGTTGGATTGGCTTAAAACCGGTGGATGATTCCTTAAAAGTAGTAGTTGAAACCCTGACTACCCAGAACTTACAAGGTTGCGCCCACGGTCATAACCATGACCATCATCATCAAGGTGGTTGTAAGCATTAAATTTCACACTGCTCATCTGGGTTAAGAAAACCTAATTAGCAGATATTGGACTTCTTAACTTGGTTAAGAAGTCCGATGTATATCGGGGATACGGTCAAAGCAAATTTAATCAGGTTTTCCCCGGGTCTATAGACAACTCTTGAAACATGGGGGTACTCAGGTAACGTTCCCCAAAGGATGGCTGAATCATCACAATTAATTTACCGGTATTTTCTGGACGTTGACCGACTCGAATGGCCGCACATAAAGCCGCACCGGAGGATATACCAGACAATAGTCCCTCTTCTTTGGCTAAACGTCGCCCATAAGCCATGGCCTGTTCATCACTAACTCTAATTACCTCATCAATCAATTCCAGACGCAACACATCTGGGATAAACCCAGCGCCAATACCTTGAATTTTATGGGGGCCAGCTGTACCGCCAGAAAGCACCGGACTATTACTAGGTTCCACTGCGATCGCTTGCACAGTTGGCTTATATTGTTTAAGCACTTCTGCAATCCCGGTGATTGTTCCCCCAGTCCCCACCCCAGCAATGATGATATCTACTTCCCCATCCGTATCCGCCCAAATTTCCGCCGCAGTAGTTTCTCTGTGAATTTTGGGGTTAGCCGGGTTGCGGAACTGTTGCAGCATCACAGCGTTAGGAGTATTAGCCACAATGCTTTCAGCTTGATTAATTGCTCCTCGCATCCCTTGTGCCCCTGGTGTTAACTCTAACTTAGCACCGTAGGCCTTGAGCATAGAGCGTCGTTCTTGGCTCATGGTGTCTGGCATGGTCAAAATTAAACTGTAGCCCCGGGCTGCTGCTACCATGGCTAAAGCAATACCTGTATTCCCAGAAGTTGGCTCGACTAAAATACTTTTCCCCGGCTCAATTAAACCCTCCTTTTCCGCAGCCATGACCATACTAATTCCAATCCGGTCTTTCACCGAGGCTGCTGGGTTCATACCTTCGAGTTTAACAACAATCCTAGCTGCCACTCCCTCAGATTGGGGAATTCTATTGAGCTGAACTAAAGGAGTTCCGCCAATTAGTTCTGTAACATCTTTAGCAATTCTCATAAATTCACTCCTATGATTTCGCGTTGAGGGCAAATTTCCTGTATGTGTTTAATTTATATTCACTCTAAGAGGATGTTTGGAAAGTGTTAAACAGGTAATTTTTATATTAGGGAACAGGGAACAGGGAACAGGGAACAGCGAATAGGGAATAGGGAGGAGGGAGCAGGGAATGGGGGATAGGGAATAGGGAATGGGGAATGGGGAACGCACAAAAAACAATAAAATCCAGTTCCCTCCCCTTACAAGGGGAGGGTTAGGGTGGGGTGAAACAATAGTTGATACACTAATCATACCTTTTAAAACAT
>CAIWDD010000095.1 GCA_903911355.1 uncultured Nodularia sp. | reverse complement strand
CGCATTCACCGCATTACGCTGTAAATTACCAATTACCATTTCCACTGTCACACTATCATGATCCGGATGCCAGCAATCGTAATCTGTCACCAGGGCTAAAGTTGCATAGGCAATTTCCGCCTCCCTGGCTAACTTCGCCTCCGGTAAGTTGGTCATCCCAATCACTGTTGCGCCCCAACTGCGGTAAAGATGGGATTCCGCCTTGGTGGAAAATGCCGGCCCTTCCATGCAGACATAGGTACCACCGCGATGCAATGTCACATCTGGTAAATTTAAAGATGCGATCGCAGAGGCTAACACCCCAGCTAAATTGCGACAAATCGGGTCACCAAAGGCAATGTGAGCCACAATTCCCTCCCCGAAGAATGTAGAAACCCGATTTTTAGTTCTGTCAATAAACTGATCTGGGATCACCATATCCAGGGGTTTGGCTTCTGCTTTCAAAGACCCCACCGCACTGGCTGAAATTAAATACTCTACCCCCAGCTGCTTCATCCCATAGATATTGGCGCGAAAAGGCAACTCAGAGGGCGTTAAAGTATGATTACGACCATGGCGAGCTAAAAATGCTACTTTTTCCGTACCCAGGGTTCCCAAAATTATAGCATCGGAGGGGCGACCAAAAGGCGTTTTAATCTCTAATTCTTCTACATCCTTTAAGTCTGCCATTTTGTATAGACCACTACCGCCAATAATCCCAATCCGAGCTAGTCCCATAATTCTCTCATCCTTGATTTAGTATAATTAGTATAACTGGTATTACTCTTGTATTCGCAATCCCACTGAGATTAGGTCAAAGTTATCAGGAAAATGAGTATTGCGATCGCAATCAGCTTTTGCTAATTTCGTACCCGTGAGATTAGCTTGACGCAAATCCGCCGCAAACAACAAAGCTCCGCGCAGGTCAGCATTTTGCAAATCAGCTTGAGCTAGGTTAGCAAAACTCAGGTCACAACCTCTGAGATTAGCACCATTCAGATTAGCTTCACTCAGGTCAGCATAACTCAAGTCACATCCTTTGAGATCAACACCCGGCAAATCAGCCTTACCTAAGTTAACCCCAGCAAAATCCCGTTTTCCCGCCGCATATCTTTCTAAAAGAGTCAAGGTAGTATTAATATTATTCTCTTGAGAATTTGTTTCTGCCATAGAAGCACCTCACAGATCATCTCATAAATTTATCATGTCCCATCTGCTAGCCAATCTCACCCACAAACTCCTGCGGCGGATCACTATGGTGATTCTCTGCACCGTCATGACTGGTATACTCTTTACAGGCAATGGTTGGGCTGATGACCATAGCTTAGGAGTTAAAAATGGTCAACTTAGTCCTTGTCCCCCTAGCAATAACTGTGTTGTCAGCCAAAATGCCGATGCTAAACACGCCATTGACCCCATCACCTATCATGTAGACCGAGACACAGCCAGAAAAACTCTAGTTAAAGTCCTCAGTGTTGTTCCCAGGACAGAAGTGATAGAACAGACAGATAATTACATTCATGCTCTCTCCAAAAGCCGGATCTTTAAATTTGTGGATGATGTAGAATTTTATTTACCCAGTGATGAACCAGTGATTCATACCCGTTCTGCATCTCGTGTGGGAGAATCAGATTTAGGTGTCAACCGCAGACGTATAGAGCAAATTCGTTTAGCTTTGCAAGATTTAAACATTTAATCTCAGTGAATCCCACAGCTTAAAGCCGTGGGAGTATCTCAATCAGCCCGAGTCAGAATTTCTACCCCCGTTTCTGTGACCACCAGAGTATGTTCACATTGGGCGGAAAGTTGGCGATCGCGAGTTACAGCAGTCCAACCATCACTGAGCACCTCAACTTCCCAAGTACCGACATTAATCATCGGCTCAATAGTAAACACCATTCCTGGTCGCAGACGTTTACCCTTCCCCCTAGTACCATAGTGGGGAATATCTGGCGCTGTGTGGAAAATATTACTAATTCCGTGTCCCACAAAGTCCCGCACCACAGAAAACCCTTGTGACTCAGCATACTCTTGAATAGCAGCCCCAATATCCCCAATTTTTGCCCCTGGCTTAACTTCAGCAATCCCCAGACGGCGACATTCTTCCGTCACCTCTACCAGATGCTGGGCCTTGGGGGAAGGAGTACCCACAAAGAAAGTTTTAGATGTATCACCATGGTAACCATCAACAATTAGTGTGACATCAATATTGATAATGTCCCCGTTTTTGAGAACTTGCTTGGCGTTAGGAATACCATGACAGACCACCTCATTCACACTAGTACAAATTGACTTAGGATAGCCTTTGTAACCCAGAGGTGCGCTTTTGGCTCCGTGGGCTTGTGTCCAGCGTTCAGCTTCATCATTCAATTGCAGAGTACTTACCCCCGGCTTAACCATTGGTTCCAGGTGGTGTAATAGTTGGGCCGCCAAGCGTCCAGCTTGACGCATTTTTTCAATTTCCCGTGTAGATAAAATGACAATTGGTTGAGTTTTCATAAATTTTCGTCGGCTGAATCTTTCATAAAGATAGTTAAACCCGTTTGTGCAGCTCTTTGGATAGCATCAGCCACCTGAAGGACATATAAACTTTCTTCTGGGGTGACGTACAAAGGAGTGCCATAAAAAAGATGATCTAACACCATATTTGTATCTTTAGCAAATAAACCCCGACGAGTGCCAACTTCTATAGGTGTTTGTCCCCCAGACTTAATCAACACTCCCCCATCGCCATCAAAAATTAAACCACCCTTTTCGCCGTGAACTTCTAGTTTCCGTTCTGCTTCCCAAAGGGTTTCACCTTTACCATAAACAACTTGTGCTAACAGTCCATTTTCAAAGCACAGTTGACTGATACAGAAACAAGTTTGATAGTAGTCCGCTTCTGTTTGCCAATATCGCTGATGACAGTTGACTGCCAAGACCTTACCAAATAAATTGGTGAGACGATGTAATCGAGATAAAGCGCCAATTAAAGGAAAACCAAACAACTCATGGTTATAAGTCCATCTGCGGGGTGCAGGATGCTGAGGGTTAATGGTGCTGTAGCGGACATAAAAAATATCGCCAACTTCACCTAAGTTCTCCCGTACAGCTTGATGTAAGCCACCTAAAAGTTCTATGTGTTCAACGTGTAAGAGTCTATTTTGGGACTTGGCTAGACCAATCAACTCCTCAGCTTCCATCACATCTACAGACAAAGGATATTCGACAATTACGTGTTTACCTTGTAAAAGTGCCGCACGAGCGATCGCACCATGATCGCGGTTAATTGTCGCAATCACCACCAAATCAATATCTTCACGTTCTACTAATTTTCCCCAGTCAGTTAAAACTTCTGCCTGATATTTTTGGGCAAATGCGGCTGTATTTTCTGGCTGATGACCTGCGATCGCTACTAGATTGCTTCGCTGATCACCAATCAATGCTTCAGCCCGTAATTTTGCTGCATATCCCGTACCAACTAAGCCTACACGCACTTTTGCTGTTTCCAAAGCTGCCTTATGAATTATACATGATCCTTACAGTTGTGTTTTTGCTCCTGGGCTGAAGGTACGATATTTCCACCCCGGAGGAGGAAACACATAAAATAAACTTATATTTATTTAATAACTAAACTTCATTACTAATCGGGGTTGATTTTGAGTTCAAACCGGCAATTTTTCCCGTAGTATCAGAATTGAAGCAGTGGAGAATCGGCGGCTCATCCCATAAAGATAGCCTTATGGTTTATTTCAGGATAACTTATACTGCCGTTCACATTAAGAGAGGATAACTAAATGGCTACTTTCAAAGTCACATTAATTAATGAAGACGAAGGCTTAAATACAACAATTGACTGTGACGACGATACCTATATTCTCGATGCGGCTGAAGAAGCCGGTCTTGACTTGCCCTACTCCTGCCGTGCTGGTGCTTGCTCAACCTGTACCGGTAAAATTGTCAGCGGTACTGTTGACCAATCTGACCAATCATTCTTAGACGACGACGTGATTGACCAGGGATATGTCTTGACCTGTGTTGCTTACCCAACTTCTGACTGCACAATTGAAACTCACAAAGAAGAAGAATTACAATCTGCTTAGTACGCGCTATCAACAAGAGAGGATAACTAAATGGCTACTTTCAAAGTCACATTAATTAATGAAGCTGAAGGCTTAAAGCAAACAATTGACTGCGACGAAGATACCATTATTCTTGACGCCGCCGAAGAAGCTGGTCTTGACTTACCCTTTTCTTGCCGCGCTGGTGCTTGCTCCACCTGTGCTGGCAAAATTATCAGTGGTACTGTTGACCAATCTGATCAATCATTCCTAGACGATGAGCAGATTGAAGCCGGATATGTGCTCACCTGCGTTGCTAAACCAAGTTCTGACTGTACCATCGAAACCCACAAAGAAGAAGATTTGTACTAAGGGTTAACCGCCTCTGATACTCCTGCTGTTGCAGGAGTATGCAGGAGTAAAGCTAAAATTTGATGTTGGTATTAAGAGTTTGAATTTGAGTACCGGGGTAATAAAATTGTAAAATTTGCGAATTTGACCAACCTAATTTAGCTAAATTTTGCGCCCCGGTTTGACTTAAACCCACCCCATGACCCAGTCCACCACCAATAAAAGCATATCCCCATAAAGCTGTACCTTTGTTGATGGGTTCTATATAAAACAGGGTACTTCTGGGAGCGGCAAAAGCGCTACGAATCTCGTCTTTTTCCAGGGTAAAAGAGCCGATATCTGTCTTCACCCTCAGTTCAAGAATCCTCCCACTGCGACTACGCTTGACTATAGACATAGCCTCAACGGTGTTAAATTTAGCATAGGGACTATTTTTGATTTCCAGGAATCTTTGTAAGAGTCGGTTAATATCATCAATGGGAGTCTCTTTGTGCCAACGAAAGGTATTCCAGGTACTTTCGTTAAATCCTTGCCGGCGATTAATAAACTCACGAAAGTTGGTTTCATCAGCTAAACTCTTTAAAGATAAATCCCACAAGTTGGTCGCAGCATCTACTACCGGGCGCAAATAAGGACGATCTTCACCATTCCAGACATCACTAAAGTAGCCAGTAACGCCCCCGGTAGTGGAAGAATACAGGGCATCCACTAGCTGATTATTGTAAGTTAAAACCATCCCCCTGGTGGCGGCGATCGCTTGATCAGTACTGGGTGCGGTTCCACTCAAACCATAATAAACTTGGCAGTGAGTATCCGCACACAATTGATAGTTATCAGTGACAAACCTCTGCAAATTCCTTAAAGCATAAGTGCGGGCGAGAATTGCTTGGGCTTCTACCGCTGCGGTGGGCGCATTTATACCAATTTCGTGAGGTACAACCCCACGCAAATAGCTTTCTAAAGCTACTTCATTCACTAAAGTATATGTACCATAGGCGTTGGGCTGTAAAGTCAGTCTTCCTGGATATAAACGATTGTTTTCCAGTTTCTCCCCTCTTCTGACTCGAATTAATTGTTTATTTGTGCTAATTTCTAAATGATTTGGGCTGTAACGCTTGCCGTTGACTTCCCAAGTAACTCTGGGTACTTCTGGCAAAATTTTAGTGTCGATATATGCCATCTCCTTTCCAGCAGTCTGCACACTCTGGAATAGTAAGCGTCGCAGTAAGGGAGTATTATAAACATCCCGTTTCGCCCAAACTTGCCACCTTTCCGGTTGGGCTATTTCCACCTCTATTCCCCGGGATCGCCAACTTTTGGCACTGTCTTCTGCGGTTTCAAAGGTGCGGTACGTGCCTAAAACTACTACCTCCTCCACCTCAAGCTTCGGTAAGGACTCCATGACTGTTTCTAGCTTGACTGGGTTTTGGGTGACTAGGGTTTTTTCCTGATTACCTGCTGTAAATCTTAGCTGTAAGCGATCGCCTGTTGTTGGTTCCAGTTGCAACTTAACTTGAGGATTCTCGCCAAATCGTTGCACAATGCCAATTCTCAGTTCTAAATCCTGATTTTTGCTCTCAACAGCTGAAGCCCCAGTCAAGAAAACCAAGGAAAATGTTGTCAGTGCAGTGCCGGAAAAACGCCATAACCTAGACTTCATAGTAGTCATCTGATTCTTACCAATTCAAAAATGCTAACCATTACTCAGATTTTCGTCATGTTTCCACCTTAATCCAGTCAACAGACACCTTCATGCCCAAAAAAGTGTGAGGTCAAAATAATTAAGGTATTTGTCCCACCATTTAAACTAGCTGAAATCTTTATGAATGTTCGCGAAAGTGATACCAAACCAGCTACTACCTCATCAAAAGGATGGAGTAGTTGGCAAGAAAATTTAACTCTCATAGCCATCGCCCTATGTTTAGCAGTGATCATTAGAATATTTATCGCTGAACCCCGCTATATACCATCAGACTCTATGGTACCTACCTTACATACAGGCGATCGCTTAGTGGTAGAAAAACTCTCATACCGTTTTCACCCTCCCACCAGGGGAGATATTATCGTTTTTCAGCCCCCAGCCGAATTACAACGCCGGGGATATCCCCAAGACCAAGCCTTTATTAAGCGTATCATTGGTATCCCTGGTAAAATCCTCAAAGTCAGTAACGGTCAAGTTTACCTCGACGATCAACCCTTAAAAGAAGACTACATTGCCGAACCCGCAAATCAGCCATTTCCCCCCGTACAAATTCCAGACAATCAATATTTTGTCATGGGAGATAACCGTAACGATAGTAACGACTCTCGCTACTGGGGTTTTTTACCCAGACAAAATATCATCGGACGCGCAGCATTTCGCTTTTGGCCTCTTGATCGCATAGGCTTAATTTGAGTGCTTGTGGCCTCATCTCAACAGAGGAGTTGAGTGGGGTTTTGTATCGTCTCAAAACCTGAGAAAATACATCAGCTTGGCGATGGCCTCACCGGGTAGATCCAAGCGTCGCTGGAAATCCGCCAAGTTCGGGTAACTCCCAGCTGATAGACGATTTTGGACTATCGCCTCCGCCAGAGACACATCCATAAAGGGAATTTGCAATAATTGCTCAACGGTGGCAGTATTCAGGTTAACTAACTGGTAAGGATAATCTAGAGATTCGTGATCATAGTAAATAAAACTCAGTAGCGGCGCTAATGGTTCTAATCGCTGTATTGGCATAGCTAAAGCCGCCGCCACATCTTCAATACAATAAAATTTAACACCAGAGCGCGAAAGTTCCACAAGCGATCGCGCTTGGTGAATGGACAGACCAGGTAAGCGTAACCAATCGTCTACAGTTGCTTGATTAGCATCAATGCGAATTCCCAATTTTACCGCCAGACCAATTTCCTCCCCGGACTGTAATCGATAATAAGGGTCATTGAGGAGTTTAGCGCGGAGTTTTTGTAACTTAGGGTTTAAAGGTAGCCAGTTCATTTTGTTGCTAACTTAAGAAATTTGTTCTAGCAGCTGGCGGCGCTTTTGCTCAAATTCGTACTCAGAAATCAATCCATCTTGGCGCAGAGTATCCAACTCGCGCATAGCCTTAGCCATATCTTGTACCTGATTACCTGTAGAAATGGGATTATTCACTACTGACCTACCCAAATTAAAATGACGATCAAAAGCCCCTTCATCCTGTGCCAAATACCACACGGCCTCAATAGCACTTGCTACCTTAGGGATAGGTGTCCAGGAAAGCAAAACATACAACACACCCCAAAAAGGTTGTCCCAAATAAAACTTATGTAACCCTGAAATAGTCAGGGTACCGGATAAAGCCAAAATTGCTGCAATGCTGCGACTTTTGCGTTTAGTTAACATAATATTTAACATATTTAACATATTTACCATCAACCTAGCACTAGCACTTTCTGCAGTCAAGTTCATACCCAAATAAGTGGTTTGCAGAGAACTTTACCAGGTATATCTCAAAATTATGTCTGATAACTCATGGGTTTTACCCGGACAAATATCAACAGCCTCACCTAAGCGCAAGAAACCATAATTTTCGTAAAACGAGATAGCTGCAAAATTATCATAATTAGTAAAAACCCACAGTTCTTGAAATTCAAAACTCCGTGCATACTCGGTTAACCTATCCATCATCATTGTTCCCCGTCCTTGTCTGCGGAACTGTGGACGCAAGCCAAACCATCCCATCCAGACAACATGAGAGGGAGTATCAGCTAATTGATAAAGACCCATAACACCGATTGATTCAGCCGCCCACTTAGCAATATATACCTCCCAGAAACTAATAGTGGCATCATGCTGGCCAATACCACACCACCTCAACATAGCTAAACTAAATTGATCCCCAAACTCCAACTCTTTTAAAAGCGGAATAAAATCTACAATATCTGTCGTTTGAATAATATTCAGAGATTGATTATCAGACATACAAATTATCAGGTACAGTCATATAGCATTTACCATGCTCGTTAGGTACAAATTTTTTTTAGTTTTAGGGAACAGGGAATAGGGAATTGGTGTGTACTTCATGAGCCTGAAAAAGGCTTTATTAATCACAGTTAAGGAGAAAATACCACACGAAAACCGCAGATCCTCAAACCACCATCAGACTCATTCCAGCTACGACTAGCGCTGCGACAAAGTTCGGCGGCAAAACTCCAAGAACCCCCACGCAATAGGCGACGATGAAAGTCACCACCAGCCTCCCAGACACTACCATCCGCAGGCGCGCCACAATAGTTATTATGCCAAGTATCACCACACCACTCCCACACCTGCCCATGCATATCATACAATCCGAAGGCGTTGGCGATGCCAAAACTGCCCACATCGGTTGTTTCCTTGCGGTATTTGCTTTTTAGATCCACACCATAACTATCGCTACTACAATTAACTAAATCAGTGGTAATCATTTCGCCAAAGTGGTAGGACGTGGTAGTTCCAGCGCGACAAGCGTATTCCCATTCAGATTCACTAGGTAACCTATATTTACGTCCGGTTTTTTCTGAGAGTCTGGCGCAGAATTCTACAGCCTCGTACCAAGATACGTTTTCTACAGGCCGATTGGGTCCTTTAAATTTCGAGGGATGTGGGTTTAAGCTTTGTTTGACTTCAGGTAAACCCGTTACAGCTTTCCATTGACCTTGAGTTATGGGAAATTTACCCATAAAGAATGGTTTGAGAGTAACTTTGTGTTGAGGGCGTTCGTCAGCATCTCCTTCAAAGTCAGGGGAACCCATCATAAAACTACCACCGGAAATTAAAACCATTTCCAGTGTGACTATTTCGTTTAATTTTTCGGTAAAAAATTCAGCCGTGGGTAAATCGCGGTTGACTTCTCTACCTGCTGTATCTACCGTCACTACTTCAAATTTAAAGGTTTGCAAAGGGGGTAATGAGGGTTTTATTTGTTTTGGTAGGGATGGTAATCGAATTAATTGAGGTAAAATAATTTCGCTAATTTTTGGTTCAACAACAGATTTTTTACTATCTTGTAAATCTTTTAGCACTTCCGAGGCTGATTGATATCTTTCACTAGCTAGATGTTTCAACAATTTATTTAAAATGCGGCTTAAGTCATCGCTGATGGACATCCCTTTTTTATGTAATTCTTCTTGCCATAGCCAATTACCATTCATGGCATCATAAAGAGGATCATGGATCTGTCCATAGGTATTTTGTATTGGTAAACATTGGGTTAACAGACGCACGCAAGTTACACCCAAAGCATATAAATCACTCCCATGACAAGGAAATCCAGCCATTTGTTCAGAAGGAGCATAACCAATGGTATAAATAACCGTCGCCTGTCGAGCTAAGGTTGTTTGTGTTACCTGCTTCGCACCACCAAAATCAATTAATACGGGTTTACCGTCACTTTCGCGGCGGATAATGTTGTCTGGTTTGATATCTCTATGAATAACGTTAGCACCATGAATAAATTGGAGAACTGGTAATAAATCAGTTAAGAGTTGGTAAATTTGCTGTTCACTAAAGGGTTTTTGCTGAACCTCTTGTAACAGAGTCTTACCTTGTATAAATTCTTGCACAAGGTACAAGCTAGAACCTTGTTCAAAATAAGCTAATAATCTCGGTATTTGAGTATGATTTTCTCCGAGTTCATACAACCGAAATGCCTCTTCTTTGAAGAATTGTGCTGCTTTATTACGTTGGATTGTTCCTTGAAATTGAGGAAAAAATTGTTTGATGACGCAAGGAGCATTTAGTCTATCTACGTCTTCAGTTTCATAAGTTCTGCTAAATCCACCTTCTCCTAAAAGCCTCAATACGCGATAGCGATTTCTCAGAAGTTTGCCAAAGTTACTGTGTCCGCAACTCATGCAAAATCTATTGTCTTCAGGGTTGAATGGATTAGAGCAATTGGGATTTTGGCAAATTTGCATAATGAGGAGGGAATAGCATCTTATCCAAACTTAGCCCCAATAATATCAAATTCAGAATACGTATTTAGAACAGTAAAATTGAATAAAATTGCATATGAATATATACTTTTAGGGCAAAATACAAATGCATAAATTTTATTCGGTTTTCTGTTATAGTTCCTATTTAAATAGGCTTAGTCTTGAGATTAGATATTTTGATCATAACAGCAATGATATTGTAAAGGGCTTGAATTTGTCAAGGGTGCTTTATCTTGTTAATTCTGTACATAATACCGGTTATTTTTTGTGATGAAAAGCACGAATAAATTCGGAAACTAAGAGAAAAACTACAGGTGCTGTAATCAGGAGAATATTCAAAGCATTGATCTGTGCCTGCAATTCTTTTCTGCAGCGACAAAAAATTTATATCTGTAATTTGTTATAATCGCTACAAATACTCTTGATAACTAGGGGTTCCAGTCTGAGTGTTTTTTTTGGGATAAATATCCACACTGATAAAAAATGATGTGTTTTTGATACCATTAAACCTTAACATTGTCAATGGCATGATTTCATACTTTTGGGGGATGAAAACTGGAATTGTACCCCTACCTATGGTAGGAGCATAGATAAACTCTCTATTCCTATAGGCTGAGGTGAAGAAAAATAACAGCATAATAAAAAATATCAATAAGTTAGCTAAATAAATTGAATTTTGCGGAAAAAATCTCTGTTTTGAGCAACATTTTCCATAAAATTATCAAAATTTGATTGCTGATATTTTAATCATCTATAACTTAGTTTCTCTTCTGAATAAAGCAATATTTCCCTACTAAGGTAGAAAGCAAATATAGGATATGAAACATACAATCTAAATTAATGTGCCTATTAAAAAGTACTAATGAAAGCGTTTATAGGCACTTATGAAACAGCAGACAGATATGTCATTTTCATCTGATTTTGCAGGAGTTATGTAATGCGAATTGCTCAAGTTGCGCCATTAGTCGAGAGAGTACCACCTCCAGCATATGGGGGTATAGAGTTAGTCGTAGGACTACTAACCGATGAATTAGTTCGACGGGGACATGAAGTGACGCTATTTGCTTCGGGAGATTCTATTACCTTGGCGAAACTAGTATCAGTTCATCCCCGTGCTTTACGTCTCGACCCGGAGGTCAAGGAACCTAATATATACCAAATGTTACAACTAGGCTTTGTCTATGAGCGAGCCCAGGAGTTTGATATTATTCATTCCCATGTGTGCTGTTCAGCATTACCCTATGCCAATCTGATTAAAACACCCACGGTTCACACCTTGCACGGGATTTTTACCCCTGATAATGAAAAGATGTTTCAATATGGTAAACATCAACCTTTTGTGAGTATTTCCCAGTCCCAGAGGGAACTCAGATTAGGGTTAAATTATGTAGCAACGGTTTACAATGGGATTGATGTTAATAGTTATAAGTTTCATCCCCAACCGGATAATCCGCCATACTTGGCGTTTCTAGGTCGGATATCTCCAGAGAAGGGTACACACCTAGCGATCGCCATTGCTCAAAAAACCGGTTGGCATTTGAAAATTGCTGGTAAAATAGATGCAGTTGACCGAGAATACTTTGAGCAAGAAGTTAAGCCACACATAGATGGTCAACAAATTGAGTATCTGGGTGAAGCGAACCATATCCAGAAAAATGCTCTCATGGGGGGTGCGGTAGCAACTCTTTTCCCCATCACTTGGCGAGAACCTTTTGGGTTAGTTATGGTAGAGTCAATGGCAGCAGGTACACCGGTGATTGCCATGAAACTAGGTTCGACTGTGGAGATCATTAAACACGGAAAAACAGGTTTCCTTTGCAATAACGTTGCAGATTTTATTGAGGCTATTGATCAGGTAAAGCAGTTAGACCGCTATGTTTGCCGAGAGTATGTTAATCAGCACTTTAGCCTACAACATATGACCGATGGTTATGAAGCAGTTTATCAGCAAATTCTGGCAGGACAATCTGCTAAACATGGTCAAATCCCAGATGTAGTTAGTCTGGGTATGAGCAGTAATTGCTAAGATGGTTAATTTTTAGGTAGTTGAGCATGGGTATGTATTTGCACCCATGACCAATTACCTACCATTAAAGAAGAATCTCACGGACCAGAAAACACAGCTTGTTCTATATCTTCGCGGCTGAGAGAATATTTAAACGAGCGTTGGATATCTTGCTCATTTTCGCCAGATTTGATATACCTGACTGTAATTTGCTCAATATCAAGCCAGAGTTCAGCTTGCCAACCAGGGCGTTGTACACGCCAACAATGTAACTGGCTTTCATCCTGTTGACAGCCTTGGTTTTTGAGCCACTCTTCAATTTGTGGTAGCGGATGACTATATAAAGGTGTATCGGCACTAAGCATAGGAAAATTAGAAAAACAACTAAAAATTTACAAGTTTATATTCATCTTCATTTCTGCGGGAGTCGGGAGTTGAGAAATGTGGGTAATCTGTGGTTGGCTAAGTTGGGTAGGTATGCTGGTTTCACCACGAATAACAGCAACAGCGATCGCGACTAACACACAACCCACAAGGGTTAAGACCAAGAAAAATAATACAAAAATTTCTCCTGCTGATAGGGGGCGATCGCTAGCATCGAGATACATGGACTTTGAGAAATCGTAGGGTTTACGGACAGGATGGTTTAAATCCGTTGGTGCTTGAATTACCCCAAACCGGGAATAGCCGATTTTAACATCATAACTTAAACGCCGTTCAGGATTACTGAGAGTGGCGTAAGCTTCGTTAATTTGCTGAAATTTAGCAGTAGCAACTGTAGCAGGTAATTCTGTAGTATCTGGATGATACTGTTTACTCAGTTGCAAATAAGCCCGCCGAATATCAATGACCGATGCCGAGGGATGCAATCCTAACAGGGCATAATAGGTTATATTCTTGCTGATTTGTCGGTGTTTCCCGTTTTGACTCACGGCTGTGATTCACTCTGGTCAAATTCAGTTTTTTATATTCTAAAACTTTTCTGCGCTTTGCTGAATCAGCATAGTTCATCCATATAGCAAAAAACAAGGGTACTTCTTGGCATATAGCTATATTTGACCCCTCCTGAGTCAGGAGGGAATAAATTACATAGCATCCAGACACTGCTGGATCTTTTTCAACATTGGCTCAGATGCGATCGCTTGGGCTAAATCCTGAGCATTGTGATAGTAACTGAGGGCTAACTTTTTGCGTTTAGTCCTAGCGTAAAATTGACCCATACTCAGCAGCGCGGAAATTTCTCCGAGAGAATCGCCAACTTCTTGATAAATGGCGATCGCCTGCTGATAGTATTTCATGGCTTGACGGTGATTCCGCAAGATACCGTAGGTAAAACCAATATTATGTAGGGTTGTCCCCTCCCCTGCGCGGTCATTGATGGCCCGACGGGTCAACAAAACCTGATAGTAGAGTAACAGAGCCTTTTTAGGTTCTCCCAAATCACCATAGACAGAAGCAATATTATTTAAAGTAGTAGCTTCGGCCACCACATTTTTCACAGCGCGTTGAATGGGGAGTGCTGCTTGGAGAAATTCTAAAGCTTGCTCATACTGTCCTAATGTGCTGTAAGCATAACCAATACCATTGAGGGTAGTTGCTTCCCCAGAAAAATCTCCGAGTGAGCGGCGCATAGCCAAAATTTGGTACTGTAGTAACAGGGAGCGCTTAGGTTCTCCCAACTTAGTGTAAATCAGTGCCACATCATTGAGAGTAGAAACCTCGGCGGGAATATCTTGTAAATCTCGAAAGATGTGTAAACCCTGGTGAAAATACTCTAGCGCTCGTGACAATCGCCCCAGACGGCTGTAAGTAGAACCCAGATTACTCAGTGCGATCGCTTCAGATCGCCTGTTCCCGATTTCCTCAGCCACTAAACGCGCTTGCTCAAAACACTCTAAAGCTTGTAGAGGTTGACAACAACTCAGATAAGCCAAACCGACATCATTCAATGTATGGCCTTCCCTAGCTCTGTCTGGGATAGATCGAGCTAACTGTAAATTCTCCGTGGCAAAATTGAGATATTCTTGAAACTGGCCTTGCTGGTAGTAGCGGTTAGCTTCGTTACGGCGTTGTTCCCATTCTTGGACTCGATTAAAAGCTTGCGTCATCTGACCCCGGTTACACTCTGCGATGAATTGGCAAGGGTTGGGAATGCACCCTCAAGAGGTTTCCCAATATTGAGTTAGTGGTTATTTTCTACCTTTAGAGATAAAAAGTAAATAGAATTGCAATAAAAAAATATATCCTGAGAAATAACACTGATGACCGGGGAATCAGGTGACAAAAAAGAGTATAAGTAGAGGTTTATCTGTGGTTATCTGTGGTTAATTACTGCTGACGAATCCACAGAGCCAAACCACCCCCACGACCGCGAGCTGCAATCAAATCAGGTGTAACCAAAAAGAAAGCAAAAAAAGGTAACTTAGCGATAGGCTGATCATAGAAATCCTGAGCCTCAGCCCGACCAGAGCTAAACTGCCCATTGTAGACCTTACCACCAAACAGGTAAAAAAGCAGATAATTAAAGTCAAAGGCTAGCAAATTTTGCTTACCAAAATAACGTGCTAGTCCGGTCAGTTGTAATAAAACTGGGCCTAACTGTACCTGATTACCAATTTCACCCTTACCGGAATCTGGCTCTACAGTAGCACTAAAAGAAATCTGAATAGTCACAAACTTCGGCACATACAAACCCTTCCCTAAGACAATTCCACCTCGTTTTTGAGCCTTCTTGGTTCCAGTAGCAAAACAAAGTTGCCATGTACCTAGTAGAGATGCAAAAGGATAACTCAGCCGTTGCTGTTTAGCAGACTTTTCAGCTTGTAACAACGCATTGACGACGGTTTCAGCAGTGGGACGCACCCCGCCGCCGCGATATGCAGCCACACATTGACAGAGAGTAGATGTGAAATCAGTCATGGACTTTAGTATATTTCTGTTAAGGAATTGGCAAAACAGCCTGTGATTATAGCATAATGGGAGGACAAGTTTACCTAAAACTCGCGGTTGCTGTTAGTGTGGTTTGAGTAGAGTGTCAAGAATAACTCAACTGACCTGTAGAGATTGCGAGGTGAGAAAATGGACGCTAAAAGAATCCGAAACCTTTATGCAGCAGGAGAGCGCACATTTAATAGAGCCAGTTTACATCAAATAAATCTTTGTGCTGCTAACTTGAGTGGTGCTAATTTTATGGAAGCTGACTTGAGTGGAGCTAACCTGACACAGGCGAATTTGACTGAATGTGACTTTAGTCGAGCAAATCTCACAGATGCTGATTTAAGTGGAGCCGACTTGAAGGGTGCAAACTTGACTGAAGTAAACTTAATTGGCGCTGAACTAATTAGGGTTAACCTGCAACAGTCTAACTTAACTCGTGCAGATTTGCGCAGTGCAAATTTAGAAATTGCCAACTTAGGATATGCTGACCTGAGTGAAGCCCAAATGAGTGGAGCCAACTTAAGAAACGCTAATCTGAGGAAAGCCAACTTAAGCGGGTGCAATATCAATGAAGCGGAACTAAACGGTGCGGACTTAACAGGAACAAAAGTGAGTCAGCAAGAGAAGGCTGAGGAAATAGCCCATATAGGAATATCTCATAAATGGGTTACTTGGGCTGGTAGTTATTGCTATTCTTAGAATGCTCAAGAGTTTTCGTGATCCTCAATTCCCCAACCCCTCTCCTTAGCAAGGAAAGGGGAGAGTTTGTCAACAGATGTCTAATAAACTAAGGGCGACATACCGCGCATTTGACGCAAAGCATTAATACACTGTGGACAGTCACAGTTAAATAAGTCAACCGCCATATCACTTTCTTCAACATTAAACCCTAGCAAGGGAACTTCATTTTCATCGGTAGAAAACTCTAATCCGGGTTGATATTGAGGGATTTTAGCCAATACAGAAGCTCTCACACACACGGGACGCCATATATGGTCATTTTGTATGCAGGTGAGTTTGTCTGTGTTGTCTGGTTCTGTTTCTGCGGCCTGGGCTTGATTTGCCATTGCTCCCATGGCGAGAATTGAGCTAACTAGCATGGGAGTAGAAAGTAAACTCAGTATAGTCTTTTTATTCATCGGGATTCCTTGTAAAACAATCTAAAACGATCCTGACTGCTGAGATTATCCGATTAAATCTTACGATTTAAGTAAATCTTAATCAGGAATGCCAACGAGTTGTACCATCTGGTTGATCGATTAAAGTAATGCCGAGTTCCTGTAATTTTTGACGAATGCGATCGCTCTCGGCGAAATTCTTAGATTTGCGGGCTGTTTGTCGCTGTTGGATTAAAACTTCAATTTCCCCATCAGTTAACCTGCTAGGGGCGACATTGGGGGCTTCTGGTGGTGCGTCCAGTCCTAATACCCCAGCTAAGGTTACTAAAGTTTGCCATTGCTGCTGAATTTGCCCGGGGGTCAGGTCTGTTTTTCCTTGGTGAGTCAACAGATTGCTTTGACGGCGTAACTCCTTAGCTAGTTCAAATAAAACCGCTAATCCTCCCGGTGTATTAAAGTCATCATCCATAGACCCTTGAAAACTCTCGATATAGGGATTAGGGATTAACTCTTTCCCGGTTTCCAGTCCCAGCTTGTCACCGTACTGATAGCCAAATATTAACCCTTCTTTGAGGGTTTTCCAGGCATTTTCCGCCGATGCGATCGCTTCTTTGGTAAAATCCAAGGGACGGCGATAGTGTCCCTGTAGGATAAACAATCTCACCACCATGGGGTCAACGCCTTGATCCAGCAACTCTCGAATTGTGGTAAAATTCCCCAAAGACTTAGACATTTTCTCACCGTTCACCGTTACCATACCATTGTGTATCCAGTAACGCGCCAACGGTTTACCAGTCACTACTTCCGATTGGGCGATTTCATTTTCGTGGTGGGGGAATACTAAATCACCACCACCGCCGTGAATATCAATAGTATCCCCTAGTAATGACCTGACCATAGCCGAACATTCAATGTGCCATCCTGGACGACCTGAACCCCAAGGTGAACTCCATGCTGGTTCCCCTGGTTTAGCCGCTTTCCACAAGGCAAAATCCGCCGAGTTTTGTTTTTTCTGTCCTGATGGGTCTTCTACATCTACCCGCCCACTAGCACCGGCTTGCATATCTGACACATCCCGGCCAGATAGCTTACCATATTCACAGAAGTTATGCACATTGTAATAAACATCGCCATTGGCGGCGTAGGCGTAACCTTTTTTTTCTAATTCCTGAATTAGTTGGTGAATACTGCTGATATTTTCAGTCACACGGGGATATGCTGAAGCATCCATGACATTTAAGCGTCTGATATCCTCAAAGTAAGCATCTATGTAGCGCTGGGAAACTTCCTCCATGGAAGTTCCTTCTAAGTTAGCGCGGTTGAGAATTTTATCGTCAATGTCGGTAAAGTTTTGCACATATTCAACCTCGTAACCGCGCCATTGAAAATACCGGCGTACTACGTCCCAACCTATATAGGAGCGTGCATGACCCAGATGACAGTAATCGTATACCGTGACACCACAGCAATACATTTTCACCTTACCAGGTTCTTGGGGTTGGAATGGTTCTTTTTTATGGGTGAGGGTATTGTAGATGGTCAGGGTCATAGGTAATTAGTAAGTCATTTGTACAGAATTAAAGAAACAGCTTCTCGCCCCTGTATGACAAGCAATGTCACCGATTTGCTCAACTTTGATTAAGATGGTGTCGCCGTCACAGTCATAAAACAATTCTTTGACTTTTTGAATGTGCCCAGATGTAGCCCCTTTGTGCCACAATCGGGAAGGGGAGCGACTCCAGTAATGTGCTTCACCTGTGGCGCGTGTGGTTTCTAGGGATTCCTGATTCATCCACGCCATCATTAACACGGTACCATCTTTATAGTCTTGGGCGATCGCCGGAATTAATCCTTGGCTATTAAATTGTAATTCCGAAATTACCATAGTTTCTCTGCTCACTGAATTTTCACATGAGAGTATTTAATCAATTTATTTAATACTTAAGCAAAAATATTTTTTATGGTATATTCAATTACATTGTATTTTGATCATGTAGAGACAAGAATTTTCCCATCTCTACACTTACTACTGCAGCTATATAGATATAGCTCTATGGTGACTATTTAATGAAAGTTAGCACTATGGCGGATCAAATTCATGAATTCTTCGCGAGTCCGACCATCTTCGGCGAAAATTCCCCGCATAGCGCTGCTAACAGTCCAAGAACCAGGTTTTTGCACACCGCGCATGACCATACACATATGGGTTGCTTCCACTACTACCGCCACACCTTGGGGTTTGAGTAGTCTTTGCAAGGCGTCAGCAATTTGGGTAGTCAGACGTTCCTGTACTTGTAAACGTCGGGCGTACATTTCGCAAATGCGGGCTATTTTAGATAAACCGATGACTTTACCATTAGGTATATAAGCCACGTGAGCGCGACCAATGATCGGTAGGATATGATGCTCACAGGAACTGAAAATATCGATGTCCCGAACCAACACCATTTCATTGGCGTCTTCTGTAAATACTGCACCATTGAGCAGTTCATCCAAAGATTCAGTGTATCCCTTTGTAAGAAATTTCAAGGCTTTCATTACTCTTTTGGGAGTGTCTTTGAGTCCTTCGCGGTCTGGATCTTCACCTAATCCAATCAACAAAGTCCGTACAGCCTGCATCATTTCTGCTTCTGTTACTTTTGGTTGCTTTTGAGCAACTAAAGACGATAGTACCTGATCGGCAGAAGTTAGATCGGGACGAATCGATAAAGTCATTTTTTGAGTTTTATAAGGAATGTTTTACTGAATTGGTCAGTTGTTCAGATGTCGGTTGTGATTTACCGCTGATTTACCCTGACTCATGAATGAGTGTAACATAACTTTACACCCTCTCATCATATCAAACATTTATGCAAATGAGAGTTAATTTCACTAGGTTTCAAGTTTCTCCCAATAAAAACCAGTTGATTTTTAGGTGGACTACACCAGTTGTCTGCGTGTAAATTATAACGGGGTCCGCTGAGTTGAAAAATATGGCGTAAATCACTATCATGAAACCAAAGTATGCCTTTAGCACGAAATACACCCGGTGGCATTTCCTCAGTCAGGAAGGCTTCAAACCTGTGAACATCAAAGGGGCGATCGCTTTGGAAGGAAATAGAAACAAACCCATCATTATCTAAATGATCTGAGTGATGATGGTGATCATGCCCCTTGTGTTCATCTTGTTCTACAATTGAGAAATAATCTTGTTTAGGTGTTAAATCCGTATCTAAAAGTAATGGTAACGGCACCTCTCCATATTGAGTGTGTAAAATTTTTGCCCCGGCTTTGACCTCATAGATGTAGTCTTCCACTTCTTTAAGTTTGGCTGGAGTTGCCAGGTCAACCTTATTGAGAAGAATAATATCACCATACGTGATTTGCTTCAAAGCCGACTCACTTTGAAAATGTTCAGCGTCAAAGGCTTCTGCATCCACCAAAGTAATAATAGAATCGAGGTTGGTTAAATCTCTGAGTTCCGTACCTAAAAACGTGAGGATAATTGGTAGGGGGTCAGCTACCCCAGTAGTTTCAATCACCAAATAGTCAATACGGTCTTCTCTTTCTAATACCCGATAAACAGCATCAACCAAACCATCATTAATGGTACAACAAATACAACCATTACTGAGTTCCATCATGTCTTCATCTATAGAAACCAGCAATTGGCTATCAATATTAATGTCGCCGAATTCATTCACCAAGACAGCAACTTTTAAATCTTGTTTATTTTTGAGGATTTGATTCAGGAGCGTAGTTTTACCACTTCCTAAAAATCCAGTAATCAGAGTTACCGGCATTCCTCGTTTAGGAATCTCTGGTATGGTGTTTGTTTGAGATGGTGTGAGAGTAGTCATATGATCTGTGTTGGTGATCAAGTAAGTTTTGTCATTCCTGGTGGGTAGGATACCAACCCCAAGCGATCGCTTCCTGTAGCCGTGGTAAAATCTCATCGATGGTCAGTACACCTAAATCGCCATTTTGTCTAGTGCGGATACTCAAAGTCTGATTTTCCACTTCCTTTTGACCGATAACCGCCACTACGGGGATTTTTTCTAATTCAGCTGTGCGGATTTGCTTACCCAGTTGTTCACCACTATAATCTACTTCTACCCGCATCCCGGACCGTTTGAAAGTAAATGTGGGCGCAGGTGTGACGAATCCTGATGAGTTGTTCATGGTCTTGCTGGTGCAATTTCTCCTGAGACGGGATGATTGAACTAACCATAGCCGTAGAATAATGATAACGGTTATCATTGTAGCGCCAAATAAACCAGATGAGATTAATCTTTGGGCTTTTGGCTATTCAGGACTTCATCCCAACCCAGAATCAGGATGGGGGAGCGATCGCCCACCAGAGTATAAATTATAACGGCAAAATCAGGCTTTTCTAGATCATTAACTCAGAAGTAGTTTTATACAGTTTCATCCTGCAAATTCCAGACCTTTGCAATGGCTTCAAGTTCCTTAATGATTAATTCCGTTTGATGCAAAATATTTTGGGCATTTTTAGGATCTTTCCGAAATCCTGCGTGTAACACATCATTACGCAGTTTAGCCAAGTTTAATTCACCACCCCAAAGTCTGTTTAATTGTTTCTTTTTTTCCTTGGGAAGATTAGACCATTCTACCAGATATTGAGATTCTTTAATGAGGTTACCATCTTTATCCTTAATTTTACCTCCAGTTAATAATAGTTCCATTTCCTCCCTATATCCTTTATCTAATGGATCTAACTGAAAGTGATAACATAACAAAGAAGGTAGCCATTCCCGCGCCATAGATAAGGCTTGAACAATTTGTCCTTTCCCTGCGTACCACTCGACAATTTTTAGTTGTCGTAATAAAGAGGATTGTGGGTAATGGCGATAATCTGTTGGGTTAAACAAGCCGAAACTACCATAATCTTTTTCTACACGCTGCAACAAAGCTGCAAATGGTGGTACGGTTTGAGAAACCATTGGTGCTGCTGCTACAATACGTTCAGGTAATATTGCTGCTTCTTGAATGACATCCATGGGACGTAGGAGCTGTAAACCTTGTGCAATTCCTTCGATACTGACTGCTAAATCCTTGGCTGTAGAGTCACTTTGATCAAGCAAGCTTGCTAATGCTTGTCCATTTCCTGTTTTAATGAACTGGTCAGTAGCAGTTGTCCACTCCAATAAGCTGACTATGGGTAAAAGGTCAAATATAGGGGTTTTATTATTAGTTTTGGCATCAAATGCACCATATATTAGACCTTGAATCTGGACTTGACGGACAACACGTAAATAACTAACAGCAATTAATGCTAAAACAGGTAGAGAACGAAAGCCATTTGTAATGTCAAATAGTACTCTATCACCCTCTTCTAAACAGTCCGTTAACATTTCAAATAGTTTCCAGATATCTGATGTACTGTGTCCTTCAGGTACATTATTTATTGGTTGTAAATTAACTTTATCGCCAAGTTTCTTCTTGAGTGTTTCCCAACTAGATTCTGTCTCGTTATCTGGAATACCTGTAGCTGCTGTATTTGTCAATAAAACATAAAGAGTATCAGGGTTGTAAAATTCTACTAAAGCTTCTTGAATAAATTTAGTTTTATATTCCCCAGGAGCAATGGGATTGAGGTAAGTAGTTTCTTGATAACCTCTTTTGTTAAAGCCGAGAAATGAAATCGCCTTCATAATATTTAATCCTTGATTCTTATTTTTTTTACAGAAGTTTGTCCCATATCCAAATAAGTTTGAGTAGTAAGCTTGCTAACTTACTCTCTTCTACACAACTGCACCAAAACCTGCGCCAAAGCCTGTACCATGGGACGAGAAGAAATATCTTCTCCCCGTTCCAGGTGATGAATACTACCAGTTAGCAAAGGAAATTTTGTAATAATTTTATCTTCCTTACCATCGTAGTCACTAGAAAGATTAGCAACAATATGTATATTTAAATCACGACAAAACTCTTCCCAAAGGGGAACTTCCTCCTTACCGTTATTCCCAGCTAAAATCACCGCATGAGTAGCTTCACGCATAATCAGGCGATTTTCTGGTGTAATTTTTCCGCCGACATCAATGATATTTAGTGGTGTATTGGCACTTTTTACCCAACCTGCGGCTTTAATGGCAAACTCTGGGGTAAACTTGGCCTTGTAGTCTTGTTTTAGTTTTCTGGCTAAATCAATATCTCGCCGCGCCGCATCGGAAAACCAAGCACCTTCCCCATCTGGACAAGCAGTAATGACATAAGGATAAGGTGCGCCGGGAATATTGCCGATTGCTTGTTTCAAACCTTTACGCAGACAAGATTTACCAGATTGGGGCGGACCACACAATACAACTTTGAGATTTTGTTTACTTTTGTGGGTTTCACTGGTTTCAATAACTTCACCCAACTGATAAGCTGGAGTGTGGGTAGCAACAACAATGTAAGTTTTATATCCTGGTTTGCCAATTTTGGGGTCAAAAATGGCGATCGCACCATACAATTGAGATATCTTATGGGAGATGAGATAACTCACCGCCACAGAAGCCGGGCCATCAATCTTGAGTAGTTTTCCCCCGGTAATTTCCCCTGATGCGAGCATTTGATCTAAACGTGCTCCCGCATCCCTAACAATTTGGTCACCATGAGCAGGTTTACCAAACTTCACCTTTAATACATCATCATCCAGACTAATGTGATAGCTAGTCATAACTTTAATCTCTCACTTAATCAAATCGCCCAATTTATACTCAGGATTATGTGTAATACAAACTACATATTTACCTAATTTGGGATCAAAACAAGCGATCGCACCATAAAGATGAGCCAGTTTATGAGCTAAAACAAAGGCCACTGGTACAGAAATAGGTCCATTAATCTTCAAGAGTGGACCTCCTCCTAGTTCCTCTGAATCTTGCATTTCCTGCAGTCGCGCCGCCGCATCCTGAATAATTTGGTCATTTTGAGCAGTTTCCCCAAAACTCACCCGCAAAATATTCTCTTTCAAGGCAATTCTATAACTAGTCATCTGTGCATACTGTTGGATCAAATCAATAGGTATATCATACATCCCGGTGGAAGCAGCCAATTCCAATATGTTGTATGCTGGTCTTAGCAATGAATCTACTCAATCAGTGTTTAAGCCAACTTTTGTAGACACTCCCCAAATAGAACTGCTGCAATGGTTAGCACGCGGTTCTCTCAAACAAAACCTCTCTAGAGCCATTCGCTTGTGGGTGTGGTTACGTTATTTGTATGGTCAAGACCCCTTAGCGCTGAGTAATTCCTTTACTTTTGCCCAGTGGCGGGATGCTTTTTTTACTTCCACCCACCCCAAAGGGGAAGCAATTCCTCAGTTACATGATGTAAATTGTCCTTGTACTAAAACCACTGCTACATGGTTATTACAAGCGGGAATTGTCAAATCACAATGGCAAAAGTCCCTGTTAACTCACACTGGTATTTCTGAAACTAAATTACATGAAATATTACAACAAAGACTATTTGGCGTTACACGTCGTTCTTTGCAAGCAGACCTAGAAATTCTCGCCGAAATAGGATGGTTAGAGTATCGACAACAGAAATATCATCGGGTCAAAAAATTCCCCTCTCATCCCATGATCACCACATATGGGACTAGTGACGAATTGAACTTTCTCAATCAAGAAGATTTAGCCGCGATCGCTCAAAATCATTCCCAGATGATCTGTGGTGTGCAGCGATTTTGCTTTCAACTTGACTATGTAATTCCCCGTAAGACTATAGACTTAGTTGATGATTGGCAACATCAATTACGGGAAATCTGGGAACAAGAGCCAGTACCACCTCTAGAATTAACTTACAACAGCGCCAGACTTAAACACACTGTGCAATGTATAGTTTACCCAGTATGTATATATTATGTGCAACGAGCAGTTTACCTTTGCGCCCTGGGGGAAAGTCCTGACCGCAAAACTGATTGGTATAACTATCGACTAGACCGGATTCACCATATTACACCTATAGACTGGGCAAATCCATCTATTCCCCAGGTTTTACAACAACGCTACTACAAGGGTAATTTACCCAGTCCTGATGAAATTGAACGGGAAATGTCTCAAGCTTGGGGATTTGATTTTTATTTACCCTCCCGACTGATGCTGTTGCGATTTGACCGAGACCACCATGATCGCTACATTCGGGATACTGTTCGTCATCGGACATTTGAGGCGGTTACCTATCAGGAAGCAAAATATTTAATTCAACAACATACATCAGTGCTGGAACAACAAGCATTGCTGCAAGTTCTCAATCACCGTTCCTCACAAGATGCTTACTACCGTGTGCAATATCGCCATTTAGATTACAACGTCAGTATGCGTATACGCGCCTGGCGACCAAAAGCTGAAGTTATTATGCCTCTAGATTTACGCCAAAGTATAGGCGCTGATGTCGCCGCTGAATATTTGCTCTATCTGGGTCAAGAAAATGATCAACACCCCAAAATTAACGGTAAAATTTGAGTCAGCATTAGTTTACGCCACATCTCTGCACGCTAAACAAACCCGTAAAATTAATGGTA
The DNA here is from genome assembly GCA_903911355.1 of uncultured Nodularia sp. GTDB lineage: Bacteria > Cyanobacteriota > Cyanobacteriia > Cyanobacteriales > Nostocaceae > Anabaenopsis > Anabaenopsis arnoldii. The sequence goes on along the minus strand of CAIWDD010000095.1, from coordinate 23,500 downwards.
CTCCTTATGTTGCTCATTTATTGAGTGTGGCGGCTTTAGTATTGGAAGCTGGGGGAACAGAAGAAGAGGCGATCGCAGCTTTACTACATGATAGTATTGAAGACCAGGGAGGAAAAGCTACTCGTCAAGAAATATATCAGCTATTTGGTGAAGCCGTTGTCACCATTATTGATGGTTGTACAGAGTGGGACACACCACCCAAACCCCCTTGGAAGGAACGTAAGCAGCGATATTTACAAAAGTTGCGTCATGCTTCACCCTCTGTGCGCCTGGTATCTTTAGCAGATAAGTTACATAATGCCAGATCATTACTTGCAGATTCTCGCCAATATGGTAGTAGGATTTGGCAGGAGTTCCAATTTGGTAAAGAAGGTACTCTCTGGTTTTACCAAGAGTTATTACAGATTTACATCACCACTGGCTCAGATTTTTTAACTGAGGAATTTTCACGGGTAGTTAATTATTTATCTCAGGAAGGGAATGGGGACATGGCAAGATTTTAAGTAGTTCTGTTGGGTTTTGCTAGGTTCAACCCAACCTATTTTGAGAGATTTTATTTACTCTACACATTTCACACTTTTAATACTCCCATCTTCTTTGAGAGAAAAGATTCTCACATTCACGGTTTGTCCTTCCTGAAGTAACCCAGCTTTCTTGGGTTCCTTCTCGGTTAACTTAATAGTTCCCAGTATTTCATAGGTCACCTTATTACCACTGATTTTAGTAACTTTAGCTTCTAAGATTTGGTCAACTTGGAAATTCTGAGATTCCATTACCTTAGCAATTTCTTGTTGACGTGCTGATTCTACAGTCAATGTTGTAGGTGGGGCGATTTCGCCAATGGGTACACCCCCATCTTTGTAATAAAACATTAGCCGAGATACCCAGCCTAATATTTGTAATATTGTTGTGGCATCGGTAATGGTTTTGAGGTAATCACTACAGGTTGATTCTATATTGCGGTAATATAGCAGAGTTTTACTACTGTGTCCAATTTGTCTACCATATCTAACGAGGGTTTTCAGATAGGTGAAAAACTTTACACTGGCATTGGTTTCATTGACAATAGTCCGTAAATATGCGATCGCTTTTCCTAATTCGTTAACGTCTGTATCTTTTTTTACTAATGTTTGAGCGATCCCATGGGCAATTTCCCATTGTTTATCTGTTATAGACATAATTAATATATTCCTGCTGGTGGTTGGCGATCGCTAGGGTAACGTAAAATAGCGGCGAGTTTTTCTAGTTGCGGTTTCTCAATTAAGCGAGAGTGAGCAGCTTGAATATGTTGCTGTTTAAATTGTGCTAAATTATCCCCGATGATTTCATCAGGTGCACTGACTTGATAGGATGAATAACGCTGTGTTAAATCTTGCGGTTGGAGAATTTTGTCAATACTCACAGTCATTGTTCCCATACCAATAGGTTTACCGCCACCTACTTTTAAAGCTATGGGATATTTGGGGTCTTGTCCTAAAGCAATTAACAAAGTCCCTAACTCTTCTGATAATAAATTCTTAAAGTGTAATTGGGTCATAAAAGTGTATTCTCTTCCTGCTTGCTGTACCGCAACTCCAGAATTTTCACCTTTATCAATTGCTTTATTTGTGGTAAAATAGAATTTACGTCCTGCTGCTTTACCTGTGATGAAATAAGCCTGAGTATTAGGACGAGGAGAGTGTAAAGAAGGCATAAAACCTAGAGAAAAATCCGTTGTTGTACAGGTTGCATCATTAAAATAAAGTAACCCTTGCCAATTTAAAGCCCCAAAAACCCGACTAGCTGGGCAAAGTTTTTCTTTATTTTTACAAGGTAAACGGTCATGCGGCATTTTATCTTTATATTTATTAGTTACAACCCCCAAGGTACTATTAGTAATAGCCTCGTATACAGAACGGATGCAACCTTTGAGGGAACTTCCTTGAATTGACAGTTTTTGGTCAACATCCTGCACCATTGTTTTAATTAAGGAAACTTTGCGGTTAATGTCGCTACCGAGAACAACTAAGCTGGTGGAAACGTGTAAGGATGTCTGTACTTTTAGGGTAAGATATAAAGTACCATGCAGGCGATTCCTAAAATATTTGTGATGTCCCACTGGTCGCTGTAACTTGGGGGGTTCTTTAGGGAAAGGGACGAGTTGGTAAGGTTTGCTTACAGGGTCGCTAGGAGTTTTTGTCATATTGATGATCACGCACAGACGCAGAGGTTTACAGGTAAAGTGTTTATTTTTTGATTGTCAGGGCGACAAAGTGGACTGTTGCGGTGTTTTTATCGATGAAATATCGCTGGGAGATATCGTTTTTTGGCGGTGGGAGGTGTTTGGGAAAGCGTCTATCTGTGGGAGAAAGTAAGTAAGCATCCCGTTGTTGCGTTTCCCAGGTTTCACCTATTTTGATAAAATCTAGTTCTGTTGGGGCGATACTTAAAAGTAGAAGTTCGTAATTATCCTTTGGTTTTCGCTTCCATCTCAATTCCCATTGCTCATTAAACATTTGTCCCTCAAGCATGGGAAAATGTTTTTCTTCGGGTACTGTTTCCCAATTTTCACTAACTTGATGACTCCAACGACAAAAATAGTAGCTGGGTTTAATGGCTAATTTATCAATTAATTGTAGCAGTTCGGTCACTGATACGGTTTTTTTCACACCTACAAAAGCGGTCATTTAGTTACCCCCAGTAATTTACTCCAAGATTCAACAGCTTTATTAAATAAATCATGAACAGTACCTTCTCGCCAAGTCAGTTCTACACCAAAACCTAAATCCATTTCTTGAGCAGCAACAGGTGTATCTTGATGGTCTGGTGTGGGGAAACCATATAATTGTGCTTCTTGTGGTGATAAAAATTCTCCTACACCTAACAGGTAATTGTGAGACCATTGTTTTGGATGACCCAAAGCTAAAATTTGTTTATCTTCTGACAAAATACAACCTGGATATTGCACCACAGCTTGATTTAATTTCACTTGAACAGTACCTAAACCGCGAGATTTCGCAAAACCTAAACCAAACCAACCATCATTTAAGTCACGCAACACCAAACCAATTAAACCTAACTGTCCCAAAGTGAAGTTTTTTAAATGTATTTTCGTGTGAAATTGTCCAGATGTGCAGACTTGGTAATTAAACGGACCAACTGCTACAGAACCAAATACTCTATCAATAGCTACGCCGTTTCTTTCTTCCAGTTTTAAGGGTATGGATTTATCAGGATAAGCGTCTTCTATTCTCAGTCTGCTAGCGATGGAAGTATTACCAAATATTTGGTCTGTAAAGCTGGAGAGTTGATATAAATTGCTGCCGATATTAGAATCATTTTGATTCTGTTTTTTGAAATTCTCTAAATAACAATCCTTTGTTAAAGGGTTATTTGCCCAAAGTTTTTGATTATTCTCTGATGGACGCTCTTCACTCCCCACAGTCCTGACTATGCGTTCTCCATGGGCGCGAATTGCACCTTTTAAACTGCTTCCTGGTAAATATATGGAACGTCCCCCTGGGTGATAGGTTTCGACAAATTCCATATTTGGCTTAGTGGGGTCTGCGCCTTCTTTACCGGATTTAATTAAAATTGCTCCATTGGGTATGATGGTTAAATCAATGGTACAGTGGTTAACAAATCTTTTGTGCATGACTAAAATTGGTAAAGAAAATATTGGTTTTTAGGCTAATAAATTATTTAGCTGTATTTGACACTGTTGGAAAATAAAATTAACAGCAGCAAATAATTTATTTAATTCATAAATGGTGTAGGGAGTAATATTTCTGGTAAATTTGTCAGTGTCTAATTTCCCAAATTGCCATGTAAGACCATTAGAAACTATGCCATAAAGAATAATGGCATATTCTGCATTTAGTTTTTGAGCCGCAATCATTTCTGCTAGACATTGCGCCCAACCAGCTTCAAAGTTATCTTGCTTGGCTTCTACTAAAATGAAATATGGTTTATCAAAAACTACTTTTCCTAATGGGGAACGTTTAGCCAAAATATACTCAGGAAAGCCGGATAAATTTTCATCATAGTTGAATGATTGATGACTCCATAAAATGAAGTGATTCCGGTATGTTTTCCAAACTTCTTTGAGTAGGGGATAAATCAGATTTTCGCAAATGGCAAATTCTGAGTTATTTACAACCCCATCCCCCATGATTATTTCTAAATCTTCACGGAAATAATCAGATACTTTAAATTCAACAGCACTGATAAAATTAGCTTCGGTATAAGTGACTTGAAAGCCTTTGAGAACTTCACCAATGCTTTTGTAATTACTAAAAGCCATATTTACCTCTGAACTTCAGCATTATTGTTAGGTACTTTGTTTGTCAGATATTCAATTAATTTTTCTACCCAATAATCTTTAAATTCCCCTGCGTCTTCGTAGGCGCTTTCGTCTCCCATTACCAATTTTTTGAGATAATCTAGTAATAAGTGTGGTTGATTCTCGGGATAGTCAAACCAGCGCATTTTATCTATATCTAGTTTAACAACACCCAAGCCACGCGATCGCCCACCGCCTAAAGGTATCTGTTCTGTCTCAAATTGGTGTAACCCAATCATCAACAGTCCCAGTTCCCATTCTTGGGCGTTTTCAACTACGGCTTTAAAGTCAAATTTTGTCCCCCCAGGAACAATTTGGAAGTCATAGAGTTTACCATCTGCGGCGGTTTCGGTGTCTCTATCTATAGCTACACCGTCTCTTTCTTGGTACTGTCCAAACCAGGTATCAGGTAATACGGTTAAGTCCCGTACTTGAAATTTACTCGCTATCCAAGGGGAACCAAACAGGTGAGATACTAAATCTGTATGCTGAAGGATTTCTTGGGTTAAGGTTTGGTCATCATTACAGGATGCTTTTAATTTGTTCATCTCCTGAGAGGTAATTGACCATTCCGCCTCAATTGCAGGATTAGCTACTAATTTGCGATTATTACCTACAATACCCCGGAGGAAACTTTCAAGACGCGATCGCATTGCACCTTTAAAGCTCGACCCTGGTATTAACGGTTGTCCTAAAGCATCTTTAATTACAGGTAAATCTGAGCCTATGGGTTCTGTGGAACGTCCAGCACTGATGCGTAAGGCTGTAATTGTAGTGAGTTTACCTGTGATTTCTAGGCGGTTTTTGAATGTGTCAAACATAAAGTTTAGGGATGCTAAAAAAGAGAGGATTTATTCACGCAGATGCGCACCAGGCGCAAAGAGGAGGGTGATTTTTAAAGTCTTTCACTGCGTTGAACATGGTCGTGGGTTCCATAGTATCGCAATGATAAAATTCCTCCTTCTATAACTTTGCAACTAATTCTGAGACTACGGTTAACACGAAAATGATCTATGTTATTAGAATTTTGATATCGGGTGTAGTTTACTGGTTGAAAAAGTACGCTGGTGTCTCCATTAGATGCAATTAATAAAGCTGAAACTTTGGCCAGGTCTTCTTGTAGAGTTACTTTCTGTTTTGGATCTCTAATTCTGTTGTAATCTGCTCGGAATGTGTCTGTACATTCCAATTTGGGAAATTCTAATAAATTTTTGGATAGTAAATTATGTTTACACTCATCCCAAATCAATTTTCCCCAAGTAGATAAAACTTTTTTACCATTGAAATCGCCAATGATAGCTTCGGGAATTTCTGTAATTTCTGATCCAGAAATTCCTGCACCTTCCGCCATTAAAGCTAACTGAACTTTATAAGGTTCAATTAGTGATTCATCTACTTTAATTGGTAGGCGAGGTATTGTAATTAAATTAGATTCTTTCCCTTCAAAAATATAAATTATCTCATGGGCGTAAAACATACCGATTGTATTTAAATAGCCTTGTAAGCTCTTAAAACTTCCAACCAAGTTAAAACAAATTTTGTAACTATCTTTCAAAGGTAAGATTCTTTCACGTAACCATACGAGTAAATCATCTATACCTTCAGAAAATGATTGAGTTGTCGCTGTTGATAATCCAGATGGTGTATAAATCTCCGTATTAAATAATTCCTGTTTACGCAAAAATTCCTTGACAATTTCCGCAGTGGCTTTACCTTGGGCGGTATCGGTAGAAACTAACCAGTGAATATCTTGTGTTCCATGCTGTAATTTTTCTTTATACAACCCATAAATACCATTCAGTTCCGCACTAGCTAGCCTAATCTGAGTAATTGAACTGTTTTCTAGTTTGGCTATTGCTCTGTTTTTGAGCGTTTCAATTATTGATATAACGTCTTTTGAAGTATTTTCTAAGGTTAAATTAGCAGCATCTCTCATATGAGAATACCAATCTTTTTCCGATTCCTCAGAACGGTTAATTTGATTCGTTAGTAAGCTAGTCCCAATGGTAGAAATAACAACCCGACGCATATGTTTTTTATCCTGCTTGTTTGGTTAGATATTTAATATTAATTATTTGTGAAATTCCACATTCTTTTGACTTGTTCCCTCCCTGCTTGCGGGGAGGGTTAGGGTGGGGTCATTTACATTTACCATCGCGTTTATATTTCAAATGACGCGCACCATAACCCAAGTAGCGGCGAATTAATTCCAGCCAAATTGGTTTAAAATCTGCTTGATGAGCATCAGCAATTGTTTGAGCGGTTTTCTTGATATTGCTATCAATATCTAAAATAACCTTTTCGGCGAGAGAGTCTCTACCCCTACCCCATTTTTCATCCCTTCCTACTTGATAGCGAATAAAGTTTTTAATCACTTCTGCACTATCAGTAGTGTCAGCTACCCGTACTAAGTTACGAAATTGCGATTCTTCTAAATCTCCATAACTGGTTTGATCTAAAGCGGTTTCAATCCAAATCACTAAATCATCTTCAACTAGACGAATACCTTTTTGGATTTTAAATTGTTTGTGTAAATCGTTTTCTGCAATCATTTTGCATCTTCCCTGAATACGTTATGAAACTGATTACAAATGTGGACTTGACCAAAGCCTTCGCAGGTGCGATCGCCTACGCCTTTTAGTTCCAATTCCTGTAATTTATCTATCCAGATATCTAGTTGATTGGTACTAAATAAATATACAGCACCTCTGTTAGTAACTAATTCAACATCTTTCATCAAACCCCAGGCGAAATTCCAGCCAGAACGGTAGTTGTAGCTACTATAGGCTACTTCTAATTTAATAAAGTTGTCTTTGGCTTCTTCATGGGTAAGTTGTGCAAATTCATCATCTAAACCGACAAATTCACATAACATTGAGGGGGAAATTACTGTAGTTCTTTGCCAGTTTTCCGTTAGGATGGTATCCGATTGCAGGTCTATAGTAAAATATGTGCGATTTTCTAACAGGTTTTGTTCAGGTTCTCCAAATACTGACCAAAGTTGCCAACGTGATTTTATTGTATCATTAAATGTGGCAATTCTTTGTTTAATATCTGTTTTCTTATCCTGAATTTCTGCTTTTATTTCAACTTTACCCAAACCTCTAGAAGTTGCACCACCTAAGCGGAAAATATGAGGATTTTGATTGATAAATTGCGTCAAAGATTGGGCTAAGGTATCCTCAACTAAAATTTCCCCCTGGTAAACTACAGGTTGCCAATTTTTCTCTTGCGGATTTTCAAGGAATGACTCGTTTAAAACTTCAATGCTGTAAAGTATATCATCCTCAGAGGTGGCGCGTTGACGGTTAATACCAACTCTGGTTAAAAAACGTTTTTTCACAGAATGACTGCGATATTCACCATCATGACAACTATAAAAACCGCCGAAAGGTTCAACCCTTGTATCTGTCTTCTCTACTAAAGATTTTGGGTCACTCGGATCATACGAATAATTGTATGCATCTGCACAAAAACGGTCAATTAAAGTATCAAAAACTCCGTTACCTTTGGATTTGAATCCTGAACTTGTTTTAGAACTGACTGCTGTAGCTGGTAAAACCATGATATCGTTGATGGCTTCAGGTACAGCAGGATAAGCGTTATGAAAAATCGCCGGTTGGTCATTTAAAAATAATGCTTGAAAGTCACCGCCGTCCGTAGTTAAATCTTGCTCTGTATTGCCTGATAGTTGTAATATTTGAGATGCGATCGCCCCTCGAATCACAGAACCGGGAATATAGTCTTCCGCTTCACTGACAGAACCCTGTTTTTTACTGGCGATCGCTAAGGGCGATAAAGCTGTAATCTTTAATTTAATTCGCTGCATATTTCACCTTGGGTAACAACATCTCCCATGCTTGATCATCTGGTGCTAATTTTGGTAATTCTTTCCAACTCAACCAACCCAAGCCTGCCGACTTACTACCACCTAAAGCGTGAATATGACGCAAACCTGCTAAAATCAAAGCCTGCGCGTATGGTGGACAGTCTGGTAATAAGTGAATTTCTCCCGTAAATTCCAATTGATTATGGGGTGGGGAAGTTTCCAGAAAATAAAGTTTTTTCTCTTCCGCGGTGCGACGAAGGCGATTGATTGTCACACCAGGGCGAATAACTTCGGGTAAATCTTCCCGTGATAGCTGACAAATCAAATCATCTACCACTATCCGAGATGGGAGTATGGGATTACCAAAGATTTGAGCAGTGAAACAGTGATAACCTTTATAACCTGTGACTTGATACTCACAGCGAAACTCGTTATTTACCTGTACTTCACTCGGACAAAGAATATCAGCTTTTGGGGATACAAAAATTTGCCATCCTAACCCCCTTGCGAGTTTTTCGCACTCATGGCGTAGTCTTCCTTTGAGTTGCGAACCGGGTATAATCAATTGTCCTTGGGCGTTGCGGACTATGGGTTTATCTGCGAGGGAACCATCGGAACCGCCAGCACCAATACACAAAGCAGTATCAATGATGGCTGTTAGGGAAATGGTTGTCACTGTATTTGGGGGTAAGTCCCGTAAATTTATCATGATTGCGATATTCCTTGTGGTGTTGTCAGCGCGGTATCATCCTGTTGTTTGGCGATAAACGGATACAAATCTACTAATTCTCTCCAGATAGTTTCATAGGCGACTTGATCTTTTTCGTCTTTGAAAGACATCCACGGCGCAAGATAGCCATTATTAGATTTAGCTGGACACCATGCTTCTTCAAATTGTTTTTTTAATAAATCTTGAGCTTTTTTATCACTCAATCGCACTCGGAAATAACGATAATTGAGTATGGCTGTCTGTTTTCCTTGTTCTAGTAAACTCCGAATCTGGTAGAGTTGCGATCGCGGAAATTCTGAGGTTTTCAAAGCTTCAGCAGTTGCTAAAAGTCCCCCCAGTTCATGTAAAGTATAGGGTGCTGCATATAGCTTGAGTTTTTGTTTTTTGTTGGTATACTTGGTTAAGCCATCTGAGCGAAATTCATTAATATCAGATGAAATCATAGTTACAGATTTCATCACCAGAAAATCTACGGTTCCGCCATAGTAATCGACTTTCTTCAATTTCTTGGCGCGTGTTTTCGCCGATTTTAATAACTGTCCTGTCAGTTTCTCAGCATAATATATGGGTGTATCATCGGCGGTAATTAATACCCCACTGGACATACTTAATTTACATTGATCAGTTCCGGTAATTTTATCTGTAATTTGATAGCGGTGTACTAATTCTGGTTTATACTTTTTATCTGCTTTGTATCTCTTTCCTTTATTTAACAGGATTTTTTCAAATTCTTCGCCAATGGTTTGAGCGATCGCTAATGCTTTATCTGCGGGAACAATCAGCATTACATCATCCCCACCAATCGTTAAAATTTCAAACGGATGAATGCAGATACCATTTCGATGTAGCTTTTCTTCGTCTTTGATGTCATGAATTTGATGGGGGTGTAGATGTTTAGCGAGTGCGTAATAGACTGATTCTTCAGTTGCTTCAAAAATATCTTGACTGAATTGCTGATATTGCTTTGGACTTTGAATTTTCTGGATGTAACCACCCATGTTATTACCATCAGCATAAATGTATGCTACAAAACCATTAGGCTTACTAGCATTACCAATTTCTATCAGAGAACGTGCTTCATCTGGGTTTTTAATGTCGTGATAATATTGATGGGCTAATCTATGATTTTTACTCAAAAACTCTTCAAACTTTTGCACCCAACTGGGGATATAAATTTCTCCAGTGTTCCAATTGAAACCAGATTCTTTATACCAATTTTGAGAACTATCATCTCGTTTAGCTATTTGTCCCACAATCCGCTTCCGAGCTAAACTTTCAGAAAACAAAGGTTGCTTAGGAAGTTCTTCCGCTCTCATGACTGCGGAACAGCGATCGCTTTCATCTCTTACTATATAAGGATGAGTTTCAAACATTGGGGGATAACAGCGCAAAGGTCTATTTTTGCCCCGTAAACTATTACCATTACGCCGTTGATTGAATAAAGATGCTAGTTTCCCAGACAATTCATTAAAACTCTTGCGTTCTTCAAAAGCTTGCTGTGAACTGATATCAGTTTGAGTAAAATAGGCTGTTATCAATTCATGATTGAGGTTTTGATGATATTTTTCTAGCCAAAATGTTTTCTCTATTTGGTTTGGTAATAACCCAAAGCGAATTTCTAAAGGTTTAAATTTTCCCCCAACAGCACAGGAGTTAGCTGTTAAAGTTTCTTCAGTATAACGTTTTTCAATGGCATTTGCTAAATCATCCACAAGTGCCGCCGGACAAAATGCTAAGATGTTTCCCCCAGTAGAATAGATAATTAACTCTGGGATTAATGCTGCTGCTAAATCGGGAAAATTATCAGCTAACCATTGAGAAATGGTAATTGATTTTCTACCCTTACCAAAAAATGCCGGTAAATCAATTAAATTTATTCTGTCTAATAAGGCCGAAGCGCCACGGATATCGGGGAGTTTGGAAGCTGCAAATACATACTGTTTAATTTTAGTCGCCCCACCATAAACTAAACCTATTTGCGAGTTCCACAGTTGGGGATATTTCTCTGTTAACTGCTGGAGTTCGGCGACAGTTTGGGGAAATGGTAAATCTTGTAATTGTTGGACTTGTTGAACTAAATTTTGTAATGGGATTGGTACTTGTTCACCAGCACTTAAAGCCTGTTGCATTTGCTGTAAAACTGGTAAGTCAAACTGAGGTGTTTTCTCATTTCCCCAAGCTAAACACCAAGCGATCGCTATTGTCATAGAACTGGTATCTTGCATTTGACACTCCCCTAGGTTAGATTAAGGTGAATTTATTTATTTAAAAGTTATTTAAAAGTATTAATCTTCTCATTCGCTTTAAAAAAGCTTGGGGAACAGCAGCAGGTTCTCCCGGTACCCACGGACCAGCAGTCATTTCTAAATAGGGTTTCTGCTGATGAATGATTTCCATGGGAGTCAGCACACTATTAATCACACCGATGGGTTTTAAATTACCACGCTCGCCACAAAATTCATGCCAAGCATCAATAGCTTGACTATGGCAACTGATAATCAGATAATGGCTACAAGCCTCTAAAATCGGTAACTTTTGCGGTTGTTCCACCCCCCCCACATCCACAATTACCAAAGATTTCTCCCGTCGTAACTGGAGGATAACCTGAGAATGGTAGGGGAAAAACTCATCTGTGAAAGAACCGCGATCGCATCTGTTAACAGTTTCTGGTTGCAAGTCTAACAGGTAATTACCCTCACCATCCCAATGGGCGCGTTGCAGATATATATCAGGAGTTTCACAAGACAAAGCTGTAAACAAAGCATGAGAGAATACACTTTTACCGCTATTTGGTGGTCCGACAATCATTAACGCTGGACATAATTGCTTCTGGTGGCCATCAGGGGGATGTATGTCAATTATTTCCCCAATGTCAACCACATCAGAGTTAGTTGCTACCACCACTGCACCTAAAGGCGGTTCATAACAAGCTACCCAAGCCGTAAACTGTAGTTTATCAGTTAGGTAAGCATACAACCAAATGGGGGCGCGTCCAGAAATTACCACACCAGCAGTAGTATCAATACCAGATGGTAACTCTACATCTATTAAATCTCCCGGTTGAATCAGGCGATCGCTTTTGGTTGAAGAAATTAACAAAAATTGGTATTTCTTACCCTGGTTAATCACTGGTTCACTTAACTGTAATCGACCCACGTCCTGAGTCATCAGCGTTTTTCCTTTTTTGCAGTCTGGGTAAAACTACATCAGCATCATCGATGTTTTCGGAATCTCAACACGGTAAATTACCAGTTTTTTCGCCACAAATAAACGCATAAACAAAATATCCTCTGTTGAAATGAGTTCATTATCACACAGCCATGGAAGAGGACTATTCCAATTTTTTAGATATTGTATAAATTAATATCATAAAAGTATTATTTATGTAATAATCACCACATTCCCCCAAGGGGACGGAAATTAGAAACCCCACTGTTACTAATGAAAAATGCCCACAGGCGCGGGCATTAAGTAGGCTTTCTGTCACTTTTATTGGCTACAATCATGTTGGATCATGATGCTTTTATTCTTCTAGATTTTCCCAAATAAATCAAGTACTTCAAACTGAAATTGTAGACATAAATAGCGAAATTATATCTTTTTATTTATCCATTCTACAGATGACAATAGAGCCAAATTTAGAATTTATGTGACAACTCTAGTATCTGCTAATTGTGTTTTTAAATTTCAGGAAATTATCTGGAGATACTTGTGATTATATCACAAGTATGAATTGCTATTTACTACTATAAACATCCTGTTACCGAGCAATAATTCCACGACAAAATTTAGATATTTATGTCAGTTAACCTTGAGAATTGCAGGGAATTTTATATTAAAACTATAAGTGTGGTCAGGTTGAAAACCCCAGGTATTCCCAGTCTTGGGGTTTTACTTTTTTCTACCCATTCACATTAGTTGTTACATAAATCCCCATTCCCAATTCCCTATTCCCAATTACCCCCAATGCTGAAGATTAGCCGAAAGATAGATGAAATTAGATGACCAATTGCCTTATATTATGGCAAATCAAACAAAGAGCGTCAGGTTTGAGGGTGTATCTGCTAGCCGGAGTAATCTGAATCCCTAGAGACCCAAAGTATTACCCATAGTTATCTAGTGTATTTGAGGATGTTTTACCAAGCGGTGAGTTGCCTCCATTAAGATAGAGTTTAACTACCCTATCAATATTTTGAGAAAATGCGATTGATTTTATACAGCAAGCCGGGATGTCATTTGTGTGAGGGTTTACAAGAAAAGTTAGAACAACTCGAAAACCTCAATTGTGAGTTAGAAGTTCGGGATATCACCACTCGTGATGATTGGTTCTTGGCTTATCAGTATGAAATACCGGTTCTTTGTTTATGTAACCACACAGGGGCAGAAGACACCGAGGGAGGGGTAATTGAGGAGCGTTTACCACGTCCTTCTCCCCGTGCTAGTGTGCAGCAGTTAGCCCAAATGTTGGATAAGTATTTATCTATTTAGAAAAAAATAATGCAGAATAAGCGCAAGAGATTTGTGTGACGAGGTGCACTAAAATGAAATTGCGTGAATTGCTGGCGGTTGTGGATGGTGTTAATTACTCTTTTGTCCCTGATGTGGAAGTTAAGGGTTTAAAGACTAATTCTCATGCTTGTGGTATGGGTGATTTATTCATTGGAATGCCCGGAACCCGGGTAGATGGTGGGGATTTTTGGCCTAGCGCCATCGCCTCCGGTGCTGTGGCGGCCATTGTTTCACCCCAAGCATTACAAAACAATCCTCCCACAGATGGGGCTATTGTTGTCAGTGCTGCGGATATGACTAAAGCCTGCGCCCAATTAGCGGGGGCTTTTTACGGTCATCCAGGCAAAAAACTAAAGCTGGTGGGTGTGACTGGCACTAATGGTAAAACTACTACTAGTCATTTAGTGGAATTTTTCCTCAGTCAAGCTCATCTATCTGTGGCTTTGATGGGAACTCTTTACACTCGTTGGCCTGGTTTTGAACAAACTGCTGTCCACACCACACCCTTTGCAGTGGAATTACAAGAACAGCTAGCAGCGGCTGTGAATGCGGGTTGTGAGTTTGGTAGCATGGAAGTTAGTTCCCATGCTTTAGCCCAAGGTCGAGTTTTAGGGTGTGAGTTTGAGGTGGGGGTGTTTACTAATCTGACTCAAGACCATTTGGACTATCACAGGGATATGGAGGATTATTTTGCTGCCAAGGCTTTATTATTTACTCCCGAATATCTCAAGGGACGGGCAATAGTTAATGCTGATGATGCCTACGGTCAGCGTTTAATTGCGTCTCTAAGTATATCAGGACGGGTGTGGAGTTACAGTGTTAATGATCACAGCGCCGATTTGTACATGAGTAATTTAATGTACGAACCTAATGGTGTGAGCGGTATGTTACATACCCCAACGGGTAATGTGGCTTTTCGTTCTCCTTTGGTGGGACAGTACAATTTAGAGAATCTTTTGGCAGCTGTGGGTGCGGTTTTACATTTAGGACTAGATTTACACTTGGTGGCTGCGGCTATACCGCAGTTTCCGGGGGTTCCCGGACGCATGGAACGCGTACTTAGTCCTGAGGAAGAAATCACTGTAATTGTGGATTATGCCCACACCCCTGATAGTTTGGAAAATTTGCTCAAAGCTGCACGGCCGTTTATTCCCGGGAAGATGATTTGCGTGTTTGGCTGTGGAGGCGATCGCGATCGCACTAAGCGCCCTAAAATGGGTAAAATTGCCGCAGAATTAGCAGATATAGCGGTTGTGACTTCAGATAATCCCCGGACTGAAGACCCGGAACGGATTTTACAAGATGTTTTAGCAGGAATTCCTGATACGGCTCAACCAATAGTAATATGCGATCGCGCTACGGCTATTCGCACTGCCATTTTACAAGCCCAACCCGGCGATGGAGTCTTATTAGCTGGTAAAGGTCACGAAGACTACCAAATTCTCGGCACTGAAAAAATCCACTTTGACGACCGAGAACACGCACGGGAAGCTTTACAGGAAAGACTCAAGACCCGTTGATCTCAAATCTCAAAATCAAACACCTAGCTTTTTCTTACTGCTGACTTCCAGAGGTAAGAAAATAGTTAAAACTTCTCCGTAGTGTTGGCGTTGGCGGACAATCAGTTTACCGCCAATAGCCTGAAATAGATGCTTTGTGGCAGCAATATTTAAAGTAATCGTACCGGTTTCGGGTTGAAACATCAGTAATTGCCCCAAGGCCTTGCGAATTGGTGGTGTAACATTCCCCGTGGCGACGCTTGTACCTTGGCAATGCAGTTGGGGTGATAATTGTAACTTCAGTTGGTCGCCTGCTGGAATCACCTGCACTTGAATATGACTTCCTGGGGGTAAACTGCGGGTGAAATTCTCCATCAACCCGGTTAGTACCTGATCGAGCATATTGGGATTACTCACCACTGTTGGTAATTGCTGCGGTAAAACTACATCTAAAGTCAAATTTCGCCGATGTGCCGCTTGTTGCCAACGGGGGACACTCTGCCGCAGTACCTGATCTAAGGACATGGGTGTGAGTTGACTACTTGCAGATTTCACCGCAGGAGAAGTTTCTAATTCTGCGGCTTTAAACAGTAACTCCATGCGGTCAATTTGCTCGGTACACTCGTGATCAATAATTTCTAAGCGATTAGTGACTTTAGCTGGTAAATCTTGCCGTTTGAGTAGTAAGCGAGTCAGGGTGCGAATTGTCGTTAAAGGTGTCCGCACTTCGTGAGCAAAAGCTTGGAGTAATTCTACATCGGGTACTGGGGATGGCTTGGGGGCTACGCTTTGCTGTTCAGCATCTGCTGTGTCTTCTAATACTTCTTTATTGGCTGGGACTGCTGTTAATTGCTCCAGTAACAACCTGCTAAACTCCATGATCAGGCGGTAATCTGGTGTGATTGCACCATAGTTTTGAACTAATGTATCCAGTTCGGCGCTAAATTCTGGATTAGTCAGCATTACCCTGGCACTCAGCGATCGCCAAGCTTGCTCTACTACTTCCGGCTCAAAGGAAAATGAAAATGTTTTATTACCTCTGTGATCTTCTGCCAAAACCAGCACTAATCTCAATTTTTCTGTAAAAACTAAGCAAAATCTCTCTCTTACCAGTGGATCTGCTGGTAGTAAAGGTAGTACTGTTTTGTGGGGAGCCATTTCTTGATCTGCTGTAGCGATCACACTGGGCCTCTGAAATGGCATCAATGCCAAGGGGTTAAATGGCTGGGCTGTAAATGTGACAGTTTGCAAGCTCTGATTTAATTTTGGCTGAGTAAATAAAGGTGCTGGTGCTGCTAATACTAAGCCTTTAGTCCCATCAGGTGAAGCAGTTTCTAAACTGTTGATGAGTAGTTGTTCTGTTGCAGCCACACTCAGCCGCCACTGTCGCTCTGCTTTGGTTGGTGAGCATTCAGCCACAGTTGCCTGACTGGCGGCTACAATTTCACTCAGGCTTGGCAAGATCCATTGATACACAGGTATTCACCCCTTAATTGAAGAGCGACGGCAGCGTTTAAATTAGACATTTGACTACTACCTATGAGGTTATATTCTTTTGTGTACTCGCAACAGTAGTATAACCGAACATTATAGGGGCAATTTCCCCTGTTATCAGTTCAATTCCGAGATTGTCAACTCACCCTTGAGTAACTGAGTTCCACACGGTTTACAAAACTTAGCATCTACATCATGGAATGCTAAACCGCAACCGGAGCAAACTATTTCTAGCTGATTAGCAGTTTTCACCAATCGCTTAATTAAGTCCCCTACTTGCCAAGGAATTAAAGAAATACCTGTCAAAATCATTAATACTGTCAGCAAGCGACCTAATTCTGAAATCGGGGTCAAATCCCCAAATCCCACTCTTGTCATGGTCACCACAGAAAAATAAAACGCATCCAAAAATGTGCCAAAAACATCAGGGTTGACTAGATGTTCTACCTGATAAATTAAGCCGGAGTAAATAAATATAATTGCAAATAAAGTAAATAAAATTCTGGCAAATATTTCCCCATCTTCGGTAGTCATAGTGCCAAATAAAAATGGTCTATCTATCAATTTAATTAAGCTTAAAATTCTAAAACAGCGCCAGATGCGAATAAATCTCAAATCAACTCCCCCTATAAAAAGTGTTAAAATTGCTATTAAGTCAATAGTTGCGTAAAAACTAAAAATATAGTTAAATTTATTTTCTGCACTCCACAGGCGCACTGCATATTCTCCAGCAAAAAATATCAGGATTACAATGTCGATAACATTTAAATCCATGAGAATATGATCAGGAATATTATAAGTTTCAGCGACAAAAATACCTGATGATAGTAGCACCAAAACTGTAAGTGTTAAATTAATCGCTTTACCTGTTGGTGTTTCTAGGTCTTTTAAGTAAAATTCTGTTTGTTTTTTGGTTAGAGGATGTTTGGAAAGTATTAAACAGGTAATTTTTATATTAGGGAACAGGGAACAGGGAACAGGGAACAACGGAAGGATTGGGAAGGATTGGGAAGGATTGGGAAGGATTAGGAAGGATTGGGGAACACACAAAAAACAATCAAATCCAGTCCCCTCCCCTTACAAGGGGAGGGTTAGGGTGGGGTCAAACAATAGTTGATACACTAATCATGACTTATCAAACATCGTCTTAGGAACATATTCAACACCTTTGAGAAAAGACAAATAAAAGTTAAATAGGATATGATGAGAATTTATCATTAATCAATGACTAATTCCGATGCAACCAGAAGATTTTATGCGCCTAGCAGTAGAAGAAGCTCAAAAAGGAGATGCTCCTTATGGTGCTGTAATTGTTAAAAACCAAGAAGTTGTGGCTGTCGCTCATAATACCGTGAATCGAGATAGCGACCCATCAGCCCATGCAGAAATTAACGTGATTCGCCGCTTAACAGCTAAACTTAAAAGCCCTTCCTTAGCTGGTTATACAATATATACCACTGGTGAACCTTGTCCTATGTGTGCTACGGCCTGTGTGTGGGCGGGGATATCTGAAATTGTCTATGGTGCTTCCATTCAAGATTTAGTCTCGGTGAATCAATCACAAATTCTCATATCTTGTGAACAGGTAATTGCTCAGTCATTCACAAATATTAAAATCACAGGTGGGATTTTAAAGCATGAATGCTTGGCATTATTTAATTGAGCAAAATATGTTTTGAGAATTGTTAATATTTTTAACAAGGCTCTAAATAAGCTAAAAATCTGTGAGCGACAATGGCCGCTTGAGTGCGATCGCGTAAGCTTAAGCGGTTCAAAATATTGGTAACAAGATTCTTCTAAATATGGTGTATGGGTTTCGGGCATTTTAACGTGATTTCTTGATTATTTTTGAGCGATAGCGAAGCGCTGCTGCAAGCAGTTCGCTACTGATCGGAAGTTAATCGTCAAAAGCCTGAAACAGCGGATTTTTATTGATGCACATCATGGTGAATTTGTACAGTGCGTAAGTCCTATTTAAGTAAGGGTTTCCTTCCCCTTGCGGGGAAATGGGTATAAAAAACTAATTCTACTCAATCATTTTCTGATAAAATACCAGAAGTAGCCATTTGGTGAAATTGCTGAACTGTAAATTGCAACTTTTATGAATACTCAAAAAAAACTACTCACTTTGATCATGATTACTTGCGCCATATTTGTGATAACTTTAGGTACAGTGATAGCCCAACCAAGATTAACCAGTCAGGCAAAATTAACTATTAATAGTATTGGTCCTGTAAAAGTAGGAATGAATCTTCCTGAAGCTGCGGCGGCAGCTAATGTTAAATTATATGTAAGTTCTGCTGGCAGTGATAGTTGTTATTATTTAGAAGGAGAAGGAAGTTTAGAAGGTGTGGGTTTTATGATTACAAAAGATGAAGTTAAGAGTCGTCAGCAATATGTAACTAGTGATATAATTGCCAGAATTGATATTCATACTCCTCAAATTACCACTGTTTCTGGGGCAAAAATTGGGGATACAGAAGCAAGAATTAAATCTTTATATCCTGGAAAAATTGAAGTTACACAACATGCATATAATCCTAAAGGACATTATTTAACTTTTGTGCCTAGAAGTAAAGCTGAACAAAATTATCGAGTGGTTTTTGAAACGGATGGCCAGCGTGTGATTACATATAGATCAGGTAAAATTCCTGAAGTGGAATATGTGGAAGGATGTAGTTAGACTGTAACTACAATACCTGTTGCTGTTCAAGCGCAAACCAGAACCTTTTCACCCATAGAAGTAGCACAAACACCTAGAGCACAAAGAGGTCAAAAAGGTGATGGGGGTTGGCGGCCCTTGAATTTGACAGATACCCAAAAGGCTCAAATGCAGGCTATTAGAAGCAACACCCACGCTCAAATCGAAGCAATGCTTACCCCGGAACAAAAAGCAACATTGACCGATGGTAGAGGAACACGCCGGGGTCAAGGTAGACAATGGGGTTGGGCTAAGTTAAATCTAACTGAACAACAGAAAACCCAAATGCGCCAAATCCGGGAATCTTCTCAACAACAGATGTTAGCAGTTCTGACCCCAGAGCAACGGCAACAAATGCAGGAAATGCGCCAAAATATGGGGTCGCGTCGTCAGCAAGGCAATTTCCCAAATAGAGAATAAAAAATTAAGTCAATACCTAGTAAAAGTTATGAGTTATGAGTTATGAGTTAGTCAAGACTCCTAGCTTGATAAACATGACTCCAGAATTCGCTATTGGTAGTAAGGTCAGAGTTGTAGCACTACCGCCCTACGTCAAAACCGCAGATCCCATGCCCATGCTGCGCCCCCCTGATGTGATTTCTTTAGGGGAAGAAGGTACATTAATTGACCGAAAACCCGGAGGATATTGGGTTATACACTTTACTAAGGGCAATTTTTTGTTGGATAGCCAATATATTGAAAGCACAGATATCCCACCGGCATCTCACCAGGGTAACCAAGAATTGTAAACTTGTGTAAAGTTGTCATTTTGGTCTGCACCATGATTTCTCGGCGCAATTTTTTCAATATATTACTTGTCAGCTGTTTTGCTGTCATCAGTTGGTTGCATCTTACCCCGGCGGCTCATGCAATGGGTGGTAAACTTCCGGCCATCAATCAGCCAGCACCAGAGTTTACTTTGCCAACTAATACAGGTGATGGTACAGTTTCTCTTTCCGATTGGCGGGGTAAGTGGGTAGTCCTGTATTTTTATCCCAAGGATTTTACCTCCGGTTGCACTATTGAAGCTCGTCGTTTTCAGCAAGACCTACCCAAATACATAAATAAAAACGTTCAGATTATTGGTGTGAGTGCCGATGATGTTGATTCCCACGCCGAATTTTGTGATTCACAGGGGTTGAAATTTCCCCTATTAGCTGATACTACTGGGGCTGTGAGTAAGGCTTATGGTTCTTGGCTCGGTGTTGTATCCATGCGCCATAGTTTCATCATTGATCCCGAAGGAATTTTGCGTGAGATTTTCGTGAAGGTCAACCCATCAATTCACAGTACAGAAGTTCTGGCGCAACTGGAAAAGTTGCAATCTCAGACTATCCCAGTCCGGCTATCAGCTTCTTAGTCCTGAAAAATTGGGCTGAAGAATCCATCCATCAACCTAACTGTTGACTGGATTTTGACGGTTAACTGTCAAATTCTAACCGTCAATTTTCTTCACCTTTTTCCTGGAGGAGCGATCGCCACTTGGACTGGGCTTCTTGTGACCACAACCAATTCTGACTCAATGCATTACTCTGGAAATTCACTGGTTGATTGGCGATTACCATATCTCTCAACTTCACAGCCTCATTAACATATTGTCTTTGTTTATTAATAGAAGGTTGATTATATGCAGATGTATACATCCCCAGCGCTAATCCAGCATAGGAAGTTAAAGCTTCTTCGGTGAGTTCCGTGCTCATAGTTACTGGTGCAGTAGAGGCAATCCTTTGCTGATGAAGAGCTAAATTCAAGGCTTGGAACCAAGAAGAATTAGCTTCGTTGAGATTACCGTCTGCATAGTGCACAAATCCCAAAGCATTATTATATAAAGGTGAATTTGGTTCAGATTCTAACGCACCTTCCCAATAACGGCGGACATCATTAATACTGTATTTCTGGTTTCCGGTCTGAAGAAACTGCCATGCTAATCGCCCTTTTAAAAACTTCACAGATGAATCATCTAGTTGGTTTTGCGGAACTAAATCCAGTAAGGCTTCAGCAGCAGTCAGTTCACGACGATTGAGTAGTTCTGTGATCCATCGTAGTCCTTCGTCTAAGTCACCCTGGGCTAATTTTTCCTTAGCCTTAGTAGTTATGATTCCAGTGGGGGCATTTTTAATGTTTATTTCAGGCTGAATGTCTGTAGGTACAGACTCCGGAACAATTGACGGTGTAACCGATGTAGGTGTTTCTGGTGGTTTCTCTCGTGGAATAATAAAGCTAATAATTATACATAAAGCACTTACACCCACTATACTAATAACAGGCCACGGCCGAGAACGAGTACGATCTAAAGGAATTGATGGAGCTGGTGATGATTTTCTTGGGGTGAGAGTCTTCCTGTTTTCTCCCACATATTTAGCTGCTGGGGGTGGGGATTCTAGTGTTTCTTCACTTAATTTTAGTTCCTCATTCTGAGAAGCGGTATCTTGGGGCGGATCATATTCCCGAACTTGGTTATCTGTCATCCCTTCTACAGGTTCCTGATAGGGAATTTCCTGATGTAGCTGACGAAACAAATCTGAAACTAAAGCCGAATCTTCCGCATAGTCGGGCTGATCATCAGACTCAATTTCATCTACTAGGTCGCCCCATGTTTCTTCACCTAGCCAGTCTATATCTGATAGGTTGGGTGGTGTTGGTATAGAATCATCAGCTAAACCACAATAAGTCATCTCATCAATGGGTAAAACTATGTCTGTATCATTTGCCAGGGCAGTATACATAGCAGTGGGATTTTCCCTCAAAGGCGGCTGATGAATATACTCCTTGAGTGAGTCCGCACTTAAATATTCTGCACTTAAAGATATTTCTGGACAGAACGAACCATCAAAATCCTGCTGGAGATATAAAATTGGTAAAGCCCAGTAGTTCTGGTGAGAACCATAGGTAGAAATTAATCCCTGGCGTACTAGATTGACACACAAATCTACGGGGCATCCCTGACTGAGCTTGTGGTAAAACAATTGTGTCAGCGTTAGTGCTACTTCATCGGGAATGCGTTCTGACATAGCCAACACGCTGCCAATTCCTCGCCTCACTAGGCTTTGTGTCAAGTTACGTTGAGCCGTCATGTCCCCACCCGGGTCGGATGTAGCTGTGTATGCTCCCCAACAGGAATTAAACACAACCATTTTAATATTATTGTTAACTAGCAAGCCTGCTAAATCATCACCACTAAGAGTTTCCGTTAACCCAGTTCTTCTACTGACAAGGTAAATTTGTCCACCTTGGGGACTTCGGCTACTATGACCAGAGTAGTGTAGAATTTGGTATCCCCCTTGTTCTAGGGCTTGGGTTAATTCTTCGCGCCCCGGTTGATCTAGTATGGTCAGCGAAATCTCTGGTAAATGATGTCCACTTCTGTCATTTCGTCTTTTCTGACGCTGAAGTTCCTCTTGGAGGTTCATAGCTTCTTGTTTGAGTAAATCAAGACGGACTTGATCCGGAGGAGAAGCTAGTACCATTAAGACTTTCACTTTTCCAATTTCTGGGAGTTTTGATTTGCTTCTCAATGGCAAACCAGATCCAGCCATTGTTCCGCTTTGGTAGCGAGAAAAAGCAATATAAGGGCCAGTAGCTAGAGGGCGATCGCCTGCGTGCATCACTTCCCAGGGTAGACGTGCTAACCTGACATCTTTTAGCCCCAATCGTAGGTGCAGCAATTTTTGGTGGTTTTGGGCAATCCCTTGGGCGGTAATCCAACTGTCTCTGATAGTGCCTTGAAATAGTGCATTGTACAATTGCTGTCCCAATGTCACCAGATTAAAAGAGTTCTTAGCGATCGCGTTTCCCTGGAACACCGATTTGAGCGGGTCATTCATCAGGTGTCCAGCAGATACTAACCACTCAGTTACAGGCCAGGTTACCAGTTCTTCTGCTAATGGCACCCCAGTCGCGACTTGTTCCGTCCGCACCAAGTAGTCATTTTGCCCTACTGGGGTTACGGAAATATGAAATTCCTGGGTCACAACTTTTCCTGTTCGCCTCCTTAATCGAATTGAAACTTTGAGTTTCAGCTCTATATTTTTGCTCCTTCTCACACTTTAGATGCATTCTGCTACTGAATGTTTCTCAGCCGGGTTATTTTTGCGGTTCCTTGGTTATAAGTTTATCCGCATTAGTTGCCCACTGCCTAGCTAAATTTAATTGATTGAACTGCGATCAGCTCTATTTTGTGCTTTTCTCCGGAAACAGGTAGATATGTCGCGGATATTAAATTGGTAGATGCACCCTGATAACTAACTCCCCTGATTGGCTAACACCGGTTAGGGGATTTTTTTTGTGCTTTTCTCCGGAAAGAGGTAGATGTGTCGCGGAGGTTAAATTAGTAGATGCACCCTGATAACTAACTCCCCTGATTGGCTAACACCGGTTAGGGGATTTTTTTTGTGCTTTTCTCCGGAAAGAGGTAGAT
>CAIWDD010000094.1 GCA_903911355.1 uncultured Nodularia sp. | reverse complement strand
GATGTTGCAGCCGCTCAGGTAGTCGCTATACGTGGACTTGCAGCCGTGGGGCACACGGTCAAGATGCTTGCAGTTAGCGGAGCGGCGCGTTAGCGCGGGTAAATTCATTGGAATCCCCGTGAAGCAAGAATCCCCCGGCTTTTAGCTGTGGGGAGTGTCAATATTAGCAATTGTTGGTCATTGCTTATCCCTAGTCCTACAGAGTCAAGAATTTATGACTGATATTGCCATAATTGGTGCCGGAATGGCAGGTTTAATATGCGCTCAACGTTTAACTGAGGCTGGATACTCGGTTGTAGTCCTCGAAAAGTCTCGTGGTTTCGGGGGACGACTCGCTACCCGTCGATTACATGGAACTTGGGCAGACCATGGGGCTTGTTATTTACAGCCTCAAGGTGAATTATTCGCAAATTTGGTACAATCTTTATGCGATCGCCATATCCTAGAGGTATGGCAAGATCAGCCTCAACCCCGTTATATTGCACCCGCGGGAATGAGTACCATTGGTAAGTTTCTCGCCCAAGGTTTAGAAATCCAACTGAATCAACGGGTCACAGCCATTCACCCTCATTCCGCAAATACTTGGTGTCTGACTCTTGAATCTAGCGCCGAATTAACAGCCACCGCCATAGTTCTCGCTATCCCCGCTCCCCAGGCTTTGGCACTTTTGTCCCCATTGGGCGAAGCTATTTTAGGTAAAGCATTTTTGGATAATTTGACCTCTGTAGAATTTTATCCTTGTATTAGTGCGATCGCCGGATATCCCCCTACATCCCCACTACCACCTTGGAAGGAGCGGAAATTTACAGATGAGCCGGTTTTGGGATGGATGGGTTTAGACAGCAGCAAACGCCCCCATCCTCAACAACCTGTATTTGTCTTGCAAAGTAGCGCTAATTTTGCCCAACTACATTTAGAAACCCCAGATTTACAACCCGTTGCACAGGAGATGTTGCAAACCGCCGCCCACAGTTTGGGGCTTCCTTGGCTAGCAACACCAGACTGGATGCAAGTAAATCGCTGGCGTTACGCTTTTCCCAGTCGTCCCTGGCCACATCCTGTATTATCTGCCCAAAGTCCCCTACCTTTAGTATGTTGTGGTGATTGGTGTGGTGGTAATATTACTGAAGATGCCATGATTTCTGGAATTGCTGCATCTGTAGAAATTAATCATTACTTGCGCCAATTACCAGATATATCAATTCTCACATAGATTATGGCATTTCCCATGCTCGTGAGGTACAAATTTTTTTAGTTTGAGGGAACACCGGAACACCGGAACACCGGAACAGGGAATAGGTGTTTACTTCATGAGCCTGAAAAAGGCTTTATTATAAATCTTATGATTACATACCATAGGGTAAATTGATCAATGTTAAAAGTATTTGCTGACCGCGGTGGTACATTCACAGATATTATTGCTGTCACTAATAGCCAGACAATTATAGATCGGCTCTCAGGGCATACAGAACGGTTTTTGATAGTTCCTCTGAAACCTCAAGAATGGGTTATTGTCTACAAATTACTTTCAGAGAATCCCACACAATATCAAGATGCAGTTATCCAAGGTATTCGGGATATTATGGGTCTTTCAACTCATGAACCCATTCCCCATACAGCCATAGAAGTAGTCAAAATGGGGACAACTGTCGCCACCAATGCACTGTTAGAAAGGCAAGGAGATCGAGTAGTTCTACTGATTACCAAAGGGTTTAAAGATGCCCTGCGTATTGGCTACCAAAACCGCCCTGATATTTTTGCCCGTCACATCATCTTACCAACGATGCTTTATGAACAAGTCATTGAGGTAGAAGAACGCTATGATGCTCATGGCAACGAATTAACACCTGTTAATATTACACAATTACAACAGGATTTACAAGCAGTTTATCATACAGGTATTCGCAGTTGTGCCATTGTATTTATGCACAGCGATCGCTATTCCCAACATGAGCAACAAGTAGCAGCCATTGCCGAGGAAATTGGCTTTACACAAATTTCTGTATCTCACCAAGTTAGCCCATTAATCAAACTAGTCAGTCGAGGAGATACAACTGTCGTAGATGCCTACTTAACCCCAATTTTGCGCCGCTATGTCAACCAAGTAGCCAGCCAATTACCAAATGTTAGATTAATGTTTATGAAGTCTGACGGCGGCTTAGTAGCAGCAGCACAATTTCAGGGAAAAGACAGTATTTTAAGTGGACCTGCAGGCGGTATTGTCGGTGCAGTTCAAACTAGTAAAAGAGCAGGTTTTAATCTAGTAATTACCTTTGATATGGGGGGAACCAGTACAGATGTTGCCCATTTTAAAGGGGAATATGAACGCCAATTAGATTCTGAAATTGCGGGAGTGCGAATGCGAGTTCCCGTATTATCAATTCACACTATTGCAGCTGGTGGTGGTTCCATTCTCATCTTCGATGGTTCTAGCTATCGTGTCGGACCAAAATCCGCTGGTTCAAATCCCGGCCCGGCTTGTTATCGTCAGAGTGGACCTTTAACGGTGACAGATGCAAATGTCATGTTAGGTAAGATACATCCTCAATATTTCCCCTCCGTCTTTGGTACTGATGGCAATTTACCTTTAGATAAAGATATTGTCATCCACAAATTCCAGCAATTAGCACAAGAGATTACCACTGTTACAGGAAATTACCTTACACCCGAACAAGTAGCAGCCGGATTTATGGCGATCGCTGTGGAAAATATGGCTAATGCTATTAAAAAAATCAGTCTACAACGAGGTTATGATGTCACCCAATATGTACTTTGCTGTTTTGGTGGTGCTGGTGGACAAGTCGCCTGTTTAATTGCGGATACTTTAGGGATGAAACAGATATTTCTGCATCCTTATGCTGGTGTTCTTTCCGCCTATGGTATGGGACTAGCTGATGTGAGAGCCACCAGAGTAGCAGGAGTAGAACAGCCTTTAAATCAAGACTTAATCCCTCAGTTAATGCAGTTGATGGAGTCATTAGAAACCCAAGCAAGAAGTGAACTTAGTCAAAATGAAAGTAGCGTTGAAGCAACAGTAATTCAAAAACTGGATGTGAAATATCAGGGGACTAATTCTACTCTAAGCATTGATTTCAATTCAGATGTCATGGTCATGCACACAGCATTTATAGATGAACATAAATCTCGCTATGGTTTCATTCAACCCGACAAGCCCCTGATTGTAGAATCTATTTTCGTAGAAGTAATTCAGAACATGGATACTCCCGAAGAACCTGTAATTAGTCGTACTCGTCCTATAGAATCACCCCCTGAACCGGTGGAAATAGTTAAGATATTCACTGGGGAAAAATGGCATGATACCCCAGTCTACCGCCGTGAAGATTTACAAGTGGGAGATTTAATAAATGGGGCAGCTATTATTGTGGAAAAGATTAGTACAATTGTAGTTGAACCTAACTGGCAAGCAAAATTAAATGAGTGGAATCATTTAATTTTACAACGTGTATGTTAATTTACCTTTAACGTCAAATAATAGAAATTAAAAATGTACGCCACAAATAAACCAGATCCAGTCCGTTTAGAAATATTCAAAAATCTCTATCAATTCATCGCCGAACAAATGGGGATTGTGCTGCAAAATACTGCGGCATCAGTGAACATTAAAGAAAGATTAGATTTCTCCTGTGCTATTTTCGATTCTTCAGGATTATTAGTCGCTAATGCTCCTCATATTCCCGTACATTTAGGGTCAATGAGTGAAAGCGTCCGCAGTTTAATCAATGACAAAGGCGACACCATCAAACCAGGTAATGTCTATCTATCCAACAACCCCTATAACGGTGGAACACACCTCCCAGATGTCACAGCTATTACCCCCGTATTTTTAGATGACACTTTGCCCTCTACCCTGACCAATGCGCTGTTCTACGTTGCTTCTCGCGGACACCAAGCCGATATTGGCGGTATTACTCCTGGTTCCATGCCTTCCTACAGTACAAAAGTAGAAGAAGAAGGAATTTTATTTGATAATTTTCTTTTAGTTGAACAAGGAATTTTTCAAGAAACCCAAGTAAGAAATTTACTCTCTAATCATCTTTATCCCGCTCGTAATCCCCAACAAAATATAGCTGATTTTAAAGCCCAAATTGCAGCCAATGAAAGGGGAGTCAAAGAATTACAGAGAATGGTTGCTCAATATGGACTGGAAACTGTCCAAGCATACATGAAATTTGTTCAAAATAATGCTGAGGAATCAGTAAGAAGAGCAATTGAAGCCCTCAAAGATGGGTCATTCATTTATGAAATAGATAGCGGTGCCAAAATCGAAGTTAAAGTGACAATAAACAAAAAAAATCGCAGTGCGACAATTGATTTTACCGGCACATCTGGACAACTAAACAGTAATTTTAATGCCCCCAAGGCTGTAACTCAAGCAGCGGTTTTATACGTCTTCCGCACTCTAGTTAATGATAGTATCCCCCTGAATGCCGGGTGTCTGAAACCTTTAGAAATTGTCATTCCTGAAGGCTGTATGCTCAACCCCAGCTACCCAGCCGCAATTGTCGCAGGCAATGTAGAGACATCACAAAACATCGTTGATGCTTTATATGGTGCCTTGGGTGTGAGTGCTGCTTCTCAGGGAACGATGAATAATTTTACTTTCGGTAATGAGCGTTATCAATATTATGAAACCATCTGCGGTGGTTCCGGTGCAGGGGCTAACTTTGATGGTACTGATGCAGTTCAAACCCACATGACTAACTCCCGCTTGACAGACCCAGAAATTTTAGAAACTCGTTATCCCGTCTTGTTAGAAAGCTTTTGTTTACGTCCCCAGAGCGGGGGTAAAGGCAAATATTCAGGTGGTAACGGCGTGATTCGCCGGATCAAGTTCCTTGAACCAATGACAGCTAATATTTTGTCTGGACATCGCCTTGTTCCTCCCTTTGGATTAAATGGGGGAGAACCTGGTCAGGTGGGGCGCAACTGGATACAGCATCAAGATGGAACACAAGAGAATTTAGGCAGCACAGCAACAGTGCAGATGCAGCCAGGAGATGTTTTTGTGATTGAAACCCCTGGTGGTGGGGGATTTTATCAGTCGTGAGGATTCCTGAAAATGCCCTGTTAATGGATAACCTCAATCCCTCTGGTTTGGGGGGTGGGGGATGACAAAGATCAGATTTCAGCTACTTGGACATACTTAGCATTGTCAATGTTATCCTAGTGTTGCAACTAGCTCCTCAAGCTTAAACTCCTCTACTTCTTACCTTAACAATGACTATCATACCATTGAGGTGTTTTCATCCAATATCCAACAACTAGAGGTTAGGACCGCATAATTAAATTAAACGTACAAGACACACTAGGAGAAGA
Source organism: uncultured Nodularia sp. (assembly GCA_903911355.1). Lineage (GTDB taxonomy): Bacteria > Cyanobacteriota > Cyanobacteriia > Cyanobacteriales > Nostocaceae > Anabaenopsis > Anabaenopsis arnoldii. Next base: position 7,914 of record CAIWDD010000094.1, on the reverse strand, counting down.
GTAACCCATGGGCAAGGTAGTCGGCATCGACTTGGGTACAACCAACTCAGTAGTCGCCGTAATGGAGGGTGGCAAGCCGGTGGTGATTGCCAATGCAGAAGGAATGCGCACAACCCCCTCTGTTGTCGGCTTCAGCAAAGAGGGCGAAAGGGTTGTTGGGCAAATGGCTAGACGGCAAACTGTTCTCAACCCGCAAAATACATTTTTTGCGGTTAAACGCTTTATTGGGCGGCAGTATAATGAACTCAGCCAGGAATCTAAGCGTGTACCTTATACTATCCGTAAAAACGAATTAGGTAATGTGACAATTCCCTGTCCACGTCTGAAAAAGGATTTCGCCCCAGAAGAAATTTCTGCCATGGTGATCAAAAAATTGGCAGACGATGCTGGTCGCTATTTGGGGGAAACCGTGACAGGGGCAGTAATTACGGTTCCCGCTTATTTTAATGATTCTCAACGACAGGCTACCCGCGATGCTGGCAGAATTGCTGGTTTAGAAGTGTTGCGGATTCTTAATGAACCTACAGCCGCATCTTTAGCTTATGGATTAGATCGGGGTGCAACTGAAACTATCCTTGTCTTTGACTTGGGTGGTGGGACTTTTGATGTCTCAATTTTGGAAGTTGGTGATGGCATTTTTGAAGTTAAAGCTACCAGTGGAGATACTCAACTAGGTGGTAATGACTTTGACAAACAAATAGTAGATTGGTTAGCAGATAAATTTCTGGAGGCTGAAGGGGTAGACTTAAGACGGGAGCGGCAATCTTTACAACGCCTTATGGAAGCCGCAGAAAAGGCGAAAATTGAACTTTCCGCCGTCAGCGTCACCGAAATTAACTTACCCTTCATCACTGCTACGGAGGACGGCGGCCCTAAACATCTAGAGACTCGCCTGACTCGTTCCCAGTTTGAGGGTTTGTGTGTAGACTTGATGGCAGGTTTACGTACACCAGTTAAACGGGCACTCAAAGATTCTGGACTCTCACCGGTAGATATTGAAGAAGTGGTACTAGTTGGTGGTTCTACACGCATACCAATGGTGAAGCAGTTAGTCCGTGACTTAATTGGGATAGAACCTAACGAAAATGTTAATCCTGATGAGGTGGTGGCAATAGGTGCTGCTATTCAAGCCGGTATTCTGGCCGGTGAACTCAAAGACGTGCTGCTTTTGGATGTGACACCATTATCTTTGGGACTGGAAACCATTGGCGGTGTGATGAAAAAACTCATCCCCCGTAACACTACTATCCCAGTGCGCCGTTCTGATATTTTCTCTACATCAGAAAATAACCAAAACAGTGTGGAAATTCACGTAGTCCAGGGTGAGAGGGAAATGGCATCAAATAACAAGTCACTGGGACGTTTTAAGCTCTATGGCATCCCCCCAGCACCAAGGGGAATCCCCCAGGTTCAAGTATCTTTTGATATTGATGCTAACGGTATTTTGCAGGTGACAGCCCTCGATAGAACCACCGGACGAGAACAAAGTATCACAATTCAAGGGGCTTCTACTTTGAGTGAATCAGAAGTAAATCGCATGATTCAGGATGCTCAAAAATACGCGGATGTTGACCGAGAACGCAAAGAAAGAGTAGAAAAACGCACTCGTTCTGAGGCTTTGATTTTACAGGCAGAACGCCAACTCAGAGAAGTGGCACTGGAATTTGGTATGCAGTTTGCCCGCAATCGCCGCCAGCGAATTGATAGTATTTGTCGGGAATTGCGTGAGAGTCTCCAGGAAAATGAAGATCGCGGCATTGATCAAGCCTATGCTGACTTACAAGATGCTTTATATGAACTAAACCGAGAAGTTCGGGAGTATTATGCTGAGGACGAAGAGGAAGACTTGTTTGGGACGATTCGTGACATTTTTACAGGCGGTGATAAGGAACGGGAACCCAATTTTTCCCGTGATACATATCGCCAACGTGATTCCTATGGCAAAAATTACAACAGAGACTACGATAGGGGTTACAGCAAAGATAGTCGCTACCCAGAATATGAGCAGCGTTCCTCTCGCAAGCCTTCTCGACCAAGTTACCAGGATAACTGGGATGATGATGACGATGATTGGTTGTAGTTATTAGTCAATATTTAACAGTCATCAGTCCCTATTACTACAATTAAAAGTAAAATAACTGAACTATGCAAAATTTGCAGAATTTTCGCGATTACTATGAAATTTTAGGAGTACCTAAGGATGCTTCCGGTGAAGAAATTAAAAAGGTTTATCGCCGGTTAGCAAGACAATATCACCCGGATCTCAATCCGGGAAATAAAGCCGCAGAGGAAAAGTTTAAAGATATCGGTGAGGCTTACGAAGTCCTTTCTGATACAGCCAGGCGATCGCAATACGACCAATTTAGCCGCTACTGGAAACAAAAAGGTTTTACTGCTAGCAAAGCACCCAAATCTAAAAGCTGGTCTGGTTCCTCCAATGGTCGCAGCACCACTGAAGATGTAAATCCCGAACAATTTTCCGATTTTGAGAGTTTTATTAATCAAGTCATTGGTGTAGGGGGTCGTCAAGACACCAGAAATGTGAGTAGTAGTACCAAAAGCGATCCATTTCGTTCTCCTAAAAGTCGGGTTGAGTATACGGTTCCTAAAAGCCCACCGCGGACACCCCGCCGAGATATTGAAGCTAGATTGACTCTACCACTGGAAAAAGCTTATGAAGGTGGCAAAGAACGGATTCGCCTAGAAGATGGGCGATCGCTGGAAGTAAATATGCCCCCAGCTATGGTAACAGGTCAAAGTATCCGGTTACGCAATCAAGGTATTGGTGGTGGTGACCTCTACTTGAAAATTACAGTATTGCCCCATGGGCTATTTAAACTAGAAGGGTTCAATATATTTTGCCAAGTTCCAGTCACTCCCAGTGAAGCGGTTTTAGGAGGACAAGTAGAAGCACCGACTTTAGATGGCCCTGTGAAAATGACTATCCCTCCGGGTGTGAGGAGTGGTCAAAGACTGCGGTTAGCAAATAAAGGCTACCCCGGGGAAAATGGTAAACGTGGCGATCAATTAGTAGAAATTCAAATTCTTACACCTAAAAGTATCACAGCTGAAGAACGGGAACTTTATGAAAAACTGCGGGAAATAGAAACTTTTAAACCCCGCGCTGATTTATTAGGATGATCTTAAGTGGTAAATTAACAATGGTTTAACCCCCAGGGAGGTTAGTTTTATTTATTGGTACCATGGCAAACTCAGAGAATCTCAAACCCTAGAATTAGATATTCACGACCCGGGGTTACTTTATGGGGCTACGGTATTTACAACAGTGCGGGTTTATGAGCAAAGCCTAGATAGTAGTTTAACTAACTGGGTGGCACATTGCCATCGCCTACTATTATCAGTACAAGCTTTTGGTTGGCGAGAACCAAGCTGGAATCTGGTGCGTCAAGGTGCAGAAATTCTGGCGGAAAATTTCCCCATTCTCAGAATTACCCTGTTTGCAGATGGGAGGGAGTGGATAACTGGGAGGTTATTACCACCAGATTTAATCACCAAGCAAAAACACGGTATTACCACAACTTTGGCAATGTCGAACTTGTATCGCAGTCTTCCTGCTCATAAAACTGGTAACTACCTGAGTGCTTGGTTAGCCAGGACTCACGCCCAACAGTTAAATTCTCAGGAGGCCATTTTCACCGATGGCGCAGGTAATTGGCTGGAAACTACCACAGGTAACCTTTGGGGCTGGCAAAATGGTAGTTGGTGGACACCACCACTCACAGAGGGAATATTACCGGGAATTGTGCGATCGCAATTGCTCAATCATCTTCTGCCCATGGTGCATGAGTCGCCCTGGAATGCCGAATTAGTCAGGGGATTTGAAGCGATCGCCTACACTAATAGTGTGGTAGAAATTATCCCCATACATACGGTTCACCAGCCTATAGGGTCTCTACAATATAATCCTTACCATTTTAGTTTGGAACAAATCAGAGAGCTTTTCTAACATGACAGCCGTCATGTTATGTTATACCTTAAGATAAGTTAACATAATTCTTAATAATGCCCTCTCATATTAGAGAAGCTACGCTAACTCACACAAAATACAGGAGGATACACCTCAGTGAATAAAAGATGGAGAAATGCGGGGCTTTATGCACTGCTTTTTATAGTTGTCATCGCTTTAGGAACAGCATTCTTTGACAAACAACCTCAAACTAGAGAAACATGGCGATACAGTCAATTTATTCAAGAAGTTGACAAAGGCAGAGTAGATAGAGTCAGTCTGAGTGCAGACCGCTCTACAGCACTTGTTACCTCCAGAGACGGTGACAAAAAGATTGTGAATTTAGTCAATGACCCTGACTTAATCACTAATTTGAGTAACAAGGGCGTTGATATTTCTGTTCTCCCCCAAACTGATGAAGGATTTTGGTTTAAGGCACTGAGCAGTTTATTCTTCCCTGTATTACTTCTAGTTGGCTTATTCTTCTTACTACGTCGCGCTCAAAGTGGTCCTGGTAACCAAGCAATGAACTTTGGTAAATCCAAAGCCAGAGTGCAAATGGAACCCCAAACTCAAGTTACCTTCGGTGATGTCGCCGGTATTGACCAAGCCAAACTGGAATTAAACGAAGTAGTAGACTTTCTCAAAAACGCCGACCGCTTTACCGCAGTAGGGGCAAAAATTCCTAAAGGTGTATTGTTAGTAGGTCCTCCCGGTACAGGTAAAACCCTCTTGGCTCGTGCTGTAGCTGGTGAAGCTGGTGTACCCTTCTTTTCCATCTCCGGTTCTGAGTTTGTAGAAATGTTCGTAGGTGTGGGTGCTTCCCGCGTCCGCGATTTGTTTGAGCAAGCTAAGACCAACGCCCCCTGTATTGTATTTATCGATGAAATTGACGCGGTAGGTCGTCAACGGGGTGCAGGTTTAGGCGGTGGTAACGATGAACGGGAACAAACCCTCAACCAGTTACTCACCGAAATGGATGGTTTTGAAGGCAATACCGGTATTATCATTATTGCCGCTACCAACCGTCCTGATGTCTTAGATGCTGCTCTGTTGCGTCCTGGTCGTTTTGACCGTCAGGTGGTTGTAGACCGTCCCGACTATTCAGGACGTAGCGAAATTCTTAAAGTTCACGCCCGTGGTAAGACCTTAGCCAAGGATGTAGACCTGGATAAAATCGCCCGTCGGACTCCTGGGTTTACCGGTGCTGATTTATCCAACTTGCTCAACGAAGCTGCAATCTTAGCAGCACGGCGGAATTTAACGGAAATTGCTATGGATGAAATCAATGATGCCATTGATCGCGTCTTAGCTGGACCAGAGAAAAAAGATAGGGTAATGAGCGAAAAGCGCAAAACCCTAGTAGCATATCACGAAGCTGGTCACGCTTTAGTGGGTGCTTTAATGCCCGACTATGACCCAGTACAAAAAATCAGCATTATTCCCCGCGGTCGTGCTGGTGGTTTGACTTGGTTTACTCCCAGTGAAGACCGCATGGATACAGGGTTGTACAGCCGTGCTTATCTGGAAAATCAAATGGCGGTAGCTTTAGGCGGTCGTCTGGCTGAAGAATTAATCTTTGGTGATGAAGAAGTTACCACAGGTGCTTCTAACGACTTGCAACAAGTCGCCCGTGTGGCCCGTCAGATGATTACCCGCTTTGGTATGAGCGATCGCCTCGGTCCAGTGGCTTTAGGTCGTCAGCAAGGTAATATGTTCCTAGGCAGAGATATCATGTCAGAGCGTGATTTCTCCGAAGAAACTGCTGCTGCTATTGACGAAGAAGTGCGTAAACTCGTTGATGCAGCCTATACACGTGCTAAAGAAGTATTAGTTAACAACCGCCACATTCTGGATGAAATCGCCAAAATGCTGGTGGAGAAAGAAACAGTAGATGCTGAGGAATTGCAAGAGATTTTGACAAACAACGATGTCAAAACTGCTGCTTTTGCTTAACTAACTTTGGTTGCAGTTTAACTAAAACTGGGGTGATTCTGGGTTTTCTAGAATTACCCTATTTTTTGCCCCTCCTCCCCTTGTCAGGGGAGGGGTTGGGGGTGGGTTTATCCCACAACTGGGGGAGTTGTCACTTGTTGGGGTCTTTCCTGGGGGGGACGCATTTCTAACCCCAGCAAATTCAGCATTTGTCTGTCAGCGTCGTAATCTGGACAGGGGGTAGTGACAGTGAGCATTTTCTGATCATCGCTGGAAAAAATAGAATTAGCCCCAGCCATAAAACATAAGGCTTGTTCCACTTGAGAAAGTCTCGCCCTACCAGCACTCAGACGCACATCAGAAGTTGGCATAATAATTCTGGCTGTAGCAATCATGCGCACTACTTCCCAAATGGGGACATCTGGCTGATTTTCTAGGGGTGTACCCGGGACTTGGGACAGAATATTAATCGGTACTGACTCGGGATGAGGTTGTAAATTCGCCAGTGTCTGTAACATCCCCACGCGATCATCAACACTTTCACCTAAACCCAGGATACCCCCAGAACAAACAGTGACCTTTGTTTGTCTTACATTGTCAATTGTATTGAGGCGATCGCCATAAGTTCTCGTGGTAATAATAGTATTGTAATATTCCTGGGAAGTATCCAAGTTATGATTATAAGCATATAGTCCGGCCGCTTCTAGGCGTTTAGCCTGGTCTGTGTTGAGCATTCCCAGAGTACAGCACACCTCTAGACCCATATCCGTGACTTCTTTCACCATGTCCAGGACTGTTTCAAATTGCGAATTATCCCGCACCTCCCGCCAAGCAGCACCCATACAAACCCGACTCACACCCTGTGCTTTAGCTTGTTGAGCAATGTTAACAACTGTTTCCTTTTCTAGCAGTGCTTGGGGCTTTACCTCAGTTTTATAACGGGAAGACTGGGCGCAGTAACTACAATCTTCGGGACAAGCGCCAGTTTTGATTGATATCAGCTTGCAAACCTGTATTTTTCTAGGGTCATGATATTGACGATGCACGCTAGCAGCCTGATAAATCAGCTCTAGGAATGGCTGGTTGTATATCGCCTGAATCTCTGCTTTCTGCCAATTGTAGCGTATTCCCACCGACATCACTATCCTCTTTGAGACTGGATTGATTAAGAGCCATTTTCTAGTTGGTTCTCTGAAAATACAGCGTTGGGATTAAATCATCTCAATCTTAGCGCTGTAGATATTAGACCAATAATACAACGGCGAGCTAGCCCCTAAATTCTATTTATGGGGGCTAGCCGTTGGCGATTTTAATCGCTGTTAAGTTTCTTTTTGATGTTGAATGTACATTTTAACTGTCTCTAGTGGCGCACCCCCGACTGTGGAAACAAAATAAGAATTAGTCCATAAAGTAGGTAATCTACGTTTCAACTGGTGGAAATTCTAATCGCAAATACCTAGAAGTTGCACCTTTAAATCTTTTTACAACTCGATGTATTCCAAACTGAGGGTCAACTTCTACCAATAAATGTACATGGTCTGGCATGATTTCCATCTCTATAATTTCAATGTTAATTTCAATCGCTATTTGAGCAAGTAACTCTTTTAAGCGAGAAGCAATTGCGTTCACGAGAACTGGTCTTCTATATTTAGGACAAAAAATAACATGATATTTACACGAATAAACAACATTCTTGTTTGATTTGAATTTTTTCATGGAACCCTGTTGACCTATGTAGCTACAGGCTATATATTATTTTAAGCAAAGATAAATATCAAGGAGGTGATTTAAGAGTGTTGGTAATGGAGTACAAAGCAGTTGTCAAAAAAGCGCAGTCAAAAGCCATAGATGAAGCTATTCGCACGAGTCAGTTTGTTAGAAACAAGGTGCTTAGATACTGGATAGATAATCGCGGTATTGGCAAAAAAGAATTGTACAAATACAACACTCAATTACGAGCAGAATATGAATTTGTGAGAGATTTGAGCAGTCACGCTTGTCAAGCGTCTGTT
>CAIWDD010000093.1 GCA_903911355.1 uncultured Nodularia sp. | reverse complement strand
AATGGTAGTAAAGGAACATTCACCTCCGTCAGTCCCACTGAATACACCTTAGTTGTTACCCCCAATGCCAACTTTGAAGGTAATTTGATGGTGGATGTACCAGGGGGAGCCGCCATTGATTTCGCAATTAACCCCAGTATTCCTGAACTCTCAGTACAACCAGTGGATACCAAAGCACCCACGGTTACTATTACTGATAATATTTCTAATACTGCTAGTGGAGATATTAACTACACCTTCACCTTCAGTGAAGCAGTCACAGGGTTTACCACTGAGGATATTACAGTTACCAACGGTAGTAAAGGAACATTTACACCAGTCAGTCCCACACAATACACCTTAGTTGTTACCCCCAATGCCAACTTTGAAGGTAATTTGACAGTGGCTGTACCAGGGGGAGCCGCTATTGATTCCGCAGGTAACCCCAGTCTCGCTCCTGAAGTATCAGTACAAGCAGTAGATACCAAATCACCCACAGTTACTATTACCAGCATTGGTGCTGGAGACAGCACAGTCAGTGGTGTAGCAGCGGATAACACAGTAGTGGGTACTGCTGAACCTGGTAGTGGTAATGTCACAATCAGGCTTGGGAATACAGAACTGGGTACTACAGCAGTAGATGAAAACGGCAACTTCATTTACAGCCTGACAGAAGACAACCTCACTACCATTGGACAGGGAACAGGTAAAACCATCACCGCCAGCCAAACGGACTCCGCAGGTAATATTGGCACATCCACTCCCTTCACCTTTGAGGTAGATACCGTAGCACCGGAAAAAACTGGTGTCGCCACCGACGGATATATCTCTGGGGCAGAAGTTACGCGACTCAATGGTACTGGAGGTTCGGTAACCACCGACACAAACGGTAGGTTTAGTTTTACTGCACTGGGCGGAACAGGTATCATTCGGGTTAGAGGTGGTGTAGATGTTTCCACTGGGCAGCCCTTCACAGGGGAGTTGCGCGCACCAGCCAATGCGGGGGTAATAACTCCTGTAACCACCTTGGTAGTCGCTCTACTAGGTGACAATGCCGAAACAGCAACAGCAGCAGAGATACAAGCTGCCACTGTCCAAGTCCGGGATATCCTCAACTTACCTGCAAGTATTGACTTGCTTAACGATGATCCCATAGAAATCATCCGTGGAGGGGGTCTACTCGCTGCAGATGCTCTGCAATTTCAGAGGGCAAATGTACAGGTTGGGTCAATCCTACAAGCTGCAACTGGAACCGAAGCAGGATTTATCGGTGGGGCGCAGGTGCTAGCCCAACAGACCCAGGATGGTCAAAGCATTGATCTAACAAGTGCGGATTTTATTGCCGAGTTTTTGAACAATGCCCAACAAGCAGGTGTTACTCTCAGTCAGGCAGCACAAGATACCGTCAATTTTACTCAGAGTGTTTCCCAATCCAATAGCGCAATTGCCACAGTAGAGAACTTAGACGCGATCGCTCAGACTCAGGCAACCTTGCTAACTGAGACTATCGGGCTAGATGAGTTTAACCCCACCCCAGTACCAACTCTCACTATCACTAGTGAGCCGGCAGTAGATACCCCTCCCACTGGAGATCCTAACTATCAGTTTCAGGTTCGTTACACCTTTACCTTCAGTGAACCAGTCACCGGCTTCACGGCTGATGACATCAAGGTGACCAATGGTACTAAAGAAATATTTACTACAGTCAGCGCCACGGAATACACCTTGGTAGTTGGCACCAATGTAGTTAACCGTGATGCGCCTGGTGAAACAGGGTTAGGAGTTGCCGTAGGTGCAGGAGCCGCCATTGGTAATAATAGTGGTAATCCCAGCGTTCCAGCTTCTTTGCCAGCACCGGTAGCCCCGGTAATTAACTTGGCTGCAGCAGATGATAGAGTTAACAGACAAGAACAAGTAGATGGTTTTAACATTACCGGTACTGGCACACCAGGGGCAGAAATTATCCTCAGGTTTGACAGCGAGCCTAATAGTCAGAGACCCCGGAAACAAACTACTGTACAGCCTAATGGCACATGGTCAATTCCTATTACCGCTGATGATGTTCAAGGCTTTGATGAGGGTGAAGAAGGCATCTTTGTATATCAGAAGTTGAATGGAAATGTTAGCCCTCAAAGAAGTCGATTTATCAACGTTGATACTGTACTACCCACAGTTAGTATTAACAGCATCGGTGGTGCTGATAGCATCGTCAGTGGTGTAGCAGGGGACAACACCGTAGTAGGTACGGCAGAACCAGGTAGTGGTAATGTCACCATCAGGCTTGGGAATACAGAACTGGGTACTACAGCAGTAGATGAAAACGGCAACTTCATTTACAGCCTGACAGAAGACAACCTCACTACCATTGGACTGGGAACAGGTAAAACCGTCACTGCCAGCCAAACAGACCCCGCAGGTAATATAGGTACATCCGCCCCCTTTACCTTTGGGGTGGATACCGCGGTGGATCAAGATCCAGGTACTGTCACTATCACCGACCCCAACACCGGAACACCTGTTCTACAGCAACCCTTTGATACTGTCTTTAGATTCTCTGTCACAGATGCAACCCCATCCTCTCAGGAATTGCAGGTTGTCTTTGGGGACGACAGAATTCAAAATATTCTCACCACTCTTGGTAATGCCTCTGGGCTACCTTCTGGTATTGATTCTATCCTGAACAATCTCCAGTCAGGCCTTATCAATGTCTCCCCCGCAGATGGTAATGTGACGAGGTTCCAATTGCGTCAGGTGGGAACCGGGACTATTACCCCCTTAAGGATTGGTCAGGTGACAGCCAATGGTTTTACCCTGAGTGGTGGTGGCTTCAATATTGCTGCAGAGGTTCTGGGCAGTCCAGATACTGAAATAATCTCTACTCAGAAAATTGAAGTTAACGGTGACGAACTAGAAGCTATTAGCCTCAACAACCTGGATACCTCCAATGTGACTGGGGAAAGAATCACTGTGCGGGTGGATGCTACCCTCTACCGGGAAGCTGCTTTTGATAATCTAGTGGGTTTCTACTTGGCGGAAAGAACTACAGGGGCTGTGGTTGATAGACTAACTGGCCAGAGCATTGGACTGGGCGATCGCAGTGCTTATTTGGATGCTGTGCGTAACAATGCAGTGCTGACTGGTAGCGGTGTCAATAACGAAACCAGAGATTTAAGCAGTACCTTTGAGGTCGGCTCTAGTCTTGACTTGTCAGATTATGTGTTGCTACCATTCCTAGTAGCAAATGGCGATCTCAACTCAGTAGCATCTGACTTCAGTAACCTCTATGTAGCAAGTATGGGTAATAACTTTGACCGTACTGATCATGTACAATTGCTGGGTAACAATGTCTTCGGCTTTGAAGATTTAGCCCGCGGCGGTGACAACGACTTTGATGATGTCATCATTCAGGTTCGAGGAATAAGCTTGGGATAAACTGACTGGGAACATCGGGCAGGTCTGAACCTATTTAGAGCCTACCTGCCCGTGCATTGGCGATCGCAGTTGATTTTATGAACTCAAGATAAATTAATTCTTGTCTATCAGGACTTACGCAAAACAGAACGAAAGTAGCGGTAATTCATGAATCACCCGTACATCAGAACTAGGTTTTTAGTGCAACCTTGCGTAAGTCCTATCTATATAAGATAAGTATAGGTTTGTCTAGACAATCGTCAGCTTAGGATTAGCTCGGTAAATTCTTCCCTCCCGATTGGTGCAATGAATTAGATTACCTTAATAGTAATTAGTCATTGGGAAGTTGCTTCCCCAGAAAAACTGTAAAATGGTGAAACAAATCAAGCCTAATTACTCTAGCCTGTGGATTAACCAAATTGCACAAGTACCCCAAAATGCTTGGGATGCTCTAGCAATACCCCTGAAAACCCCGTTTTTAGAATGGGATTGGCTGAATAATTTGGAAATATCCCAGAGCGCGACGGCCAAAACCGGTTGGTTACCGAATCACTTAACACTTTGGCGAGATGGGACTTTGATAGCAGCAGCACCACTGTACCTGAAAGGACATAGTTATGGTGAATTTGTCTTTGACCAGCAATGGGCAGAATTAGCCCATCGTTTGGGAATACAATATTATCCCAAACTACTGGGAATGACACCATTTACCCCCGCTGAAGGTTATCGTTTTTTAATTGCTCCGGGGGAAGATGAAGACTACATTACAGCCATGATGGTACATGAGATAGATTCTTGGTGTAGTAAGCATGGAATTTCTGGGTGTCATTTTCTCTATGTTGATCCTCAATGGCGCACTGTGCTAGAACGCCAAGGTTTTACCACTTGGTTACACCATAGCTACATTTGGGAAAACCTGGATTTTAAAACTTTTGATGATTACTTAAAATTATTCAACGCTAATCAGCGCCGCAATATCAAGCGAGAGCGCAAAGCTGTGGAAAAGGTGGGTTTAGAATTTCAACCGGTGACTGGTGATGCAATTCCTCAGTCTTTATTTCCTTTAATGTACCAGTTCTATGGTGATACTTGTGATAAGTTTGGCTGGTGGGGTAGTAAATACCTGACAAGGCAGTTTTTTGAACAGCTACACAGCAACTATCGCCATCGAGTGGTGTTTTTCCCAGCTTATCATCAGGAAGATCAAGAGCAACCTATAGGTATGTCTTTTTGTTTGTATAAAGGCGATCGCCTATATGGACGCTACTGGGGGAGTTTTCAAGAAATAGACTGTTTACATTTTGATGCTTGCTACTATACACCAATTGAGTGGGCGATCGCCCATGGTATCCAAAGCTTCGATCCTGGTGCTGGGGGACAACATAAAAAACGCCGTGGGTTCCCAGCTACCCCTAATTATAGTTTGCACCGCTTTTACAATCGGCGGTTAGAAAAAATTCTTCGCCCTTATCTTAAGGAAGTAAATCAACTAGAACAGCAGGAGATAGAAGCCATCAATCAAGATTTACCATTTAGTCAAAATTTCCCCAGTATTAAAATCCCGGAAGAATTAACATAGCATCCCCAAAGGAATAAAAGCGATATTTCCCAGCTATAGCTTGTTGGTATATATTTAACAACCTCTCCCTACCAATCAACGCACTTACCAGCATCAACAAACTAGAACGCGGTAAGTGGAAATTGGTAATTAAACCATCTACTACCCGCCATTGGTAACCCGGATAGATAAATAAATCTGTTTGACCACAGAATGATTGTAAATCCCCAGACTGTGCTGCTCCTTCCAAGGCGCGGACTACTGTAGTCCCCACTGCAATAATTCGACCCCCCGCTGCTTTGGTGGCGCGGATTTGTTCTACTGTAGTGGGGGGAACCGAAATCCATTCTTGATGCATCTGGTGATTAGTTACGTCTTCTATTTCCACAGGGCGAAATGTCCCTACCCCTACGTGTAAGGTGATGAAAGCTTGATTAATGCCGCCATCGCGTAACTTATCTAGTAACTCCGCGGTAAAATGTAATCCTGCTGTAGGTGCGGCGATCGCTCCTGGTTGCTGGGCGTAAACTGTTTGATATTGTTCATCAGCAGCAGTGGATGAGGTAATATATGGCGGTAGAGGTATTTCACCGAATTGCTCTAAAACCTCTATCAAAGGTTTCCCATCGGGGACATCAAAATCTAATAAACGCCCTCCCGTAGCTGGGTCGGTTTCTAAAACAGTAGCAGTTAGGGTACTGGGATTTTGTAGAGAATCTTTAGATGTAAAAAAAATTCTAGATCCTATTTTGAAGCGTTTCCCGGGTTTAACTAAAGCTAACCAACAGTTATATTTTCGTTCTTCCAAAAGCAAAACCTCTACCGTGGCACCAGTAGATTTACTACCATACAGCCTAGCTGGAATTACTTTCGTGTCATTGACAATCAACAAATCACCAGGGCGTAACAAATCTGGTAAATCTCGAAAAACATGATGTGCAGGTGCAGTTTCGGTAGAGGGATTTACCACTAATAAACGGGAGCTATCCCTGGGAAATACGGGATTTTGAGCAATTAGTTCCTCTGGTAATATATAGTCATACCCACTCAATGAGTAGTCTAAACTCACATCTGGTGTTTCTGTGGTAGCAGTTCCCGGTAAATTACTATGTATTATCTGTTGATCCATTGCCTTAATTACTAATTCTGAGAACGCCGCACATTGAGGCAACACCATTCTTTCTTTGTTAACAGGTTATCAACAATCCAACCGTTTTTTTCTAAAGACTCAGCCACAGTAACAGATTGTTCTACTAAAATCCCGCTAAAAATTCCCCAACTACTCGGTTTAATCATCTGGCTCATTTGTGGCAGCAACTGAATAATCACATCAGCCAAAATATTACAAACAATACCATCTACAGGTTTTTGTAACCCTTGCATGACCATATCTACACTACCTTCTGCCGGTACTAAGGATTCTGGGCTAATCCGATTCAGGTCACGATTGCTCAAAGTTGATTGTACCGCTAAGGGGTCAGTATCCACTGCATAAACTGTTTTTGCCCCTAATAGTAATGCTCCTATGGAAAGTATACCAGAACCACAGCCGATATCAGCAACTAACTGACCGCTGTTACCCTGAAAATCCACCTTTTCTAGGGATTCCAAGCACAATTGGGTTGTAGCATGATTACCAGTACCAAATGCCACACCAGGGTCTAGAAGAATTACCAGGCGTTCCGGTGCGGCGGGTATTGGTAGCCAGGCGGGATTAATCAAAAAGCGATCGCCTATTTTTTCCGGTTGCCAGTATTGTTTCCAACTAGTAGCCCAATCTTCCTCGTTAATTAACTCACAACTGAGGGTAGGGATAGGTGAGCCGACACACAGAGCATCTTCATGCAACTGGCTAGAGAGCAACTCTAAATCTAGGGTTGCTCCTGGCAATTTTGGTAGGTAAGCCTTTACAAGACACAAATCACCTTTACCCTCGCTGGCTGTACCACGGCTGCCAAAATCTTCCAGTCGCCAAAAGATAGAATCTTCTAGAGCTGGATCACATAAAATCTGTAATTCCCACCAACTGTTTGTCATATTTACTTCTGATTTCAAGAAATGAGGCAGGCCTCATTTCTTCAAGTTTATAAAGTTACTGTGTATGCGTCCCGAATTCCCGGTACTTTGACAATTTCATCCAAAATGCCATCCGGCAATGGATCATCGATACTCAGAGCCATGACAGCATCACCACGGACAATTTTACGGCCTACCTGCATACTAGCAATATTGACATTAAAACTGCCCAGGAGGGAACCAAGTTTACCAATAATTCCCGGCATATCACGGTGTAAAGTAAACAGCATATATTTACTGGGGGGTACATTAATGGGGAAACCATCAACATCGGTTAAGTGAATTTCTTTGTCCCCTAATAAAGCGCCTGTTACCGAATGAGTCCCCAAAGTACCTGTAGCTTCCAGGTGCAGAGATCCAGCGTAGTCACGAGCTGAAGCGTCCCGGGTTTCAATCACCCGAATTCCCCGCTCTTTGGCTTCTATACTCGCGTTGACGTAATTCACCCGTTCCCGCAGGGCTTGGTAAAGTAGTCCTTTTAAGGAGGCGACAACTAAAGGCTGACTCTTATTAGTTGCGAGGTCTCCTTGTAGTCGGACATTGAGTAACTCCACTCTTCCACCAGCTAGCTGTCCCACCAGTTTACCCAGGGTTTCTGCTAGCTGCATATAAGGCTTGAGTTCTTCTAGGACATCCGGACCCAAACCAGGGATATTCACTGCTGAACGCGCTGGTAGTCCTAAGAGAACGTCGCGAATTTGTTCGGCCACATCAATAGCTACATTTACTTGTGCTTCCGTTGTGGAGGCTCCTAAATGGGGGGTAAGGATGACTTCTTTACCGAGCGATCGCAAATCAGACTCACCCAGTGGTTCTGACTCAAACACATCCAAGGCAGCGCCGGCAATTTGACCTTCTTTAATTGCCGCTGCTAAAGCAGCTTCATCAATGATACCACCACGAGCGCAATTAATTATTCTGGCTGTGGGTTTCATTTTCGCTAGACTTTGAGCATTAATTAAGTGGGCGGTTTCTGGTGTTTTGGGGATGTGTAGCGTGATATAGTCAGCTTGTTGCATCAGTAAGTCCATATCCACTAACTGACAGCCAAGTTGTTCGGCTCGTTCTCTGGAGATAAAAGGATCGTAAGCTAAGAGTTTCATTCCCATAGCTTTAGCTACTGCTGCAACATGGGAACCGATTTTACCCAAACCGACCACACCGAGAGTTTTTTTATAAACTTCGGCCCCTACGAAAGTTTTACGATCCCACTCACCGCTTTTCACAGAAGCGTTAGCATCGGGGATGTGACGAGATAAAGATAACATCATCGCTAGGGCGTGTTCCGCAGCGGCGATGGTGTTACCTTCTGGCGAATTGACAACGACAATTCCGCGCCTGGTCGCTGCGGGAACATCGACATTATCCACCCCCACACCAGCACGACCAATGATTTTTAACTGAGTACCAGCTTCAATAATTTCTTGTGTAACCCGCGTACCAGAGCGGATCATCAGCGCATCATATTCACCAATAATTTCGATCAGTTCTGCTGGTTTGAGACCTGTTTTGACATCTACCGTAGCAACTTGGGTGAGAATGTCAATTCCAGCTTGGTCAATAGGATCGGAGACGAGAACCTTGGACATGATTACTTGATTTTTTGGCAATTTACAGGTTATGCAGCACAAGACTTTTTAGTTTAGTCTTTATCTGTGGCAATTGAGCAGGAGTTTAAAATTTAGCATTTTCATATCAACTTCTTACCTGGTGATGGTACAAGTAAGAAAGCATCAGTTGCACAGATATTCCGATACTGGTTTATCGGATCTGATTCCGTAGCGTGGCGTCAGCCATAGACTATTAGTGATTTGTGGCACCCTTCCGGTAATATAAACCATGATCATAGCTACAAAGCTAATATTTTTATAAATAAAAATGGCGTAAAGTTTTTTCTAGTAGTTTGACATTAGCGTATACTGTATCCATATAGGGTGTAGGGGTGTGGGTGAGTTTTCCCAGTTCAATCACCGCTCCCAGAAGAGCCTCAACTTCTGTAGGTCGCCCCCCAATTGTGCAACTACACTCAATACATTTGACTTCAGTTGCTCATATGTCAAAGTTAGTTGGGCTGCTGTGAATAAGGCTGGATGCTCTTCTTTTCCAGTTATCATATCTAAGTATATGATACTATACTATCCCATCAGGGTCAACACCTAGCTCACGTAACTTTGCTGCTAGTATTTCCGCCCGTTGGCGTTCTTGTTCAGCCCGTTGGCGTTCTTGTTCAGCCCGTTGGCGTTCTTGTTCAGCCCGTTGGCGTTCTTGTTCAGCCCGTTGGCGTTCTTGTTCCGCTTGTTCACTACTCCACAACAACAAATTACCTTCTTTATCCCACCACCGCAACCAATTCATATTTTGGCATAGTCTTTCGCCTGGCCAAACTCCCAGGAATAATTCTAATTGCTCAATCCAGTAACGACCATTGTTATCTGCCGTCATTAAGCTATATTTTTCGTTTTCTAAACACCTGACTTCTAGAATCACTTCGTAGGGGTCATAGGTGATATAAGTGGGAACTTTAAGAATATGTTCGTAAAAATATAGTTTACCGTAAGGCGGCGTTGAACGGATTGATAGTTCTCCATTTTCTGTGTCTGATAAAAATTCCATGACTACAGACACAGGATCACCCTCTAAATGGGGGGTATAACTACGACGAATCACCCCAGAGGCTACGGGTTGGACTTGGGGAATGTACAACCAGTCAGGCGCTTTGACAACTATTTTTTTGTTGACTGTCGCTACTAGACCGAAGTTAGAAGCAATTAACATCTGGGGTTGGATGCGTTGTGTGGCTCCTAGTGCATCGGTCAGTGCCGAAGCCAGCGCCGGTTGTTGAATATTTTCCACTGGATCATCGGGTAGAATGAATTCGGCGGGAAGAGCTTCCCAAGTAATATTTAATTCTTTTTGTGTTTTTTGAGTAGGGGGAATTTGTACCAACATTTAATTAACTACTCCTAATATTTCAGTATATCGGGTTAGGGAAACTGGCGATCGCGCACTTCTGATGCATAATCTTTCACAGCTTTGGTAATTGTCTCTTGCAAATTTGTGTAAACTTTTGCAAAGGGTGGGTGCTTTTCTCCCAAACCTAGGACATCGGAGGTGACTAACACCTGTCCATCACAATCAACTCCCGCACCGATGCCAATGGTGGGAATATTTAATTTTTGTGTAATCTCTCTAGCCAAATCTGCCGGTATATGCTCTAAAACTATGGAAAATACACCGGCTTGTTCTAGAGCCGTGGCCTGGTGCAAAATTCTCTCCCTCGCCTCTTGAGTTTTTCCCTGTTGTCGTAGTCCCAGTTGATGTACTGATTGGGGTGTCAAACCGACATGACCCATGACTGGGATCCCCGCTTGTACCAGTCGAGCAATGGTTTCTACCATGGCGGGATAACCACCTTCTAACTTAACTGCTTGGGCTCCTGTTTCCTTCAAAATTAATCCGGCTGAGTGCATCGCCTGTGAGATGCTTTCTTGGTAAGTTAAAAATGGTAAATCAACCACCACTAAAGCCTGTTTGACACCACGACGCACAGCTTTAGCATGGTGCAGCATTTCCTCTAGGGTAATTGGTAGTGTTGTTTCGTAACCTAAAATCACCGCCAGTGAGTCCCCCACTAAGATTAAGTCTACCCCTGCTGCATCTAGAAGTTGGGCGATCGCATAATCCCAAGCAGTCAAGGCGACGATTGACCGCCGCTGTTGTTTCCATTGAATTAATTGCCCAGTAGTAATTGCCATTGTTGAACTAGGTAGACGCGCGACTTATGCCTTCTGTACGCGAGAGTGGGGAAGCTGTGGACATTGAGTATAGTCTAGTTTATTCTCCGGTACATTTTGGGGTTATGCCTCCTCTCGTCTCCATTTCCTCCCACTTGGGTACATTTAAATTGGACTTTTGTAAATCAGTCTTAACAAAATGTTTAAAACTTTATGTAATAACAAATTTAAATAAATCAGTTAAAAACTTTGAAAGAATAACTTATCAAATTCTTGATATATTGTAAGACAACATACAAATGACGTGGTGTGCAATTTCTTTTTCTTTCGCTTATCACTCTGCTGAGTTTATGTCAAGCAAATTCTCCCGTGATCTATTCCCCCATTATGAGGGGATATATCACCGAGTCTATCCGGTGAGATATCAACCCAGTCAGCTAAAAGCGCCGTTATGTGGGGTAATAGTCCTGTGACCGTCCTCAGACAGCGGTGTAAAGACAAAAATTTAGCGGGGTAAGAGCAAAGAGTTAAAAGAGAATTTTTATTTACGGGATGAGGAAACAGCATGACGGGCTTGATGCACCCCAGCTTCTTGGGGAGAACATTTGTAAATAAATGTTTCGTTGCCAGAAAATCTACCCGCGAAAACCAACCTCTAACAAAAATTTTTCCTGATTTTTCCCCCAATCAATAAGGGTAAAAAGCGGGAGTTAGAAAAAGTTGCACAGAACGTGATTTGATTAAGTAATTAATAGAGTGACTTCTTGGAAGGGGAATTTATGTCTTACGCTCAAACGAAGACCCAGAGCAAATCAGGATATCAAGCCGGGGTTAAAGATTACAGACTAACTTATTACACCCCAGATTACACACCTAAAGATACAGACCTTCTAGCCGCCTTCCGGATGACTCCCCAGCCTGGGGTTCCCCCCGAAGAAGCGGGTGCTGCTGTGGCGGCTGAGTCTTCCACCGGTACTTGGACAACTGTATGGACAGACTTGCTCACAGACCTAGATCGCTACAAAGGTCGTTGCTACGATATTGAAGCCGTTCCTGGTGAAGATAACCAGTACATCGCCTATGTTGCTTATCCTCTAGACCTATTCGAGGAAGGTTCCGTTACCAATATGTTGACCTCTATTGTAGGTAACGTATTTGGTTTTAAAGCTTTGCGGGCGCTACGTCTAGAAGACTTACGGATTCCCGTTGCTTACCTGAAAACCTTCCAAGGACCTCCTCACGGTATCCAAGTAGAACGTGACAAATTAAACAAATATGGTCGTCCTTTGTTGGGTTGTACCATTAAGCCCAAATTAGGTTTGTCTGCTAAGAACTACGGACGCGCTGTATATGAGTGCTTGCGCGGTGGTTTGGACTTCACCAAAGACGATGAAAACATCAACTCTGCACCATTCCAAAGATGGCGCGATCGCTTCTTGTTTGTAGCAGAAGCCATCCACAAAGCACAAGCAGAAACCGGCGAAATCAAAGGTCACTACCTGAACGTTACCGCCCCCACCTGTGAACAAATGTTGCAACGGGCTGAGTTCGCTAAAGAACTGAAGATGCCCATCATCATGCACGACTACCTCACCGCAGGTTTCACAGCCAACACCACCTTGGCTCATTGGTGTCGTGATAATGGCATTTTGCTGCACATTCACCGCGCTATGCACGCCGTTATCGACCGTCAAAAGAACCACGGTATCCACTTCCGTGTATTGGCTAAAACCCTACGGATGTCTGGTGGTGACCACATCCACACCGGTACAGTAGTTGGTAAGTTGGAAGGCGAACGTGGTATTACCATGGGCTTCGTTGACCTGTTACGTGAAAACTACGTTGAGCAAGACAAGTCTCGCGGTATCTACTTCACCCAAGACTGGGCTTCTATGCCTGGTGTAATGGCAGTTGCTTCCGGTGGTATCCACGTATGGCACATGCCCGCACTGGTAGAAATATTCGGCGATGACTCCGTACTCCAGTTTGGTGGTGGTACACTGGGTCACCCCTGGGGTAACGCACCTGGTGCAACCGCTAACCGCGTAGCTCTAGAAGCTTGTATCCAAGCTCGTAACGAAGGCCGCAACCTCGCTCGTGAAGGTAACGATATCATCCGCGAAGCTGCTAAGTGGAGCCCTGAGTTGGCTGTTGCTTGCGAACTGTGGAAAGAAATCAAGTTCGAGTTCGAGGCCATGGATACTGTCTGATCCTCAAGTAACCGGTAAAAAGTTAAAGAGTACAAGAAAATAATCATTCTTTCTTTTAACCTTTGACTTTTGACTTTTTACTTTTTATGGGCTGGGGTCAAGCATGAATCTAAAGCAAATTGCCAAAGACACAGCCAAAACTCTCCAAAGTTACCTGACTTATCAGGCGCTGCGGACTGTATTGGCACAGCTAGGCGAAACGAATCCTCCCTTAGCGTATTGGTTGCAAAACTTTTCTGCGGGGAAAATTCAAGACGGAGAGGCATATCTTGAGCAACTGCTCCAAGAAAAGCCGGATTTGGCACTGCGGATCATGACAGTCAGAGAACACATAGCCGCAGAAATAGCCGAATTTTTGCCAGAAATGGTTTGTACTGGCATTCAACAAGCCAATATGGAGCAACGTCGCCAGCATCTAGAACGCATAACACAACTAGATACATCTAACCCCAGTCCGCACCCGGAACAGCAGACAAGTTCAGATCCCCACAGTGAAGAGTGAACAGTGGTTCACTAATAACTGAAAAACTACTATCAATCCCAAACCATTATCAAAAGCTATGCAAACTTTACCAAAAGAGCGTCGTTACGAAACCCTTTCCTACTTACCAGCTCTTACTGATGCTCAAATTGCCAAGCAAGTTCAGTACATTTTGAGTCAAGGTTACATTCCTGCTGTTGAGTTCAACGAAACTTCTGAACCCACAGAATTGTACTGGACAATGTGGAAGTTACCTTTATTCAACGCCACATCTACTCACGATGTACTCAGCGAAGTTCAATCTTGCCGTTCTCAGTATGGTAACTGCTATATTCGTGTTGTAGGTTTTGACAACATCAAGCAGTGTCAAGTTCTCAGCTTTATTGTTCACAAGCCCAGCAGATACTAAAATCTGAGAAGTTGAATTAATTTTTTCCCTGAAAGAGAGGTATAATTATTTACCTCTCTTATTTATTCAGGCACAGTTGCGGTAAATTTTAGCTCAAGGCCACATCATCAACTTTGAACACTTAACTGGAAAGGATAATTCAACGACTCAATCAGAGCAATGAACCATAGCTATTTTTTCCCGAAACAGTCAGCTGCTCTGGTCGTTCTCCTCATAACCCTAAAATTAGGCGAGCTACATTTAGGTAAATTAAAACTCCCAATACATCCACAGCTGTAGTAATAAAAGGTGCTGACATCAAAGCCGGATCTAGTCCCATCCCCCGGAATAAAAATGGCAATGCGGAACCAGAAACCGAGGCTAAAACGCAGATGGAAAATAGACTAATACCCACCGCTAGGGCTACTGAGATATTAGCTTGTAATAAGTATGCCCAGACTATGACTACAGTACCTAACATACCTCCCAGGAGTATGCCGGCGATCGCCTCCCGTCTAATTATATTTAAAGCTTCGTGAGAACGGACATCCTCTGTATTCAACCCCCTAATCACCACAGTGGAAGACTGAGCGCCTACGTTCCCCCCCGTATCAATTAATAAGGGGATAAATGCAGTTAAAGCTACTACTTTTTGTAAAACATCCTCTTGGTCTCTAATTACCGCCGCCGTTGCACTATTAGTAATCAACAGAATAAATAACCATACTACCCGCTTACGGGCAACAGTAAATAAGTTAGTTTGAAAATAATTATCACCACCAGCTTGTAAACCACCCAACTTATAGATATCTTCTGTAGTTTCTTGTTCTAAAATATCCAGAACATCATCCACCGTGACAATACCGACGAGACGCTGTTCAGCATCTACCACAGGAATGGCGACAAAATCATAGTGCTGAATTGTCCGCGCCACCTCTTCCTGGTCAGTATTTGTATTGACAAATACCACATCACGGGTCATGATGCTGCCAATAGTTTCCTCTGGTTGAGCCAAAATCAGATCCCGCAGGGAGAGAATACCCGTCAACCGACGAGCATCATCAGTGACATAAATATAGTAAATAGTTTCCCTGACATCAGCCTGAGAACGAATCTGTGCTAACGCCTGAGTAATGGTGATATTTTCCTTGAGTGAGAGATACTCAGGAGTCATAATGCGCCCAGCAGTATTAGGCGCATAACCTAAAAGTAAAGCAGTTGCATCCCGTTCATCTGGGCCGAGTTGCTGTAAGAGCCGTCGGACAACTTTAGCCGGGAGTTCGTCAAACAGACGAGCCCGGTCATCAGGGGACATATTACCGACGATTTCCTGGACATCGTGACGCTTAAAGTCTTCTAGTAGTGTTTGTTGTACGGTAGGATCGAGGTATTCAAACACCTCTATGGACTCTTCCTTAGAAAGTAACCGAAAGGCGATCGCCTGGGTAGCCTCTGGTAAGCCTTCAATGGATGCGGCAATATCTGCTACCTGAACGGGAACCAACAAAGCTTTAGCACCCTGAAAATTTTTCTGTTCAAGTAGGATTTGCAGCTGCTCGCGCACTAGGTCTTGTAAATCTTGTCTGGATCTGCTTTGCATTTGTCAACTAATAATAAAGGCTGTGTTCTCTCAAGCTCATTTACTTTTACTGTGACCAACTGTGACATTAGACCAATAATACAACGGCGAGCTAGCCCCTAAATTCTATTTATGGTGGCTAGCCGTTGGCGATTTTAATCGCTGTTAAGTTTCTTTTTGATTTTGAATGTACATTTTAACTGTCTCTAGTGGCGCACCCCCGACTGTGGAAACAAAATAAGAATTAGTCCATTTGTTAGAAACAAGGTGCTTAGATACTGGATAGATAATCGCGGTATTGGCAAAAAAGAATTGTACAAATACAACACTCAATTACGAGCAGAATATGAATTTGTGAGAGATTTGAGCAGTCACGCTTGTCAAGCGTCTGTT